>NZ_CP092519.1:952220-1269626 GCF_022430525.1 Cetobacterium somerae | reverse complement strand
TTGCAAAGTAAATCACAAGTTTCAATTATTTTTTTACTATTCTCTTTGAATAGTTCATTTTTCATAGTTCCTCCCAGTTAATTAAATAATTTTACTTTTTCAATTGAATATTTAAATACAAGTAAAAATTACCATTATTATAGTATTTTAAAAGAATTTTTTCTTTTTAATAAGTAATAATTCTTTTATATAATTAATAATACATTTAGTTATAAAAAAAGTAAATATACAGTTTTCAATATTAAAAAATAGTATATTCAAAACAGGAAAAAAGCATATAGTTGGAAAAACAGCCATTGAAAAACAAAAGTAAGTAGAGGTATACTGAAAATAAGAAAGATTTTTGGGAGGTCTAAAATATGTATAGAAGAAAATCTATGTTAGTTTTATCATTAGCCTTATTAGGATTAAAAAGCTTTTCTAGTGATGTTAATGAAAAAAATAAAAATTATAAAATATCTGAAAAACCAGTGACATTGTCAATTTTAGCAATTCAAAATGGAAAAGTTTTTGATGAGAATTGGCTAGTATTTAAAGAAGCGTTCAAAGATACAAATATAAAATTAGAAAGTGCAACATCTAAAAATTTAACTGACGAAGTTCAAGCTTTTAATTTAGCAGTATCTTCAGGCAATTTACCAGATATTATATCTTATGCATATCCAGATAAAATTGAAAATTTAGGTATGGCAGGGGGTATGGTGCCTTTAAATGAATTAATAGATAAGCATGCTCCAAATATAAAAGCCTTTTTTGATAAATATCCAAGATATAAAATGGATGCTGTCGCTGCAGATGGAAAAATATATTATATTCCATGCTATTATGATTGGTATGCCATGAAAGCATCACAAGGATTGTTTATAAGAAAGGATTGGCTAGATAAGTTAGGATTACAAACTCCAGAAAATATGGATGATTTTTATAAAGTCTTAAAAGCTTTTAAAGAGCAAGATCCAAATGGAAATGGAAAAGCAGACGAAATTCCATATTTTGATAGAACTATTGAATTTGCAACAAAAGAGTTAGTTGGATTATTTGGAGCTGAATATGGCTTTTATCTAGATAATGGTATAGTAAAATATGGTCCCACTCAAGAAAGATTTAAAGAGGCTATGCCTGAAGTAATTAAATGGTATAAAGAGGGACTTATAGATCCGGAAATTTATACAAGAGGATTTAGTGGAAGAGATTATATGTTACGTAATGATATTGGAGGAGTGACATTTGATTGGTTTGCAAGTACAACAGGATATAATAATGATGAAGAATTAAAAAAACAAAATGAAAAATTTGAATTTATAGCAATTGCACCGCCTAAATATAAAGGGAAGAGTTATGCTCCAGATGCAAGAACAACATCTTTAGGTGGATGGGGAATTTCTGCAAGTGCTAAAGATCCAGTAACAATAATTAAATATATGGATTATTGGTTCTCAGATAAAGGATATGAGCTTTATAACTGGGGAGTTGAAGGAGATACTTTCGCAAAGGACGAAAATGGAAAAAAATATTATACAGATAAAGTAATGAAAGCTCCAGGAAAAAATGCATTACAAGTGTTAAGAGATAATGGATTACAATTTAAAATGGGAGCGCGACAAGATTATGAATATGAAAAAGCTTGGGGAGATCCAAAAGCAACTGAATGGTCTGAGATGTATATGGCAAATGGTTATATAATGGATCAAGTTCCACTTTTTAAATATACTCCAGAAGAGGCAAAGAAAGTACAAAAAATTAACTCACAGATATCAATGGCTTTAGATGAGATGAGTCAGAAATGGGTATTAGGTGCAGAAGATTTTGATAAATCTTATGAAAAATTTGTAGAAAGAGTTAATAAATTAGGTTTAAAAGAACTTATAGAAATAAATCAAAGAGCATATGATAGGGTTCAGTCTTAAGCAAAATAAGTAAAAAAGGAGATATTATTATCTCCTTTTCTATTTTAGTTATCAGTTATATTCTCTAAGAAAAATCTAGCAGGAGAGATTCCTTCATATTTTTTAAATATTCTAATGAAAGTGTTGGAACTGTTATATCCAACTAACTCAGCAACTTCTTTAATTTTAATATTTTTATTATTTTGAATAATCTCTTTAGATTTGTTTATTCTAAAAAGATTAAGATAATTTTTAAAGTTATCACCCATATTTTTTTTAAAAAGTAAGCTTGTGTATCTAAAAGAGAAACCTAAATATTCAGATAAATCTTCAAGAGAGAAATCATTAGAATAGTTATCTTCTAAATATTGTTGAATTTTATTTTTAATTTCAATATTAGTAGAATTCTCTTCTACTTGTTTGAGATCACAAATATCTTTACAAAATTTTAAAAATGTATTTTTTAAATTTGGAATACTAGTTTCTTTTATATGAATATCTATTTTATTATTTATATCAAACTCGCCTAATTGTGAAGTAACTCTTCCTAAAGTATTGCATAAAAGTAAGGAGAAATCGTTCACTTTATTTTTATCTAAATTAGAATCGATATCTTCGAAAATCTCATCAATTATTTTTTTACATCCTAAGAAATTACCATTTAAAAGTCTATTTGCTAGTTTATTTTCAATATCAATAGAATAAAAGAAGCTTGGATTATTTTTATTTGTAAAAGATTCCAAAATAACAAAATAACTACTATATAAAAATTTAAAATTTAATATTCTTTTACATTTTATATATTCTTTAGGAAGTGTATCTAGATATAAAATTTCATTGGATACAGAAGCAGTTAATTTTAAATTATATTTCTTTTGAACATGTTCTAATAAAAATGAAAATCCATCGTCAATATCTGTTAATGCTTCTTCTGAAACTATAAAAAGAATACTTTTATAATCAATGTCAACATATTCATATTGAGAAGAGTTATTTAAAGAGGTTATTAGATAATCTTTAACAATAGGTAAAGTATCCGTATAAAGTTCAGGGGTATCAGAGTCAAAAAGTTCAATTAAAACCAGTCTTAGTGGGAATTTTAAGTTTTCAAATTTTTCAGTAAAACTATCAATATCTTTAACAGATTTAATTCCTAAAATATAATCCTTAAGATTTTTTCGCTGATTGATATAAATAATGGGATTTTGAAAAAAATTAAATATTTTAAGAATACAAATAAATATAGCTGTAGTCAAAATTAATATTTTAAGAATATCAAAAAAAATATTTGGAAATAGATTATGTTTTTTTTGTTGAAAAATTAAATTAAAGTCAAAAGCATTATCTTTGAAAATATATAATTTTTTTTTATTTGATAGTTTAAGTTTTTCAAGAGATGGCATAATTGAATAAAAATTATTATTTTTTTCGATTGCCCATTGTCCAATATCTTTTGTTTTAATATCAGAAAAAAAGATGCTTTTATCAATAGTAATTAACCATAAACTTTTTTGTAAAGTTTCAAGTTTAGATGGAAAATTGAGAAGATACATTGTAGACTCATCATCAGTTATTTGAAGATTATCCTTTGAATTTAATTGAAACTTTAAAGTAGTAAAAAAATCATTTTTATTTACAGTTTCTTCAGGAGTAATAAAAATATTAGAGTCACTATTTCCAAAGGAAATTTTATAACCAAATTTACTAAAAAAACTATTTTTAATTTTTAAAGTTTTAAAAACTTTTAGAAGGTTATATGGTGTTGGATTAGACTCATACTCTAAAAAAGTATTTTCATTTTTTAAATCTAAAATAGAAGAATATAACAAATCAGTTTTTAATTGAAATATTCTTTTTTTTTCTTCAATTTGACTTATTAAGTATTTGTTATAATTTTTTTCTTCTTTTTTATAAACTAAAGATATAATTAAAATATTAGTAAGAATAAAAAATAAAAATAAAATTTTTTCAAATTTTTTATATTTTTTCATATAAACTCCTTCTCAATTTAGTTAGAAATATTAAAACGAATGAGCAATCTCTAAAAGTTGTTTTATATTTTTAGAATAAAAATACTTAAATGAATTACAAAATCTATTTTTAAAAGTTCCATCTTGAAAATTTTTATGTCTTCTACATCCACTTTTACAAAGATTGAAATAATTACAAGTTTTACATTCTGAATCAAACTTTAATGAACTCTTAACGAAATTATAAGCTTTTTCAGAAGTAAGAATCTCTTTTAAAGAGGTAGAATGAATATTTCCTAATAGAAGCTCATCTAAAACATAAAAATCGCAAGGATAGATATTACCATTACTTTCAACGACAGTATTAACACTACAATGTCCGTTCATATCACAAGATTCAGCTTGATTATTTAAAATAATAGCTAATAAATTATCGAAAAAACGAATACTAATATATTTTTTATTTTTTAAATCATTATTCCACAATTTAAAAAGTTCATCTAAAAAAAATCCATATTCTTGTTCTGTTAAAGAATAATCTCCAGTAGAATTATCAAGTTTATCTAAACAAGGAATAAATTGCAAGTATTTAAACTTAGAGTTTTTAAAAAAAAGGTAGATATCTTTTAAATTTTCAACAGTTTTTTTATTAACTACACAAAGAATATTAAAATCGATATTATTTTTTTGTAATAGCTTAATATTCTTAAAAGTTTGACTAAAAGTTCCCACTCCTAATTTATCTTTTCTAAAAAAATTATGTAGTTCTTTATATCCATCTAAAGAAATACCAACTAAATATTTTTCTTGTTTAAATAAATTAATCCATTCTTTATTTAACAAAATTCCATTAGTTTGAATAGAAAAGTTAACAGAAATATTATTTGTATTGTATTTCTTTATAAAATTATGAAATGCTTTATAAAAATCAATTCCTATTAAAGTAGGCTCTCCACCTTGAAAAGAAAATGTAATAGAATTCTTTGCGGTAAAGAAACTTTCTTTTACTAATTTTTCTAAAGTTTCTATACTCATAAATCCAAAACTTGGGTGAGCTCTATTAAATGCAACATCACTATAAAAACAGTAATCACAATTTATATTGCAAAGACTTGACGATGGCTTGATTAAAAGATTTATATGATTCATAAAAAGTACCTCCTAATAGTATGTTTATTATTATAACATAACAATATAAAAAAAGTTATATTTGGTTGATAAAAGTGAATATATTTTTTAAAATATAGTATAATATTAATTGAATATAAGCGATGCAAATAAATATGAAATATGATAAAATAGTTTTATATACAAAATAATAATAGGTGGAGGAAAAAAGTGATAAAAAAGTTACTGATAATATCAATATCATTAATATTATTTGGATGTGGTAGTAGCAATGGAAAACAGAAATCAAAAGAAAAGCTAGGAAAAAATATTAAAATATCTGAGATAAAACCAGAATCAATAGTACGTCTAAATATATCAAGTGGAGTAACGGAACCTTTAAATGAGGTTAAAGTTATAACTAAAACGGGTGGAACTGTAAAAAGGATAAACTTTAAAAATGGAGATAAAGTAAAAAAAGGTCAAATTATATTAGTTTTAGAGGATCAAGAAGTGCAATCAGCTTATTTAAAAGCTCAAGCAACATATATCTCTAATAAGGCAGATTTTGAAATAAAGAAAAAAAATTATGAAAAATTTAAGCAACTTTATGAAAAACAACTTATATCTGAAGAGGAGTATTTAGTGAAAAAAATTAATTTTCTTCAAGGAGAAAGTGCTTTGAAAAATTCAGAAGCAACGTATTTATCAGCTAAAAAAGATTTTGAAGACTTAGTTGTGAAATCTAAATTTGATGGAATTATTACAGATTTAGATTTAAAGCTTTATGAAAAAATAACACCAAATAGTGATTTGGTAACAGTTGTTGATGACAGTAAAATGCTTGTAAAAACTGGAGTATCAGTCCATGAAATAAGTGAATTATCTGTTGGGAATAAAGCAGAAATAGATTTAGAAGGAATTGAAAATAACTATTTTGGTAATGTATATGAAATAAACCCTGTAGCAAATAAAGATAATAAAAAATATCAAATAAAGGTAGAAATTGAAAATCCAGAGGGGAAAATAAAAAAAGGAATGTACTCTAAGGTTTTAGTTGAAACAGGAAGTAAAAGAGGATACCTAGTTCCTAAAAATACGATTGTTATAAAGGAACTATATTCATATATCTTCGTAGTAGAAAATGGAGAGGCTAAGAGGATAAAGGTAGAGAGAGGATACTCAAATAATGAAAAACAAGAGATAATAAGTGATGAGCTTTATTCGAATATGAAACTTGTAACAGAGGGACAATTTTTATTAGAAGATAGAGATAAAGTTAATATTATAGAGTAGGGGGAACAGATGAATATAGCACAATTTTCAATAAAACGTCCTGTTGTCACTATGATGATAATAATATCAATGGTTATACTAGGAATATTAACATTAGTTAACTTAAAAACACAACTTATGCCAAATTATAATATGCCGATGGCAGCTATAAGAGTAAGTTGGAAAGGCGCCTCTCCAGATGATATGGAGAAGTTAGTTACAAAAGAAATTGAAAAAGGTTTAACAAGTGTGGAAGGAATAAAAAGAATAACAACAAAATCTACCATGGGAAAATCAGCACTAACAGTTGAATTCGAATACGGTGTTATTATAGATAATAAAGTTAATGATTTAGTAACAGCTGTTAGTAGAATACGAAACAGTTTACCAGATGATATTGATGAACCAATTATAAGAAAAACTTCATCTTCTGGAGATAGAGTAATGCTTATTGGATTAAGAGGAGATGATTTAATAAACTTAAAAAGCTTTGCAGATAATGTTGTTATACCAAGATTAGAAAGAATAGAAGGTGTCGGAACTGTAAGTGTTTTTGGTGGTTTAGAAAAGGAAATAAGTATAAATATTGATCCGGAGAAATTAGAGGCATATAATCTTACAGTTACAGATTTGTATAGCACATTAAAAAGTGCTAGTTTAAACTTTCCATCTGGATATATACGAGAAGGTGATAAAGAATACTTGGTAAAAGTATCAGGGGAAGCTAAAACTTTAGAAGATATTCAAGAAATAGTTTTAAAAAATTCAAATGGAGATACCCTATATTTAACAGATATAGCAGATGTTAATTTAGGAATAAAAGATAGAAGTAGTTATGGTAGAACTGATGGAATTGAAAATATAATAATAAATATAGAGAAAAGTGATGTTGGAAATACTGTTGAAATATCTAAGGTAGCAAAAGAGGAGTTAAAAAAAATGGAGCCACTTTTACCTAAAGGGGCATCTTTTACTATAAATAGAGATTCTGCTGTGGATATAACGAAATCTATAAATACAGTTGAAAATAATGCTATAACAGGCCTTGTATTAGCTGGAATAATACTATTTATTTTTTTAAGAGACTGGAGAGCAACGTTAGTTGTAACAGTGGCTATACCAGTTTCAATAATTGCAACATTTGGATTCTTTGGAGCTAAAGGAATGACGTTAAATATAATATCTTTAATGGGATTATCTTTAGGTGTGGGAATGCTAGTTGATAACTCAATAGTTGTTTTAGATAATATCTTTAGACATTTAACTGAGTTAGGGCAAGATAGAATGGAAGCATCTGAAAATGGAGCTACAGAAGTTATTATTCCAATAATAGCTTCAACAGCAACAACAATCGCTGTGTTTATTCCTATAGTTATAAGAGAGGGAAGAGCGAAAGAGATTTATAAAGATATGGCATATTCAATAACATTTTCTTTATTAGCATCGCTGATAATAGCTATAACTTTTGTACCAATGGTATCAAGTAGAATTTTAAAATCTAAAAATACAGTACATGAAGAAGGAAGAATTTTAAAGTACATAAAAAAATATTATTCAAAGATATTATCAAATTCTTTAAAACATAAAGCGATAGTTATTATAAGTATGATAGCTTTATTTATAGGAGTTGTAGGATATGGAGCTAGAAATATTGGTGGAGAGTTTATGCCAACAACTGATGATGGAATATATAGTATTATAGCTGAACTCCCAAGTGGAATGGAGATTGAAAAAGCTAATAGAGTAGCAAAAGAGTTGGAATCTATTGTAGAAAAGGATTCTCAAACGAAAAAATTTATATCTTCAGTAGGGAAAGAAGCGGTCTCAATAATTGTAGATATAGGACCTAAAAGTGATAGAGATAAAAAAGTGCAACAAATAATGGGAGAGACAAGAAAAAAGATATCACATATTCCAGATGTAAAATTAAATTTAGTTCCTAGAATGGCTTTTGGAAGAGGAACAGGAAGAGATATATCTTTAATTTTAAAATCTGATGATCTAAATCAATTAAGCTATGTTTCGAAAGTAATTTCAGAAAAAATGGCAGCAAATCCAGGGTTTACAGATATAAATAACTCTATGGTTAACGGAAATCCAGAAGTGAGAATACTTTTAGATAGAAAAAAAATGGAGTATTATGGAGTTAAAGTTAATGACTTAACACTTTCTGTAAGTTATCAAATCTTAGGTGGAGCTCCAATAAAGATAAAGACAGCAAATGAAGAGGTAGATGTAAGTTTAAGACTTGCTGAAGAGTTTAGAAATTCACCTGAAAAAATAAAGGAGATGAGAATAAAATCTCAAAATGGTGGAGTTGTAAAATTAAAAGATATAGCTACTTTTGAAATTGGTGAAGGAGCATATGGAATTGATAAAGAGGATAAAATTACAATGGTAACTATTGACGCGAATGCTTCTAATGGTTTAGATTTAGTAACAGGTCAAAAGTATATAAAAGAGATTTTAGATGAGGTAGGGCTACCAAAAACAATAACATATTCTTTTGGTGGAAGTGGAAGAAATATGGCAGAAGTAAATGAACAACTAAAGTTTGCATTTATGGTTGCAATGTTTTTAGTTTACTTTATATTAGCTGCTCAATTTGAATCATATATACTTCCAATAATAGTAATGGGAACTGTTCCGTTGTCAATAATAGGTGTCTATAGTGGATTATTAGTAACGGGACAAAAAACAAATACGATGGTTTTTGTTGGAATCATTATGTTAGCGGGAATAGTTGTAAATAACGCAATAGTTTTAATAGACTATATAAAGATTCTTTTAGAAAGAGAGTTACCTTTAGATCAGGCTATAGTAGAAGCAGGAAAAACAAGATTAAGACCAATTTTTATGACAACAATGACAACAGTGTTTGGAATGGTTCCTTTATCTTTAGGAATAGGGCAAGGTAGTGAAATGTATAAGGGAATGGCCATAGCAGTTATATTTGGATTAATTTTCTCAACATTATTAACATTAATTTTAATTCCTGTACTCTTTTATGTTTATGAAGTAGGAAAAAAGAAAATTTCAAAGTATATCTAGTATATAGTTTCATAAAAATTGATTAGAGGGGTATGTTATGAAAAATAAATTTAGATATTTACTTTTAGGAATGTTTTCTATTTTTAGCTTTTTAATATCTAGTGCAGCAACTATTGAAAAGGATTTGACTTATAATAAGTATACTTTGAAAGATACTTATAAGTATGGCAAAACTACGAGAGAATTTCAATGGGATAAAATATCTAGATATTTAGATCGATTAGATAGTTTTCAAGGGGAAAATATTAGATTTGGAACGTTAAAAAATTACAAAAATATAAATGGATTACCACCTGTAGCAAGACAAATAGCAATGGAGAAATATAGTGATGGTTCAAGACCTTCAGTAAAAGATAAATTTGGTAATAGAAGAAGTCAAGGAATACCATTATATATAGAAGGACAGATGGATAGACCAGAAAGATATGCTCCAGATGGGTCTTTAATTTCTATTATATCAAGAGATTTAGAAAATTATAAAATTAAAGTTGAAAATATGGATGGAGAATGGATAGTTCCAGCTAGATATGTAAAAGAGATACAAGCAAATAGTTTTCCAAGAGTAGTGGTTGTAGATAGAAAAAATCAAAATATAGCAACTTTGGAAAAAGTTGGAGATGTTTGGAAAGTAAGAAGTATGAATCCGGCTTCTACAGGACTTGATAGACCTCCTTATCAATTACCGACACCTCTTGGTGTATTTGTAGTTCAAGGAAAAAAATATAAGATGGAATATCTAAAAGATGGAAGTCATACAGAGATTGATGGATATGCACCATATGCAAGTAGATTTTCAGGTGGTGGATATATTCATGGAGTTCCAGTTAATTTGCCAAGAACAGAAATGATTGAATATAGTCCAACATTAGGAACGACTCCAAGATCTCATATGTGTGTTAGAAATGCAACTTCTCATGCTAAGTATGTTTATGAGTGGGCAGAGACAAATAAAGGATTAGTTATAGTAATTGAATAAAAGACATAAATAGAGTCGAGAATGTGAAATTCTTGACTTTTTTTATGTAAAATGATAGAATAAAATGGGTTTTATTAGGAAAAAAGTATTAAATGGAGGTTTTTGTGTTAGGGAAAAAGTATTTAATGTTAGCTCTTATTTTAGGTTCAATATCAACAACATCATTTGGTTTTACATTAAAGAATCCTACAAAAACAGAGTTAAAATTATCAAAAGCAGTATTAGAAGATAATGAAAAAAGATTATATGAAGAGATTGGATTAAATGGAAAATTAAATTATGATGTTTTCAAAACAGCTTTAAATGGGTATAACAAAATTGATGGAAGAAAAAAAGAGTTATTAACAATAATAGATTATTCAAAGCCATCAACAGAAAAGAGATTTTTTGTAATTGATATGGATAAGAAAGAACTACTTGTATATTCACATGTATCTCATGGTAAAAACAGTGGTGGAAACATAGCAACATCTTTTTCAAATAAAGTTAGTTCATATAAAAGTTCTTTAGGATTCTTTTTAACTGAGAATACATATATGGGTGGAAATGGGTATTCATTAGTTTTGAATGGGTTAGAAAAAGGGATTAATGATAAAGCAAAAGATCGATATATAGTAATACATGGAGCAGATTATGCAAATCCTAAAATTGCTAAATCACAAGGAAGATTAGGAAGAAGTTTAGGATGCCCAGCATTGCCAAAGGATATCTCAAAAAAAGCAATAGATATGATAAAAAATGGTTCAGTTTTATTTGTATATGGAAATGATACAAATTATTTAGAGAGAAGTAACTATGTATAATAATAAAAGCAGCTATATTACTAGCTGCTTTTATTATTATATAGGTTTTGATGCTTAATATGAATATCCATTTGTGGAAATGGAATAACAATATTAACTGAATCAAGGGAAGGTTTGATATTTTTTAAAATTTCAAAATATGTATCCCAATAAACCTCATTTTTTGTCCAAACTTTTAATGCAATATCAATAGAGCTGTTATTGTATTTTTCTATATTGATAAAGGGTGCAGGATTTTTTAAAATATTTTTATTATTTTTAACTAAATCATTTAAAACTTGAAAAACTTGATCAATATTTGTTTCATAAGCTACAGAAATTACAATTTTCATTCTTCGGTTTGGCGTCTTTGAATAATTAATAACTTGATTAGTTATAACATTTCCATTTGGAATAGTTACGATATCACCACTAAAAGTAGTAATGGTAGTAGAGAAGACATCAATAGATGAAATAAGACCATAGTTACCAATGACTTCTACTTCATCATCGACAGAGTAGGTTTTAAAAATTAAAATTATTAATCCACCAACAAAGTTTGAAAGATTATCTTTTAAGGCTAATCCTACACCTATTCCGATACTTCCTAGAAAAGCTATTAGGGATGTATGTTGAAATCCCATTATAAGTAGTGAAATAATAAGGAGTATGACAATAGAACCAGTATCTATAATTGAAGATAAAAAAGTTCTAAAAGATGAATCGATAGCTTTAAAAGCATGAGTTTGATAATACTTAGATAAAAAACTTTTAAAAATCTTCCGTCCAATTATAAAGAATAATAAAGCAATAGCAAATCTAAAAAAAAATATTATAAGACTATTAGTTAAATTAACTAAAAACTCTTCGTTTGTAAAAGTGTACATAACTTGTGCTAAAAATCCTTTGTAATGTTCTTCCATAAAATCACCTCTATAGTATTTAATTCTTAAAAAAAATAAATTTCCTTTTAAAATAAAAAGAGTTGCTAAGAAATAAAAAATATGCTAAAATAACAAAAGTGTAAAAAAATAGGAGGGAACAATGTTAAGAAAAAGGCTAAAAAAGAAAAGAAAAATTACATCATTTTCATTTTTTTCATTTTTTAATTCTTTGTTCTTTTCTTTTAATTATTATATATTTATAAATAGGAATGGTAACTATATTATATAGTTGCTATTCCTATTTTTTTTAGAAAAAATAGGAGAGTGAAAATGAAAAAAAATAATTTAACAAAAAAAATATTTTATGCTTTAGTTTTAGGTGTTACTATGGGAGTTGCATTTCTTTTTTTAAGAGAAAATTTAATTGCTCAAGGAAAAGAAAGTGTTTGGAATACTATAAATTCAATTTTATTCCAAGATATAACAAAAACAGAGGGAGCTAAATCTTTTGGAATTTTCTATATAATAGGGCAATTATTTATAAATGCGTTACAATTAGTTATTATACCAATGGTATTTACATCAATAATTATTGCTGTAACAAGTATTCAAGATTCGAAAAGTTTAAAAAGAATATCTTATAAAACTTTCTTAGGATTTGGATTAAGTTCTGTGTTAGCTCTTCTATATGCATCAATAGTAGGAATGGTAGCTTATAAAGCTAATTTATTTTCAGTAGCAATAAATAAAGTTTCTGGAGCTGGAGGAGCAACATCATCAAATCCATTATTAATAATAATAAAAGCTATTCCACAAAATATAATAGCGGGATTATCAAATAATGGAAATGTTTTAGTGGCAGTATTTTTAGGAATTTCTGTAGGGTTAGTTTTAAATACTATGAATGATGAAAATTCAGTTGTAAAAAAAGGGATATTAGAATTGAATAAAATATCACAGATATTCTTAACATTTATAATAAATAAATTTGCTCCAATAGCCATATTTTCATTATTAATGAGAACATTTGCAATTTATGGAATAGGATATTTACAAATTGCTAGTATATATTTTGTTTTAACAGCTATAACTTTAATTGTATTCCTTATATTGGGTTATTCATTTATCATATGGATTTCAACAGGATTAAATCCAATTCATTTTATGAAAAAAATATCTAATGTTGCGATGTTTGCTTTTTCAACATCATCGTCAGCGGCATCATTACCATTGAATACTAAAACAACAATTGAAAAATTGGGAGTAGATGAAACAACGACGTCATTTGTATTACCAATGGGAATGACTGTAAATATGAATGGAACTGCAATAATGCAAGTTTTAGCAACTTTATTTATAGCAGGAGTAGCAGGTTATGAAATTACAGTATTTAATTTAGCAACAATATCATTATTAGCATTATTAGCATCAATTGGAACACCTGCAGCACCAGGTAGCGGAGCTATAATTCTATTTACTATTTTAACAGGAATGGGATATAGTAATGAAATTGCGGTATCAGCTTATGCAATAATTTTAGGAATAAATAGACCATTAGAGATGTTGTTGACATCACTAAATGTTGTAGGAGATAGTGCTATAGCAGTGTATGTTTCAAAAAGTGAGGGGAAATTAGATCATGATACATACCATTCTTTAGAAAATAAAGAAGAAAAAATTAAAATCTAAAAAATAAAAAAGTAGATACAAGAAAAGTATCTACTTTTTTTTTACAAAAAATAGAAAAGGGGTTATTTACATAACCCCAAAAACAATGAACAATGTGAATTCAAGACAAAACTGAATTAAAATTCAACACTTGAATTATAATTCAAATTTTATAAAAAAGCAAGAATTATTTAATAATAAACTCAAATAATTTTTTAGCTGCCTTTTCAGGTCCTTCCTTTTCTAGTCCATGAATACCTAAACATGTTCTAATCTGTCCTACTAAAATTTTATCTTCAAACATTTTTTCAAAATATTTATTAATTAATATATCGGTTTCATTTTTTCTTTGTAGAGGCCCAAATGGATTAGCAAAATAAGATGTTACTTTTCCAATTTCATTAGTAGTTCCCTTAGCATTTCGTGCACCTTGAATAAATATAGGTTTAGCAATAGAAGAGGAATTAAAGAATTCTAAAATTTCTCCATCTTCGTAATTATTAGCATATAAAAACATATCAACTTTATATTTTTTTATAATATCAGAGTGGGTGGATATTGGAATAACAATCCGAGAGTTTATTTTATCAGGATTCATAAAAATGCTTCGATCAATTTCTTTATAAGGATATCCAATATCTAAATCGTCAAGTCGTATAAAAGCTCCAATCTCTGTTCCAGAAGCAGTTAAAGTATTCTCATCAAGTTTTAAGACTCCCATATCGTCAAATATAATTTTCATTTCTTTGATATAAGATTCACTTAATTTTCTAAAGGCTTCTAAACTTTCAGACTTTCCAGCACCACTATCTCCCATAATAATAACATTTTTTTCTAATCCATTTTTAAATGTTAAATTTACCATAGCACCATGTACTGGAAGATACCCAGCATCAATCATTTTTAAATTATGAAGTGTTAAAATCATTTTTTTCATATACCCAAAATAATCAATACCTTCATTAAAATTTACATATCCAATCATAATATCATTTTGTGAATCTTTAAAAAATTCAGTTCTCATCTCTGCATGGAAGTCTTTAACTCCATACATATATATAATATCGGGTTTTTTATTAAGATATTCCTCTTTTTTAGCTAATTCAAAAAGATTACAAAGAGTAACGCCTTGAGCCATAAAATTCATATCAAAATATACAAAAGCTAATAATTCACCAACTTTAGCGGGAAAGCAAATCCAATTATCTAAATTTAAAGTTAAATTTTCAATAGGATTTTCTCTATTTTCACAAAAAATACCTTTTCGTGTATTTTTTCTAGGATAAGTTATAAAAGGTGGCTGTAATACT
This sequence comes from Cetobacterium somerae, assembly GCF_022430525.1. NCBI lineage: Bacteria > Fusobacteriati > Fusobacteriota > Fusobacteriia > Fusobacteriales > Fusobacteriaceae > Cetobacterium > Cetobacterium somerae. The sequence goes on along the minus strand of NZ_CP092519.1, from coordinate 1,254,717 downwards.
ATTGATTCAGTGAAGGGAATTTTTTCTAAAAAAGAATATTCTTTAGGACATTTCCAAGGAGCGTTATTTAAGATAAGTCCTGCATTAACTCCTGCATTTAGTTGTCTATAAACTCTGTGATTTTCACCTAAAATATTTTGTTCAACTAATCTGTAAGTTTTTAAAATTAAATTTGTAAAACTATTCATAGAGTCAATAAAATTAATATTTTGTAATCCTAAGCTTGTATTTTTATTACGAATAATAGCATATCTTTCAAATTTTCTCCAATAAGAATATAGACCTTCAATAAATTCAAAAAGAATTGTTTCGTTTAATAAAAGATTAGCGTAAACTGGGTTTAATTTAGAAACTTCAGATTTATCTAAAACGATAAGAAGTTTAAAAAATTTAACTAGAGTTTCACTGATATCATCTTCACAACTTTTTTTCAAAAATTGATAAATAGATGTATTTTTAGTGTTAATTAGATATATATATTTAGAAAGAACCTTTTTAAAAGCTAAGCTTGATAAAAGATTTTCAGAAGTATCACAATATTTTGTTGAAAAATTTAAAATCGCACTATTTCTACCTATAAAAATTTCTTGATTCATAAAATCCTCCTAAGATATATTGGTTAGTTAAATTTTATGAAAAAAAACTCAATAAGTCAAGAAAAAATAAAAAAATATTTTTAAAAATAAATAAAATAAAAATAATTTAACAAAAATTGAGTATATTAAAATACTATACTTTTTTATAAATATAATATATAATAATAACAAATCCTATATATGTTTCAAATATGGTGAAACGTCTCTACAAGTTACCGTAAATAACTTACTATGGGCTTATTTTAAAGTTGAAAACTTTCAATTTTTATTTAAGTTCATATAAATTATGGATTAAATCAATATTGGAGGTTTTTATTTTTATGAAAAATATTTTTAAGCTTTTATTAATTGTTTTTATTGTGTTTACATGGCAAAAAACTGAGATTTTTGCTAATATAAAAGTTGGATTAGTATTATCAACAGGAGGATTGGGAGATAAATCTTTTAATGATTCAGCATATAGAGGGTTAGAAATAGCTAAAAAAGATTTAGGAATAGATTTTAAGTATGTTGAGCCAAAATCATCTTTAGAGGATGAAGAGTTTTTAAGAGAATATGCAGATGCAGAGTATGATTTTATAATAGGAGTAGGATTTCCTATGAAAGATGCTGTAGAAAATGTAGCGAGAGACTATCCAGATATAAAATTTGCGATGATTGATAATACAACAAATGAAAAAAATATTAAAAATTTATTATTTAAGGAGAATGAAGGTTCTTTTTTAATGGGATCTTTAGCAGCCATGATGAGTAAGAATCATGTAATTGGTTTTGTGGGAGGCATAGATATGCCTTTAATTAATAAATTTAAAAATGGTTATGAGCAAGGTGCAAAGTATATAAATCCAAATATAAAAGTTTTGAGTGCATATATTGGTGGAACAACAGCTTTTAATGATCCTTTGAAGGCAAATGAGATGGCAACCCTTCAAATAAAGCAAGGAGCAGATGTATTATACCATGCCGCTGGTGGAAGTGGTTTAGGTGTTTTAGAAGCAGCTAAAGATAATAACATATATGCTATAGGAGTTGACTCAGATCAAGATGATTTTATAAAAGGAACAGTGTTAACATCTATGATGAAAAATGTAGATATAGCAGTTTATAATACAGTTAAATCTATCTTGAATAACGAGTTTCAAGGAGGAGATTCTTATTACGGATTATCCGAAAATGGTGTAGGAACAACAGATTTTAGAAATACAAAAGAGATAATAGGTGACGAGAATTTAAAAAAATTAGAAGTTATAATAGAAAAAATAAAATTAAATGAAATAATAATAAAATAAAAAGTCGCAATTGCGACTTTTTTTATTGTATATTATTTATAACATTAACAGTAAACTCTTGACACCAAAGAGCTGTCTTAGGATTAAATTCTTCATTGTGTATTTCTGTATTTGATAAAACTCTTATAGCTAAAAAAGGAATATCATAAGCTTTCGCAATTTGAGCTACTGCAACTGACTCCATCTCTTCAGTTTGAGTTTTAAATGTTGTATTTAAATATTTAATTCTTTCGATTTCTCTGTTCCATTGATCAGCGGAACCGATAACACCTAAAGAGATTTTTCCATTAGAATAACTAGTTTTTTGAGCAATTTCAATTAAATTTGAGTTGCTTGAAAAATTTTTATATGTAACAAGATTATTATTAGAATCTCTAAGTCTTTGAACTACATCAAAAAATATCCCATCTCTTATATTTTCTGGAACGCCCTCTTCTTTTCTTTCTGTTCGAATAGCTCCAATGTTTATAATATCAGTTCCTAAAACTATATCTCCAGTATGTAAAGAAAAATCATGTCCACCAGAAGTTCCTTGATTAATTATAATTGTTGGTTTATATTTTTCAATACCAATAGTTGTAGCAGCTGCAGCATTAACTAAGCCAACTTCTGTTCTAGAAACAATAACTTCATGTTTTCCAAGGTTTCCTTTCCAAAATGTCCAAGAACCTATATGCTGTTTAGTTGGATTTTTTAGAGTTTTTATTAAATAATCAACCTCCATATCCATAGCACCTTGAATTAAAATAGTTTCTTTTGAAAAAGTGATTGAAGATAGTAGTAAAAAAGTTGTGATAAATTTTTTCATAGTTTTGTGTTGCCTCCTAAATAAAGTATACCCAAAACTCTACATAAATAGTTATTAACTTTTATATTAATAAGCCATAGTAATCAATTTAAGGTTGATTGTAGAGACTCCTCACCGTATTTGAGGTATATATGAGCTAAATAAATAATATCAAGAAATTCTTTTTTGTGCAAGATATTGTTAAAAAAATAACAAAAAAATTATAGTTAAAATAAAAATAAAAATATTTTTTCAAAAAAAGTTGACAATTATAAAAAAATAGTTTATTATTTGTCTTAATAAAAAAAACAAAAGGAGGAAAAAAATGAACACTAAATTTAAAATAAACTTTTTATTAATACTGATAATAATAATAAGCTCTATGGTTTGGTGTTAGACGAAATTTTTCTTCTAAGTATTCAAGCCTTATTTTAGTACAAATTTAAGGCTTGAGCGATAAAAAAAGTATTTTAAGGCTTGAGTCTATATAGATTTCAAGCCTTTTTTATTATTTATAAAATTTGGGAGGAGTTAATATGATTGAGACAGGAAAAATTTGGTTTAATGGAGAATTAAAAGAGCATGATGATGCAAAAGTGCATGTATTATCACATGTGCTGCACTATGGTTCAGGATGTTTTGAAGGAATAAGATTATATAAATTAAAGAATGGAAAGTCAGCGGTATTTAGATTAAAAGAACATGTGGATAGATTATATGATTCTTGTAAAATTTATAAAATGGAAGTTCCTTACACTAAAAATGAATTTATAAAAGGTGTTTTAGATACAATAAAGATAAATAAATTAGAAGCTGGGTATATTAGACCACTAATTTTTAGAGGTTATAATCAACTTGGAGTAAATCCAACATGTAATCCAGTAGAGGCTATAATAGCAGCTTGGAAGTGGGGTGCTTATTTAGGCGAGGAAGGACTGAAAAATGGAATAAAGGTATGTGTATCTTCATGGAGAAGACCGGCACCAAATACTTTACCAGCTTTGGCTAAAGCTTCTGGAAATTATTTAAGTTCTCAACTGATAAAGATGGAAGCTTTAGACATGGGGTTTGAAGAGGGCTTAGCATTAGATTATTTTGGAAATATAAGTGAAGGAAGTGGAGAAAATATTTTTCTTGTAAAAAATGGAGAACTTTTAACACCACCAATGGCATCTTCATCTTTAGCAGGAATAACAAGAGATGTAGTAGTTAAAATAGCTAAAGATTTAGGCTTAGTAGTAAAATATGAAACTTTACCTCGTGAATTTTTATATTTAGCTGATGAAATATTTCTGACAGGAACAGCAGCGGAGATAACACCAGTTAGTTCTGTAGATAATATAAAGGTTGGGTGTGGAAGTAGAGGTGAGATAACTAAAAAAATTCAAGAGGAGTTTTTTAAAATAGTTGAGGGCGAAAATGAAAAGTATCGAGAGTGGTTAACTATAGTTGAGTAAAAAGGAGGATGAAATTATGAAAAGTTATTTTATTGGTGTAGTTATTTTAATTGTTGCATATTTAACATATGGAAAATATTTGGAAAAGAATTTTGGGGTAGATAATAGAGAGACACCAGCTTTATTAAAGGCTGATGGAGTAGATTTTGTACAAATGAATTGGATTAAAAGTTTTCTAGTTCAATTTTTAAATATAGCAGGTTTAGGGCCAATTACTGGAGCCGTAGCAGGAGCTATGTGGGGAAGCTCATCTTTTTTATGGATTGTATTTGGAACTATTTTTGCAGGAGCAGTTCATGATTATTATACGGGAATGATTTCTATGAGAAATAATGGTGAAAATATGCAGGAGTTAATTGGAAAATATTTGGGAAATAGAGCAAAGCTTTTTACTAAATATTTTTTAATTATATTATTAATTATAGTTGGAGTAGCTTTTATTACAGGTCCAGCAGAGATTTTACAATCATTTACAGGAATTAACAAAGAGATTTGGTTAACTTTGATTGTAGGGTATTATATAGTAGCAACACTTCTACCTATTGATAAAATTATAGGAAGAGTATATCCTTTGTTTGGAGGAGCTTTAGTTTTAATGATGTTTTTATTAATTGGAGCAATGCTAATAAAAGGAGTAAAAATACCAGAAGTAACTTTAGAAAATATGCATCCTAAAAAATTACCAATATTTCCTTATATGTTTGTTGTTATTTCATGTGGAGCAATCTCTGGATTTCATTCGACACAATCAGTCTTAGTAGCAAGATGTTTAAAAAACGAGAACGATGGAAGAAAATCATTTATGGCAGCTATGTATTTAGAGGGCTTTGTAGCTTTGACATGGGCAGCTATATCTTTAGGATTTTTTAATGGAGTAGAAGGGTTAGCAGGAAGTGGAGGGGGAATGGTAGCTGTTAGCAAAATGATCACTGGACTTTTAGGAAAATATGGACTTGTATTTACACTGTTTGGGCTAATTGCTTTACCTATTACAACAGGAGATACAGCTTTTCGAAGTGCAAGAGTTACAATTGCTGAAGTTTTAAATTATAATCAAAGCTCATTGAAAAATAGATTAATAGTAGCTACTCCATTATTTTTATTAGCTGGTTTTTTATCACAATTTGGATTTAATACTCTTTGGAGATATGTTGCATCTACAAATCAATTGCTAGCAACATTAGGTTTATGGACATGTACATATTATTTTATAGAGAAAAAAAGAAATTATTGGGTGGCAGGGATACCAGCAGCTTTTATGAGTGCAATGATTACTTGTTATTTTTTAGTTGCACCAGAAGGATTAAAATTAGATAATATGTACTTGGTATATAGTATAGGAATTTTAAATTTTATTTTGGCATTGATAGTTATTAGTTTAAAAAACGCTAAAGTAAACAAAGAACCAGATAAAATAATTATATAAAATAAAACAGGAGATAATTTAAAAACTATCTCCTGTTTTATTTTTAAGAAATTGCTATTTTTATTTTTTTTGCGAGATTATAAACTTTATGCTTTGGTATACTACAAATAGCTATTCTAATACCACCTGGAATAATTATTGCAAAAATATTTTCATTTTTTAATTTTAATTCAATTTCTTTTTCTAAACCTTTTGAAAAGGGTATTGTTATGAAAAATCCACTTTTATAAGGTAAAATATTAAGATCAACAGCTGCAGCCTCACCTAAAAAGATTTCAGAACGTTCTTTAATCATATTTTTCATATAGCTTTGTTCTAATAAAAGTTGTTTGTATTTTTTTTTGTTTAAGACAATATTACTAAATAGAGTCATTCCTCCTTTTGAGATATTAGACCAAACGCTTCTACAAGTATAAAGACTTGCATCTGTAAAATTATCTATAGTGTCTTTTGATGAAGAGATTGCTATTTGTGCTCCAACTCTTAAACCATAACAACAAAAAGATTTTGACATACTAAATGTAATCATCATAAGAAGATTAGTGGGAAGATTTTGATAAAATACACTTAAATCATTTTTTTTATTGTTAAAATCCATGTAGGCAATATCATTAATTAAAATGATATTGCAAAGAGTACATGCCTCTTTTAAAATATTCATAAGAGATTTTATTTCATAAGATGATAAAGTATATCCTGTAGGATTATGACAGGGATTATTAAGAACAACAACCAAATTCTTCTGAATTTTAGCTAATTCTATAACTGAATTTTTAAAATTAATTAAATCAAATTTCCCTTTTTTATTAAAAAGAGAGTAAGTTTGATATCCACCACCAACTTCTTTACTCATAAGCTTATAAGAGCTCCACATATAGTTAGGGAGAAGAACCACTTCACCTGGATTTATATAATTTTTAAAAGTATTATATATAGCACCACTACCACCAGGTGTTGCAATGACTTCACAAAAATTATTTTTAAGAATATTAATATGATTTTTACCAAAAATATATTGCTTAACAGCGTCGATAAATAATTCTTCACCATTTATACTTGAAGAATAATTGAAAAGATCTTTGTCTGATAAATTTTTATATTCATTATTAACAATATCTAAAGTGTGCATTTCTTCATTATCATTATAAAAGATTCCTAAAGTTGCATTAATTACATTTTCTTTACCGTATATTTTAGATGCTAAATCAGCATTTTTAGCGATTTGAAAACCATTATCGAAAATTTTTTTACTTTTAGAATGTTCAGCTAACATAATAATCACCTCTTAAATTTCTTTTAATGTAATTTTAAATTAAAAAAATATATAAGTCAAGATAATTTAGAAAAATATTTTAAATAAAAATATAAATAAAAAAAATTTTTCAAAAAAGAATAAAAAATAAAGAGAAAGCGCACTCTCTCTTTATTTTTTAAAATTCTTCTAGTCTTCTTTCATACATATACTGTGTGAAAGTTAAATCATAAACTTGTAACATCTCTAGATAGTCTTCAAATAATCTTCTAACAAGTAATGGAATTTCATCAATAGGAATAATTAAGTTAGGTATTTCAAATGCAAGAGACTGAATAGATTCAGTTAAAATTCCACCCATATAAACTTGCATACAGTCTGTTAAAACATCATTTATTCTCTTTTTTAAACCAATAAATCCTAAAGGAGCAACGGGAATACCAGCACATGAACTAGGACATCCTGAGATTCTTATGTTCTTAGCTTCTTTAAATATAATTTTTCTATATTGTGGATAAAGATTAGCTAAATTATCTAATTCAACAGCAATTGAATCAGCTATAGAAACAGAATCTTGAACTCCAATCATACAAACTGTAGATCCAACACAAGCTCTAATTTGACCTCTTATTGAAAAAGATTCACTTACAATTTCAGGAATTTCATTATTTAAAAACTCATAAATATATGGTAAAGCTGACTTATGTACCATAGGAACAACTAGATTTTGATTAATAGTAGCTCTAACAATAGGAGAATTTATATTATCTAAAAGATTAGCTAATTTTTGAGCATGCTCTTTTGATAAATCTCCATTTTTTACATAAAGAACTAAAGAAACAATATCTTTAAATTTAGTTTCTTTTACACATAGGTCAATCCATTGGTTATAGTTTTCATCAGTATTATTTATTTCAAATTTAGTTAAATTAGGAATAAAATTAGCATAATCAATAGTTTTAATAATACCATTTTCAGTAGTTTCTTTATTAAAGTATTCTAAGAAAAGTTTTCTAAATCCATCTATTCCAATCTTTTCAACTAAAAATCTAAGTCTAGCTTGCATCCTATTAACTCTATCACCACGATCGTAAAAAAGTTCAATCATAGCTTTAACTGCTTTTAATAAATCCTCTTCAGGTAAAAATTCAAGTAAAATATGTCCAATTTTACTTCCTCTTCCCATACCTCCACCAGCAAAAACTTTAAATCCCTTTTTACCATTAATTTCTTTAGCTACAAATCCCATATCTTGTACAGCCATTACAAATTCATCATCTGAACTATTAGAAAATCCAATTTTTAATTTTCTTCCAAAATCAAAAGCTTTATCAATAAAAAAAACTTCATTTTCAATCATTTTAGCATAAGGAATAACATCAAAATTACTTTTTTTATCAACACCTGTATATGTAGAGACTAAAATACTTCTGAAAGTATTTCCTCCACCACCTCTGAAATACATCTCTTTATTATTACAAAGCTCAATAGTAGATTTAACTTTATCAAAATCAACTTCGTGTAGTTGATAATTTTGTCTTGTTGAAAGATGTAAAAAAGGGATGTTTTGTTTAAACATAATATCTACTAAATCTTTAAAATTTTGTGTAGAAAGTTCTCCACCAACAGCTTTAAGTCTTAACATCATTTTTTTACCTTTTTGTTCGTAAATTCCAAATTTAGAACCTTTTTTCTTTAAATCAGGTGACTTAATGATATTATTAGTATAATCGATAATACCGTTTTCAAGTTCTAAATATTGATTTTCAATTTCGTTCAGTTTTTTTGTGATTCTTTCCATTTTCTATCTCCTTTATTCGAACATATCCGATTTTAGTATTTTACAACTTTTTGAATATTAATTCAACTATTTTATAAAAATAGCTTTTAAGAAAAAGAGATATAAAAATTACACATTATATTTTTTATGTTATAATAGATCAGATCATATTAAAAACGGGAGGAAAAAATGAAAAAAGTATTGTTTATGATTTTTTGTTTGTCACAATTAGCTTTTGCATATAAAGCTAAATCAGAGGATTTATCAAAGTATTCAATAGAGAACTATAATCTTCAAATTCAAAAAGCTATTAAAGATTCGGGAGTAAAATATGATAAATTAGGAGAAATTTATGAAGCACCAAACCTAGGGTATTATAATTTTACAACAATCGAAAATAGTGGAAAAGTAGTTGCATATGCAGGATTAACACATGTAAAATCATACAATAAACATGAGGCATTAATAACAATTATTTCACCAGAAGGAAAACTTTTAGGTTTTTATTTACCAGATGCAAATGATAAACATCAAAATGTCCATGATAAAGAATGGATAAATAAATATAAAGGAAAAAATGCAGAGGAGTTACCAATCGATTCTTTAGCAGGGTCAACATTTCATGCAAATAGTGTAAACGGAGAGCTTAGAAATACTCTAAAAGCTTTTGAATCTAAAAAAGATACATTTAAAAAATAAAAAAAGCCCAAAAGGGCTTTTTATTTTGAAAAATTTTCTCCTAATTTCCAACACTTACCAACTTTTTCTCCTAATTTATAATAGGATTTAGTAGGCATTTCAAAAAGAATAGGTTTCAAAATATCATAATTAATATTTCCTTCAGAATCAAGAACTTCAGATTTAATATGAGTATGTCTGATTTTTAAAATATATTGATTATGTTCCTTTGTTTCATAATTGTCAGTAACTTCACATTCCATAACAATAGGAGAAATATTTATCATAGGAACGTTTCTTATTCCTATAGTATAGTCAAAAACATTTGATTTATCCACTTTTCTACCGCTAACAATTCCAACGAAATCAGCAGCTTCAAGCATATCTTCTGTTACAATATTAACAGAAACAGCAAGCTTATCTTTGATAATTTCATTACTAAAATGATTTTTATGTACACTTAATAAAATAGAGTCATTTCCAATTATACCAATATGAGCAATATTGATCCAATTAACTTTTTCATACTCATCAATCATACCAACAATAACGGTTGGAGTAGGATATAAAGCGACAATAGGTCCTAAATTTTTCCACATAAAAATCACCTCTTAAAATTAAATTATATAATGAAATACTAAAAAAAGAAAAAAATCCTTTTATAATTTTTATTTTTGTAAAATATCTTTTGGTTTATATGTTTCAAAGAATTCTTTATTAGCAATTCTATATATCTCAGAATAATCAAGAGGAGAAACTAAAAAGTCATCTTTTTTAACAATCATTTTTTCTCCCCATGGAGCTATAATAAAAAAATCATTATTATTTTTAATTTTAACAACTTTAATTTCTCCAACAGGTTTAAAAAAGCTCCAAGTTTTATTTTCTTTTTTTAAAAAAGTATATCTTTGTTCAAATTTTTCTTTAGTTACAATATATTCCTCTTTAGCATCTGTTGTATTTTTAACAATATAGCTAGGAACTGTAACTTGATTTATTGTTTCTAACCCATCTTTAGTGAATGTTTTTATAGTTTCTCCTATTTTTCCTTCTCTAGCTAAAATAGGTTTGAATTTTTCAAAAACAATACTATTTCTTAAAGAAGGGATAAGTTGTTCTTTTAATTGTTCTTGATTTATAAGTAATGAGTTAGCATAAACTAAATTACTAAGCAAAAATCCTGTAAGTATTAATTTTTTCATATATCCTCCAAATTATTTATTTTCATTTAAAAGTTCATTAATATAAGCTAGACGCTTTTTAGAGTCATCATCTAAATTTTTACTCATAGAAGTTAGTATAAATTCTAGTAGTGCTTGAGTAGAAATAATTGAATTAAAGTAACTAATACCTCGTATATCTGTAAATACAGTTATATCTCCAGTATTAGCAACAGGTGATGTTGATTTATCAGTAACTATAATAATTTTTGCTTCAGCTTTTTTTGCAATTTCAATTAATAGTGGATAAGTTTTTGAATATTTAGGATGAGCAATTAAAAACAAACAATCATCCTTTTGAATATCAACTATATTTTTTATAAGTTCAGAATTATTTTGATTATGTGTAATAACATTTTTTAATATAAAACCTAAACGTAAGCCGAAAAATGATGTGGCTCCAGAGACACTTTTAAAACCTATAATATATTTTTTATTAGAGTTAAAAAGTATATCAATTATTTTTGAAATTTTATCATAGGAATTTATATTTATTGTTTCTTCAATATTTTTAAAGATTGAGTTAGTAAATGTTTCGATTAAATTATTTTTCTTTAAAAGTTCTTCGTTTAAACTTAATTTTTCAGATGGAGTAAGAATTTTATCGCTTACTTGTTGCTTTAAACTATCTTTAAACTCTTTAAAATTATTAAATCCTAGAGATTTAACAAATCTAATTACTGAAGTATCACTTATTTGTAATTCTTTTGCAATATCGCTAGATGTTAGAAAATATATTCTATTTTCATTGTGGAAAAAGAAATCTGCAATAATAGTTTCAGTTTTTGTTAAACTTTTATTTGCAACTCTTTTTTGTAAAGAATCAATCATAGGAATCTCCTTAAAAAATATTTATAATATAGCTTACCATATTTTTTAAAATATATAAATATGTAAAATCCTGAAAAAAATACGAATAAATAGAACATATAGTTCAAAAAAAACTTGACTATAAAAAAATATCGTAGTATATTTATGATTGTAAATAAACATTTTTTATTTAAAATAATTTTTAAAAAACATTTTGGAGGGTAAAATGAGTAAAAAAGAAAAAAGTGGAAGTAAAATGAGCTTTCCACATACGTATGTAATTATTTTTGGATTAATTATTTTTGCTGCGTTATTAACTTGGGTTGTTCCAGCAGGACATTTCCCAAGAATAAAGGATGCTGTAACAGGAAAGACTGTTATTGTTGCAGATCAATTTGCTTTTATAGAAAATACACCAGTTAGTTTTTTAGATATTCCATTTAAAATTGTAGATGCACTAAATAAATCAAGTAGTATAATATTTTTAGTTTTAATAGTTGGAGGAGCATTCCATGTAATTATAAAAACAGGTATGTTCCAAGCATTAACAGCTAAAGTAACTAAAGTGTTTTCTAATAAAGATGAGTTATTAATACCAGCTTTTACAACAGTGTTTGCAGTAGCATGTATGAGTATGGGAGTTAATACATTTATTGGATTTGCACCAGTTGCAATAATTTTAGCAAGATCTATGGGGTATGATGCAATAGTAGGAATCTCTATGGTAGCTTTAGGAGGAGCAATTGGATTTAGTACAGGAACATTTAATCCTTTTACAACAGGTGTAGCTCAGGCCTTAGCAGGATTACCAATGTTTTCTGGATTAGGTTATAGAATTTTTTGTTTAGTTGTATTTTTAGTTGTAACAAATATTTATATATTAAATTATGCTAAAAAAATTAAGAAAAATCCAGAATTAAGTGTTGTTAGAGATTTAGAAAAATTAGAAAATAACATTGAAAATGGTGGAAATGTTATGCCAGAAATAGAAAAAAGACACTATTTAGTATTGGCAATTGTAATTGGATTATTTGGATTATTAATATATGGTGGAGCAGCATGGCATTGGGGACTAAATCAAAGTGCGGCACTATTTATATGGATGGCTATTCTAGGAGGATTAGCTTATGGATTTTCACCTAGTACAATTGCAAAAGAGTTTGTAAGTGGAGCAAAAGCTTTAGTATTTGGTGCTTTAATAATAGGAATAGCAAGAACAATCTCTATAATATTAGATGATGGTAAAATTTTAGATACAGCTGTTTATTATTTAGGAAATATGTTGGCATCTTTACCGCACGTATTACAGTCTATTGGAATGTTCTTAATGCAATTATTTATAAATGGTTTAGTTACTTCAGGAAGTGGACAAGCAGCAGTAACAATGCCAATAATGCTACCAGTAGCAGATATGATAGGAATGACAAGACAAACAGCCGTGTTAGCATTTAATTTCGGTGATGGATTTAGTAATTATGTTCTTCCAACATCGTCAGCATTGATGGGATTCTTAGCAATAGCTAATGTATCTTATGAAGATTGGATGAAATATATGGGAAAATTATTTTTAATATGGATAGTAACAGGATCAATACTTATAATAATCGCAAATTGGATAGGATATGGTCCATTTTAATTAAAGGAGAAAGTTATGAAGCAAGAGATTTTACAAAATGTTGAGGAGTTAAAAAGTAATTTAATTGATTTAGGGGATTTAATTTTTGATAATCCAGAAATTGGACTAGAAGAATATAAAAGCTCAAAAAAGATAATTGATATTTTAAGAATGAATGACTTTAAAATAGAAACTGGAATAGGTGGATTTGAAACAGCTTTTAGAGCGGTTTATGAAGTTGGACAAAATGGACCATCTATTGGTTTATTATGTGAATATGATGCTTTAGAAGGAATGGGACACGCATGTGCTCATCACATGCAAGGACCAAGTATAGTTGGAGCTGCTTTAAGTATAAAAAATCAATTAAAAGATAAAAATTATAAAATTGTAGTTTATGGAACACCAGCTGAAGAAACAATAGGCGCAAAAGTAAAAATGTTAGAAAATGGTTGTTTTAATGATATAGATGTTGCTTTAATGATGCATGGTGCTCCAGATACAACAACAGATGTAAAATCACTAGCGCTTTCAAATTTTACAGTTAAATTTCATGGAGTTAGATCTCACGCAGCTTTAGCTCCAGAAAAAGGTAGAAGTGCATTAGATGGATTAATTCTTTTATTTCAAGGTATTGAATTTTTAAGAGAGCATGTAAGAGAAGATGTAAAAATGCATTATACAATAACAAATGCAGGAGGACCTGCAAATGTTGTTCCTAAATATGCTGAAGCAAAGTTTAGTATAAGATCTTATGATAGAGCTTATTTAAATCATGTTATTGAAAGGTTCAAAAAAGTGGTACAAGGTGCATCTCTTATGACGGAAACAGATTATGAGATTATAGAAACAAAAAGGTTAAATAATAAAATACCTGTTTTGAAGCTTAATCAAATCCTTATGGATAATGCCGAATTGGTTAATGCTCCTAGATTATCTCCCCCTAGAGAGAAAACAGGGTCTACAGATTTTGGAAACGTAATGTATCATGTGCCTGGATCTTGTATAAGAGTAGCCTTTGTACCTCGAGGAACCTCATCTCATTCAGATGAATTTTTGTGTGCAGGAAAAAGTGAAGAAGCTCATAATGCTATAATATTAGGAGCAAAAATTTTAGCTGGAACTGCATATGATTTAATCACTAATAAGGAATTATTTAATGAAGTTCTAAACGAGTTTAAAGTAAATAAAGAAAAAAGTGAAAAAATTTAAATTAAACTATTGAAAAATCACATTTAAAATACTATACTTATAAAGTGTAGATGGAGGTGTGATAAATGAAGATAGGTGTATTTTATAGTAGCGCTAGAGGAAAGAGTGAGTTTACAGCTACTTTGATAAAAGATTTATTAAAAGAAAATTGTGATATATACAAGATAGCAGATACAGGGATTATTGAAAATTTAAAAAAATATAAAGCTTTAATTTTTATAGTTCCAACTTATGGTTTTGGAGAACCCCATGAAGATTGGAAAGATGGAATTGAGGTTATTTCAAAAGTTAATTTTGAAAATAAATCAGTTGGAATTATAGGAAGAGGAAATCAAGGATTTTATGCAGCTACTTTTGTTAATGGAATGAAACCAGTATATGACGCTTTGGTTAAAAGAAATGCTAATATAGTTGGATTTACAGAAGTTGAAGATTATGATTTCGTAAAAAGTAGCGCAATTGTTGATGGAAAATTTGTTGGCTTACCTTTAGATGAAATATTTATGCTTAAAGAAATAAAAAGTAAATTAGAAGTATGGATAAGAAATAATTTTGGTGAAATATTAAATGAAAAATAAAGAAAAATATAGAGAGTTTATGGATACTTTTCAAATTCAAAGAGATTTTTTTAAATGTCATGAAATCCTAGAAGAAATTTGGATAGAAGAAACTAAATGTGAGACAAGAAAACATGTATCAATAAATCTCTTGTTAATAGCTGTGGGTTTATATCATTGGAGAAATAAAAATTATAAAGGTGCGATTCAAGTCTTAGAGAATTCTTTAAATAACTATGATGAAGTATCTAAAGATATAGAGATATTAAATATAGATTCTAAATATTTAAAACAAAAAATTTTAGGGACTATAGAAAGTTTAAAAATAAAAAAAGAGTATGAGGAGATTTATCTTCCAATATATTAGTAAAAAAAAACCAGAGAAATCTGGTTTTTTTAATTGATATTTATTAAATTATCTAAATCATAACGAATAATATTTGAGAATTTATCTTCTAAAATATTTTTTAAAATATCTCTTTCGTCATCGTAAAAAGTAGAATTATTATATTCCCTCATTTTAAGAGTATAATTTTCACTAAATTCAAAATATTTAGTATGTGGGGCTGAATTTTGACTGTAAATTTTATAATAACCACTAACTGTAATTTTTTTTCGAACAATAAAAAGTTTTTCTTTTTCTTTGATTTCCTCTTTTGTTTCTAGAGTTCTTGTATATACATTAGAAAAGTTAAAATCTATAAAATAATTTTTAAAATTAGGTTTTAAAAAAGAGTTAAAACCTCTAAAAATTATATAATTACCAAGGTTTCTATTTATATTTATATCAGAGGCATGCATCAAGGTGTTTGTAAGAAGATAATCAAGCTGAGAAAATCCTCTAAAAGATGATCCTACATAAAGGTTTACAGTTACATCATTTTCTAAATTTGAAATAGTACTATTAATGATATAACTATTTATATACTTATTTATTTTTTTATAAAAATTTATATTTTGAATTTTTTGATTACGACTTATGTAGAGCTTTTCATCTTTTAAAACAAAATCTTCAAAAATTTTAGTAATTTTAGCTTTGGAATTATTAAAATCATTATAATCAATCTTTATAGTAGGAAATTTAGTATGTATCTTTTTAAACTCTTCAATAGTTAGAAGATATAAGTTAAGTGTGTTTATATCTTGTTTAGTAAAATATTTATTTTTTAAAATATTGTTTTTTGTATTTGTTATTTCAAAATATTGTTTTTGATACTGAGATATTCCAATTTGAGATTCAGAAGAGTAGTCTAATCCAGATATTAATTCTAAGGTTCCGTCTGTTGTCGTTCCTCGAGAGTTATATATATTTATAGCATTAGAAATTTTATTATTCCCAATAGATGTCATTATAGCACTACAGCCTAAAAGAAAACTTAAAATAAAACTGATACCAATATATTTAATATAAGATAAATTTTTCATAAAAATCTCCTTTATTTTTAATATAAAAATGTATTTAGATTATAACATATATAAAACAAAAAAAATAATAGATAATTTTTCACAAGAATATTGAAGTTTAAATACAAATATGGTATTATTAAAATAAAAAGTTTACTCATATATTTTGGTAATATGGTCCAAAAGTTTCTACGTCCTAACCTTAAATCAGGACGCTATGGGAAGAGCTTATACTATAATTTTTTAAAATATGTTAAATATTTTAAATTTAATTTTAAGTGTAAATTCTATCCCAGATAGAGTTTACACTTTTTTTATTTAAAAAATGGAGGTTTTTTGTGAAACAAATCTTAATAAAAAATGCATATGTAGTATCAATGAATGAGAAAAGAGAGATATATAATAATGGTTCAATTTTAATTGAAAACGATTTAATAAAGGCAATTGGAAAAGTTGATGAAAAATCAATTCTAGATACTGCAGAAATTATAGATGCAAAAGGGAAAATTATATTACCAGGTTTAATAAATACACATGTTCATCTATCTCAGCAACTAGGAAGAGGAATAGCTGATGACGTAGATCTTTTAACTTGGCTAAGAGAAAGAGTTTGGCCTTATGAGAGTAACTTTGATTATGAGAGTTCATTAATCTCTTCAACTGCTTGTTGTGTAGAAATGATAAAGTCTGGAGTCACAACATTTTTAGAGGCAGGAGGTCAGTATGTAGAAGCAATGGCTGAGGCGGTAAAAAATACAGGAATAAGAGCAGCTTTATCAAAATCAGTTATGGATGAAGGGATTGGATTACCTACAAATTGGATAAAAACAGCGGATGAAGAGATTCAAGTACAAAAAGAACTATTTGATAAATATAATAATACAGCAGATGGAAGAATAAAAATTTGGTTTGGTTTAAGAACTATTTTTAATAACTCAGATGATTTAATAATTAAAACTAAAAAAATAGCAGATGAATTGAATACAGGAATTCATATGCATATAGCTGAAATAGCAGCAGAAAATGATTATGTGAAAATAAATAGAGGAAATTCAACTGTTGAACACCTTCATAAGTTAGGGGCATTAGGACCAAATTTATTAGCTGTCCACACAGTGTGGTTAACAGATAGAGAGATAGATTTATTTAGATTATATGATGTAAAGGTATCACATAATCCAGCAGCGGCAATGAAAGTTGTATTAGGATTTGCAAGAATACCAGAAATGCTTGAAAAAGGGTTAAACGTATCTATTGGAACAGATGGTGCACCTTCAAACAATAGAATGGATATGATGAGAGAGATGTATCTAACTTCTTTAATTCATAAAGGGAGAACATTAAATCCAAAAGTTATACCAGCAGAACAAGTATTAGAAATGTCTACTATAAATGGAGCTAAGTGCGCGTTATTAGAAAGAGAAATAGGAAGTCTAGAAGTAGGTAAAAAAGCAGATTTAATAATTTTAAATCCAAATACAATTCATTCTTTACCACTTCATGATCCAATAGCTAATATTGTTTATACAATGTCAAGTGAAAATGTTGAATCTACAATGTGTAATGGAAAATGGTTAATGAAAAATAGAGAAATTTTAGTTTTAAACGAGAGTGATTTAATTGAGCAAGTGAAAATAAAATCTGAGGAGATAAAGACTAAGGCAAAAATAGTTTTACCAAATAGATTTCCTGTAGTAGATATAATATAGTTGGAGGATTATAAAGTGGAAAAAATAGTAATAAAAAGAAATATTTCATTAGATATATTAGAAAAAGTTTTTAAAATTGAAGAAAGAGGAAGTTCAATAAAAACAGAAGTTTTAGGTGGTCTTACAACATTTTTAACAATGGCATATATAGTTTTTGTAAATCCTGCAATTCTTTCTGCAGCTGGGATGGATAAAGGTGCTCTTATAACAGTAACTTGTTTAGCAACAGCTATTGGAACAGGAATTGCCGCTTTATGGGCAAATGCCCCTTTTGCTTTAGCACCAGGTATGGGATTAAATGCATTTTTTACTTATACATTAGTTTTAGGACAAGGAGTTTCTTGGGAAGATGCATTGGGTGTTGTATTCATATCAGGACTATTCTTTTTAATTATGACATTGGGTGGAATAAGAGAAAAAATAGCTAATGCTATTCCTAGTGTAGTTTCTACAGCAGCAACTTCAGGGATTGGGTTATTTATAGCTTTTATAGGTTTAAAAAACATGGGAATAATAGTTGCAAATGAAGCTACATTTGTAGGTTTAGGAGATTTTTCAATACCAACTGTATTAGGGATCTTAGGGTTAGCAATTATGGCTATTTGTGAAATAAAAAAGGTAAGAGGTGGTATTTTAATAAGTATTGCAGCAACAACACTTATAGGGATGTTTTTTGGAATTGTTGATATTCCAAAAGCAATTATTTCAATGCCTCCATCAATAAGTCCAATTTTTATGAAAGTAAATATATTAGGGGCTTTAAAAATATCTTTAATAGGTTCAATATTTTCGTTTATGTTTATAGACCTATTCGATTCTCTTGGATTTATGATGGCTTGTTACAAAAATATGGGATTAGTACAAGGGGATGAAGGTGCTAAAGGTTTAAAGAGGATGCTACAAGTTGATGTATCATCAACATTAATTGGAGCAGTTTTAGGGACGAGTACAGTAACTTCATTTGCAGAATCAGCAGCAGGAATATCTGCTGGAGCTAGAACAGGATTAGCCTCTTTAGTAACAAGTGGATTATTTTTATTAGCTTTATTATTTACACCATTAGTTGGAATAGTACCAGGATATGCATCAGCTCCAGCTTTAGTATTGGTGGGAGTATTTATGTTTAAATCTATTGGAAATATAGATTTTACAGATATGAAACTAGCAATTCCTGCTTTTATAACAATTGTAATGATGCCTTTAACTTATAGTATTAGTATAGGTTTAAGTTTTGGATTTGTTGCATATATAATAACTCATGTTGCAGCAGGAGAGATAAAAAAAATAAATATAGCTTTATGGGTAATAGGTGGATTATCAATTTTAAATTTAATAGTATAAATTTGTGAAGAGAGGGTACTCTCTTCTTTTTTTATTAAATAAATTGAGAAAAATCAAAAGAAAATGTATAATATAAAAATTGAAAAAATTTATTGGAGGAAATGATGGATATATTATCACTTGTATTAATTTCTATAGGATTAGCTATGGATGCCTTTGCTGTATCTCTAACTGAAGGATTAGCAATGAAAAAGTTAAGAAAAAGAAATATTTTTAAAATTGCACTTGTATTTGGAGGATTTCAGGCTTTAATGCCGTATATAGGGTGGAGGATAGGTGGTGTTTTTGCAGAAAAAATATCACAATATGATTATATAATAACAACAATATTATTATTATTTGTTGGTGGAAAAATGATTTTTGATGGTTGGAAAGAGCAAGAGTGTGAAGAAGAAGGAAAGTGTGATATGGCTTCAAACTTACTCTTATTAGGATTTGCAACAAGTATAGATGCTTTAGCTGTTGGCTTTTCCTTTTCATTAGTTCCAAATTTAAATATATATTACTCTATAGAAATAATAGGAGTAATAACTTTCTTGATAGCCTCTTTAGGTGTTTATCTAGGGCATAAAGTAGGGCATTTAATAAGTTATAAAACAGAGTATCTAGGAGGAGGAATATTAGTTTTAATGGGACTTAAAGCTTTTATTAGTCATTTTCTATAAGGAGAAATTATGGAACAATTGTTTTTAATAAACTTTATATTTTTATTGGCAATTTTACCAATTTTTTATATTAGAAGAACTTTTTTTAGGAGAAATATTTTTTTAGGTAGATTTTTAGGAAACTATATTTTTATAGCTCATTATATATTTTTTTTATTAGTAATTTTAGGTGTAGTAAACTACTTTTATCGATTAAGCAAATTAAATATAGTAACTATAGCATTTATAGTACTTCCAATATTTTTTATATATGCGTACTATAATTTTTCAATGGCAAAAGTAATAAAAAGTGAGATAAGATTGGAAAGATATAAAAATGGTAAAAAATTGAGAATAGCATTTATATCAGATGTACATCTATCAGCTCTAACTAATAAAGAGAATATAGAAAACTCATTAAAAAGAATGAATGAGGAAGAACCGGATATATTATTAATCGGAGGAGATTTAGTTGATTTTAGTTGTAAAGATATAAAAGCAGATTTTACAGCTAGTTTTAGAGAGATTGAGCCTAAGTACGGAATGTACGCGATTTTAGGAAATCATGAATATCACGGAGGAATAGAGGAAAATATAAAATATATTGAAAATCTAGGAATAAAAATTTTGAGGGATAGTGTTTTAAAAATTGAAGGAATAAATATTATTGGAAGAGATGATATAACAAATAAAAAAAGAAAAAAGATAGCATATTTGAGAAAAAGGATAGATACAGATTTACCAACAATTGTATTGGATCACAATCCAAATTCAATAAATGAGGCAATTACAAATAAAATTGACTTAGAGCTTTGTGGACATACTCATAGAGGACAATTTTTTCCTTATAACTTAATAGTGAAAAAGATGTATAAAAATTATCACGGATATAAAGTATTTGGGATAACTCATACAATAGTAAGTGCAGGATTTAGCTCGTGGTTAATACCATACAGAGTAAACAGTACTAGCGAAATAAATATTATCGATTTATATTATTAAATGTATGGTTTTTTTAACCATACAAATTTTTTTAAAAAAGTTGACTCATGATTCAAAATGTGATATAAATAACTTAAGAAAGATATTTTTACAAAAGAGATTAAAAGGAAGTGTTGAAAATGACAAATGAAACAAAAAATTTCTATGATGCAATTATAATTGGTGGAGGACCCGCTGGAGTAAGTGCTGCAGTATATATTGCAAGTCGTGGATATAAACCTGTAATTTTAGAAAAAGATGAAATTGGTGGAACAGTAGGAAAAGTTTCTTCAGTGACGCACTACTTATCTGTGGATAATTGTGAAACAGGAGATTCTTTTAAAAATAAATTAGAAAGTCAATTAAAAGTTTATAATATAGAGGTATTAAAAGAAGATGTTACAGAAATAGATTTAGATAATTTGTTAAAAAAAGTGTCAACAAAGTCTGGAAATATTTATTTAGGTAAAACAATTATTCTTGCAAATGGAACAACACCAAGAAAATTAGGAGTTTTAGGAGAAAATGAATTAAAAGGAAAGGGTGTTTGTTCAAATCCTTGGAAAGAAGGAAAAGAATATGCAGGAAAAGATATATTTGTAGTTGGAGGCGCAGATGGAGCTATAAAGGAAGCTATTTATTTAGCTCAATTTGCAAAAGAGTTGTCAATTATTCATTTTGAAGATTCATTAGGAACAATAGCTGAATTTAAAAATAAATTAGAAAAACTAGAAAATGTAAAGTTATATTTACATTCAAGATTAACAAAAATAAAAGGTAAAGATAAAATTGAAAGTTTAGAGATTACTGATGAGAAGACAAAAGAAGTAAAAGAGATAAAATGTGGTGGAGCAGGAGTATTTATTTATGCTGGTGCAACTCCAAATACAGAAAAATATAATAAATTAGAATTAGAAAATGGATTTATAAAAGTAAATTCTCAAATGAAAACAAATATAGATGGAGTATTTGCAGCAGGAGATATATGTTGTAAAGATATAAGACAAGTTGCAACAGCTGTTTCAGATGGAACAATAGCAGGAATAAATGCAGCTAATTATTTGAAGACAGTATAAATGAAAAAGAGGACGAGTGTCCTCTTTTTTAATCATTTTTCTCTTGATCTTCTTCGCCTCTAACTTCACTTGCTTCAGCTTCAATATTTGGATCTAATATATCTGGAGCAGGTGGAGTCTCTTTTTTTTGAGTAGAGCATACACATGTTTTAGGAAGTTCAACTTTAGGCTTGTTACAACATTTTGACATAAAAATCACCTCTTCAATTTTCTTTAATTTATTCTTCTTATTAGGTTTTAAATTTCCTTTAATAATGTTAAAATAAATTTATAATATTTTTATTAATAATATTTTGGAGGGATTTAGTGAAAAAATTATTATCAACAATTTTTTTTATTTCATCATTAGTGTCTTATGCTGAAGGGTTTCAAATTATTACTTTGGGAAGTGATGGTGGAGTAATGGATGGAAATATTTCTGGATATCTTATAAGAGATAAAAATGAGGAAAATTTTATAGCTTTAGATGCAGGAACAGTACTTCCTGGAATAAAAAGTGGATTAGAAAAAGAGAGTTTTAAGAATATAACTATACCTCAAGATACAGAGTGGAGTGATATTGGATATATTTTTAGAGAGAAAATAAAAGGATATCTGATATCTCATGGACATTTAGATCATATATCAGGATTAGTAATATCATCAACAGAAGATACTACAAAGGATATTTATGGATTGAATAGTACAATTGAAACTTTAAAAAACAATGTATTTAATTGGAAACTTTGGCCAAATTTTTCAAATGAAGGTGAGGGATTTAAATTAAATCAGTATAAATATCAGGTATTAGAACCGAATAAAATTAAAAATCTAAATGATACAAATTTAAATGTTACTGCGTTTCCATTAAGTCATAGTAATTATGAATCAACAATGTTTTTATTGGAAAATAATGGGGAATACATGGCATATTATGGAGACGTTGGACCAGATAAAGTGGAAAATAGTAATGGATTAGAAGAAAGTTTCAAAGTATTAGGACCTTTGATAAAAGATAAAAAATTGAAAGTAATAATGATAGAATCATCTTTTGATAACTCTAAAGATGATAAAGGACTATTTGGTCACCTATCACCAAGATGGATAAATGAAGAGTTTAAGGTTTTAGAAAAATATTCAGGTAAGGGAACGTTAAAAGGATTAAATGTGGTTATAACTCATATAAAACCTAGTTTAAAAAAGAGTGAGAACACGAGAGAGAATATAAAAAAAGAACTATTAAATAATAATATACATGGTGTAAAATATTATTTTCCAACTCAAGGAGAATCATTAGAATTTTAAAAAAACTAGCCTTAAAGCTAGTTTTTTTATTTAAATAAAGAATGTAAATAGACTTCCCATAAGAATTAAAATAGAAAAATTTAAAATAGAAAAAAGAATGAAAAACTTTCTTTTTTCTTCTGGAAACTCACTAATATAAAGTTTATATGAAATTAAACTAGCTAAAGAAGCGATCAAAGTTCCAAGACCACCGATATTAACTCCAAGTAAAAGAGGTTGCCATTTAGTTGTAAATTCAGATATTAAAATTGCAGCAGGAACATTACTTATAAATTGACTTAGAATAATTCCTGTGAAATAAACCTGTGTTGATTCAGATAATAAATTAAACATCCAGGATCTTATTAATTCAATATTTGATAAGTTTCCAACAAAAATGAAAAAGCTAATAAAAGTAGCTAAAAGAATCCAATCTATTTTTTGAAAAATATTTTCTTTTTTATAAGTTAAATACCCAATATTAAAAATTGTGATAAAAATAATTGGAAGTTTAAAAAATATACTTAATAAAACCCAGACAAATATAGCTGTTGAAACAAAAACATTAATATTTTTTTTGAATATAGGAGTTTCAAGTTCAAAAATTAACTCATCTTTAGGAGTAAAAAAATTAATAAGTAATAAAATAATAAGACCAACGGTAGATATACCAAAAGTAATTTTAAAAAATTCAATTGGAGCTGGAGCAAATTTAGAATATAAATAGATGTTTTGAGGACTCCCCATAGGAGTTAGTGCACTTCCTAAGTTGGCTGCAATAGTTTCTAAAATAACTATTTTTAAAGTTGAAAAATTAGATTTCTTTCCAATTATAATAGTTAATGGAATAAAAGTTATAAGAGCAACATCATTAGTTAAAAACATACTAAAGAAAAAAACTAAAATAATTAATGCAGCACATATAATTCTTTGACTATTATATTTTTTCAAAAAGTTAATAGCTATAAAATCTAAAACATTTTCTTTTTTATAAAGTTCTACGACAACCATTAGGTTAAAAAGAATCATTAATACATGTGTATCAATATATGAAAACTTAGGAAGAATAATAAAACTTGTAATAATAGCAAAAAAAGTTGCTATTAAAAAAAGAGATTCTGATTTTAATTTACTAAAAAGATTAATGAGTAACAATTTGTTTAAGTTCATAAAATACCTCTATTTTCTTTTATTTTAGTATTATTATAGTATTTTTAAAAAAATTCAGCAATTTATTTTATAAAATTTGAAAAAAAGTTTGACAATAAGGGATTAAATTTGCTATTATCATTTCAAATAAAAAAATAGGAGGGAATAAAATGACTATGAGAAGAGTTTTAAGGACACACAATAACTATAACAAAAAGAATAGAATTTTTGTGTGCCAAGAAAGCAATCTAAGGTATTTTATTATAGTTTAATTTTTTTATTATTCTATAAATTTATGTTATTTGAGCCAGTGTTTTAAAGCACTGGCTTTTTTTATACAAAAAAATATTTAGGAGGGTATTATGAAAAAAATATTAGGAACTTTATTATTTATTTTAATGGGAGCAATTGTATTATCAAAAGAAGTCTTATATGTTGGAACAAATGCAGAGTTTGCACCTTTTGAGTATATGGAAAATGGGGAGATTGTAGGGTTTGATATTGATTTAATAAATAAAATTGGTGAAAAAATTGGAAAAGAGATAAAAATAAAGAATATAGCTTTTGATGGATTATTGCCAGCACTTCAAACAAATAAAATAGATTTAATAATTGCAGGAATGACAGTAACAAAAGAAAGAGAGAAGTTTGTAAATTTTTCAAATGATTACTTTGTAGCTAATCAAGTTATTATAGTTCCAGAAAATGAAGGTACTATAATCAATATGGATTCATTAAAAAATAAAAAAGTAGGAGTGGTACTTGGATACACAGGGGACTTAATAGTATCTAAAATTCAAGGAGTTAACAAAGTTCAGTACAATTCAGCACCATCTTCTATTATGGCTTTAAAAGGTGGTAATATTGATGCAATGATATTAGATTCAGCTCCAGCCCAAAGTTATGTGGCAAAAAATAAAGGTTTAAAAATAATAGAAATAGGTAGTGAAGTTGAAAAATATGCAATAGCAGCAGAAAAAAATAATGAAAACCTTATTAAAAAAGTAAATAAAGCTTTGGAAGAGATAAAAGCAGAGGGTATTTATGATGAATTAATAATAAAACATTTTAATTAGGAGGAGAGAGATGAAGGAAAAGGTTATTTTAGCATATTCAGGAGGATTAGATACATCAGTTATAATTCCGTGGCTGAAGGAGAATTATGATTATGATGTCATTGCAGTGGCAGTAAACGTAGGACAAATAGAGGATTTTAAAGCAATTGAAGAAAAAGCATATTTAACAGGTGCAAGTAAATTTTATTTGGTAGATAAAGTTCATGAATTTGTAGAAGAATATATATTTCCAACACTAAAAGCAGGTGCTATTTATGAAAATAAATATTTATTAGGAACATCAATGGCAAGACCAGTTATTGGAAAAGCTTTAGTTGAGGTGGCTCATATAGAAGGGGCGAAATATATAGCTCATGGAGCAACGGGTAAGGGGAATGATCAAGTAAGATTTGAATTAGCTATAAAAGCTTTGGATCCATCTTTGAAAATAATAGCTCCTTGGAGAATTTGGGATATAAAATCAAGAGAGGAAGAGATTGAATACCTAGAAAAAAATGGAATTACACTTCCGTTTCATAAAAAATCTCCTTATAGTAGAGATGAGAATTTATTCCATGTAAGTCATGAGGGGTTTGACTTAGAATGTCCTTCGAAAGAGCCTAACTATGAGAATGTTTTACAATGGGTTAAGACTCTAGAAGAAGCAAATGAAAAATCTGAGTATATAAATATTGAATTTGTAAAAGGAGTTCCTGTTGCGATAAATGGAGAAAAAATGAGTGGAGTAGAAATTATAAAACAATTAAATAAAATTGGTGGAAATCATGGCATTGGTGTTTTAGATATGGTTGAAAATAGATTGGTTGGAATGAAATCAAGAGGAGTTTATGAAACTCCAGGAGGAACGATTTTATTTTTTGCTCATGAAGAGTTAGAAAGATTATGCTTAGATAAGGATACGTATCAAGAAAAAATAAAACTATCACATGATTTTTCAAAATTAGTCTATAATGGGCAATGGTTTACAACTTTAAGAAAAGCTATAACAGCTTTTGTAGACATAACTCAAGAGTTCGTGACGGGAGAAGTAAAGCTAAAATTATATAAAGGAAATATTATTTTAGCAGGAACGACATCTCCATTTACATTATATTCAGAGGAGTATTCAACTTTTGAAAAAGATAGTGTTTATAATCAAAAAGATGCAGAAGGATTTATAAATCTTTTTGGATTACCGATTAAAATAGAAGCACTTTTAAGAAAAAACTTTTGACATTTGAAAAAAAATGTGATATTCTGCCTTAAATTAATATTTTGATAGAGGTTGCAAATTTTATTAGTAAATAAACTGAGATTAGTAGATCAAAGATGTTTGTTAAAAGGAAAATTTGCCGAAGTTTAAGTTTTTCTACTAAAAATTTAAGCTGGGTACATAAAGAATATTTATGTAACTGTCACCAAATTGGTGTTGTGCTATCGTGGATTATTTTAAGCTAACATAGTTGAAATGAGAGTTTTAAGCGATGGTTATTTTTTTGACTATCGCTTTTTTTATTATTAAAATCATCTAAGGAGGAACTAATGAGAGTAGTAAAAAAATTTGGAGGAAGCTCAGTTGCAACAATAGAAAAAATAAAAGATATAGCTAAAGATATATCTAAAAACTATAAATATGGTGATGAAATTGTAATTGTAGTTTCAGCTATGGGAAAAACAACAGATGAGTTGATAAAGTTAGCTAAAGAGATTTCAGAAACTCCAGATGTAAGAGAACTTGATTCATTATTATCAACAGGAGAGCAAAAATCAATCTCTCTTTTAAGTATGGCATTAAAAGAAATTGGACGTAAGGCTATCTCTTTAACTGGTGCTCAAGCAGGAATAAGAACAGGTGGAACACATACTAAAAATAAAATCGAAAGTATAAAAATTGATAGAATAGAAAAACATTTAAAAGATGGAAAAATTGTAATTGTTGCTGGATTTCAAGGGGTAAATGAAGATGGCGACATAACAACATTAGGAAGAGGTGGATCTGATACGAGTGCTGTTGCCTTAGCTGCAGCATTAAAGTGTGATTGTGAGATATATACAGATGTTACAGGAATATATGGTGTAGACCCTAGAGTTTATAAAAATGCTAAAAAACTTGAAAAAATTTCATACGAGGAGATGATGGAGATGGCAAATTTAGGTGCAGGAGTAATGGAAACTAGAGCAGTTGAAATAGGGAAAAAGTATGGTGTTAAGATTTACGTTGGACAAACTTTAGGAGTTGAAACAGGAACATATATATGTGATAATAGTGAAATAATTGAAAAAAAGGCTGTAACAGGAATATCTATAAATAAAAATGTTATAATGGTAAATTTAGAAAACTTTTTAGCAATTCCTAAAAATGTAGCAATCATTTTTAATAATTTAGCTAAGCATAGTGTTAATGTTGATATGATATCACAAAATGAAGTTGAAAACGTTAAGGGAAGTATAGGATTTACTTGTCCTTTGACAGATGAGCACTTTTTAAATAGATCATTAGAGGAGATTGCTAAGGAGATTCCAGATATAGAGGTTACAAAAAGAACAGGAGTTGTAAAAATATCTTTAGTAGGAATAGGAATGATAAGTAATTTTGGCGTAGCAGCAAAAGTTTTTGAAGTATTAGCAGAGATTGATTCATCATTTTATCAATGTACTACATCAGAAATTTCAATCTCGTTAATTATAAAAGAATCTGATACAATAAAAGTAGTAGAAAAATTAGCAGAAGTATTTTCAATATAATGGAGGGACTAAAATGTATAATATAGCAATAGTAGGAGCAAGCGGATTGGTAGGTGGAACTTTTTTAAAAGTTTTAGAGGAGAGAGATTTGCCAATAAAAAATTTATATCTTTTTGCTTCGGCTCGTTCAGCTGGAAAAGAGGTTGTTTTTAAAGGAAAAACTTTAGTGATAGAGGAGCTTACAGAAAATAGTTTTGATAGAGAGATAGACATAGCACTATTTTCAGCTGGAGGAGATATTAGTAAGAAATTTGCTCCAATTGCAAGTGAAAAAGGTGTAATAGTGGTTGACAATAGTAGTGCTTGGAGAATGGACGAAAATGTTCCACTAGTTGTACCAGAAGTAAATCCAGAGGATATATTTAAAAATAATGGTATAATAGCTAACCCGAATTGTTCAACGATTCAATCAGTTGTTCCATTAAAAATAATAGATGAGCTATATGGTATAAAAAGAGTTGTTTATTCAACATATCAAGCTGTATCGGGAAGTGGAATAAAAGGAATAGAGGATTTACAAAGAGGATTAAAAGGAGAAGAACCAAAAACATATCCTCATCCGATAGTTAATAATTGTTTACCTCATATAGATTCTTTTTTAGAGAATGGGTATACTAAAGAGGAAGAAAAAATGATAAATGAAACTCGTAAAATTTTAAATAAAAAAAATCTTCCAATAACTGCAACATGTGTTAGAGTACCAGTTTTAAATGGACATTCTATATCAATAAATGTTGAGTTAGAAAGAGAAGCGAATCTAGAAGAGCTAAAAGTAAAATTTAGAGAAACAAAAGGCATTGTGCTTGAAGATGATGTGAAAAATAATAGATACCCTTTAGCTACTGAAGCTAATGAAACAGATGAAGTTTATGTGGGGCGTTTAAGAAAAGATTTTAGCATAGAAAAAGGATTAAATTTATGGGTTGTAGCTGATAATATTAGAAAAGGAGCAGCAACAAATGCAGTGCAAATTGCAGAAATTTTAATGAAAAAATAACTAGAGGAGAAAATATGCTAAAAGTAAATCCAAATTTAGATAAAATTGAGATATCTGTTATAAGAAAGATAGCAGAAGTTTGTAAAGAATATGAAGGGGGTGAAAAACCACTGATTAATCTAACAATAGGAGAACCAGATTTACCACAACCTAAAATAATAATAGATGAAACTATTGGGTACATGAAAGATGCTAAATTAGGTTATCCGCAGTTAGGTGGTATGATTGAATTAAGAGAAGAGATTGGAAGATATTATAAAGAAAGATATAGTTTAAATATAGAACCAGATGAAATAATTATAACTGTCGGTAGTACAGAAGGATTATCAACAGCAATAAAGACTATAATTATGCCAGGAGACGAGGTTCTAACTCCTTTACCTGTTTATCCTGGGTATGAGCCATTAATAACATTAGCTGGAGCTAAGTTAATAAAAATGGATACATCAAGAGATAATTTTGAATTAACTGTTGATGTTTTAAAGAATTATGTAACTCCTCAGACGAAAGCTATTATCTTAAATTATCCATCAAATCCATCAGGTATAACTATATCTAGAGAAAATAGAGATGAGATATTAAAATTTGTTAAAGAGAATCATTTGTATATAATAAGCGATGAGGTTTATAGTGAAATTATATTTGAGGGTGAACATAATAGTTTTTTACAAGATGGGTATAGAGAAAATGTTATTTTGATTAATGGTTTTTCAAAATCACATTCTTTAACTGGTTGGAGAATAGGATATATAATCGCAAGTAAAAAAATGAGAGAGTATTTGGTAAAAGTACATCAATATGCAGTAACATCAGCGAGTATAATTTCTCAAAAAGGAGCATTAATAGCTTTAAAAGAGTGTAAAGATATATCTTCACAAGTTGAAATTTATAAGAAAAGAGCTGAAAGTGTATATAAAAAGTTAAAAGAAAAACAAATATCTGTTATAAAACCAAAAGGAGCAATCTATATATTTGTATCCTTAGATGGAATTACAAAACTAAACTCTTTAGATTTCGCTAAGAGTCTTTTAGAAGAGGAAAGAGTTGCAGTTGTTCCTGGAATAGCCTTTGGAATGGATAATTATATAAGAATTTCTTTAGTAAAAGATGAAGAAATTTTAAATGAAGCAATAGATAGATTTATTAATTTTGTAAATAAAAAAGATAGAGAATAAACTCTATCTTTTTTTATTAAAATTTAACTTTATTTACTTCATCAGCAAATTTTTTAGTTATAAGTTGAGGTCTAGTGATAGCTCCACCAACGACAACGGCATAAGATCCTAATTCCATTGCTAATTTTGACTTTTCTGGAGTATCAAAATTTCCCTCAGCAATTATAGGAGTTTTACATTTTGATATTAATTCTTTAAGAACATCAAAGTTATTTAAGCCTTTAGACTGCTCAGTATATCCAACTAAAGTTGTTCCAATATAATCAAAACCTAATTCTTCTGCACGAACTCCCTCTTCAGTAGTAGAGATATCAGCCATAAATTTTTGGTTAGGATATTTAACTTTTAAAGACTTTAAAAGATTTAAATCAGCATTTATAGTAGCGTCAAGAGCAATGACATCAATATTAGTAGCAATAAGTGCTTCTAACTCTTTTTCAGTGGGAGTAATGTAAGAAACCATATTCTCATAATCTTTTTTTATGATACCAATGATTGGTAAATCAACTACTTTTTTTATTTCAAGAATATCCTCTACTCCATTTGCTCTAATTCCAACAGCTCCTCCCATTTGAGCAGCAACAGCCATTCTACCCATTATAAATGAACTGTGTAAAGGTTCGGTTTCTAGTGCTTGACATGATACAATAAGACCTCTTTTCATAAAATCCTCCTAGTTGTTATTTTCTATAATCTCATTTATTTTTTGTTTAATAGGATCAGCCATAGCTCCAAAAATAGCTTGAATTCCACCTTGTACTTCTAAAACTCCAGTCGCACCAAGACTTTTTAATTTAGCTTTATCAACTTTAGATACATCTTTAACAGATACTCTAAGTCTTGTTATACAAGCATCAACATCATCAATATTTTCTTTTCCACCAAGAGCAGCTAAAACTTCTTTAGATGTTTCAAAAAGAGAATCTTTAGTTACTATTTTAATCTCTTCATCATCTCCCTCTCTACCGGGAGTTGCAATGTTGAAACGTTTAATTAAGAATACAAAAGAAAAATAATATAGAGCAAACCAGATCGCTCCAATTATTAAAACATACATCCAATTAGTCGCTTCGTTTCCTTGTAGAACACCAAAAAGAGTAAAGTCTATTAAACCTCCAGAGAATGTATTTCCAATAGATATATTTAATAAATCAGCTACAAGAAAAGATAAACCATCAAAGAATGCATGAACTCCATATAACCAAGGAGCAACAAATAAAAACATAAATTCGATAGGTTCTGTAATTCCTGTGATAAAAGATGTAATTGCAGCTCCTAAAAATAATCCACCAACAAGTTTTCTTTTATTTAGAGGTGTGCAATGGTACATAGCTAAACAAGCAGCTGGAAGACCAAACATCATAGTAGCAAAACGTCCAGCAAAAAATCTAGTTCCCTCAGTAAATAGACCAGTATGATTAGGATCAGCTAATTGAGCAAAGAAAATATTCTGAGCTCCAACAATAGTTTTTCCAGCAACTTGAGCAGTTCCGCCAAGCTCAGTATACCAAAATAAAGGATAAATCATGTGATGTAATCCAACAGCTCCACTTAGTCTTAAAAGAAAACCATAAAGGAAAGTTCCAAAAATTCCTAAACTGGCAATTGACTTTCCAGCAGATGTTAGCCATCCTTGGAATGTTGGCCATGTTAAGAAAAATATTATACCAATTCCGATTGCTGCAAAAGAAGAAACAATAGGAACAAATCTTGATCCACCAAAGAAACCAAGAACAGCAGGCAGTTTAATATTGCTATATTTATTATGTAGGTAAGCTACTAAAGAACCTATAACAATAGCTCCAACAACACCTGTGTCGATAGACCCTACTTCAGGTTTAAATGCTGTAATTAATCCTTTAATAGAAGCATTCATAACTAAAAAAGCTACAGCACCAGCTAAACCAGCTGTTCCTTTATCTTTTTTAGCTAATCCAATAGCAAGTCCAATACACATAATAAGAGCTAGATTAGCAAAAATAACTTCTCCAGAAGCAGACATAACTTGTAAAATACCTTGTAGAATTGGTATATTTAAGAAAGGATAAGCATTAACAGTGTTTGCGTTTGAAAGAGCTCCTCCAATTCCTAAAAGTAATCCAGCAGCTGGTAAAATAGCTATTGGAAGCATAAATGATTTACCAATTTTTTGTAAATTTTTAAACATAGTAACCTCCTGTTGCATAAATTATTTTCATACAAATATACATATATGAAAATAATTTTCATTAATTATAGTATGAATATATCACATAAATATTAAAATTACAACAAAAAAACAGCTTTTAAGCTGTTTATTTTAAAATTGCTTCAATTGTTAATTGCATTTTTTTTCTTAAATCCTTGTTGGATAAAAGAATTGTAGAGATTAGGTCAAAAAGATACATAGTTGAGAATTGAGTGTTAATAAAATCTCTTTTATGAATAAAATCTGAAGCACAAATCAAAATTAAATCGTTGGAAAATTTTTTAATAGAACTATTAGGAAAACTTGTAACTCCAATTGTATGGGCACCATTTTTTTGAGAAACTCTCAAAGAATCTATAATCTCTTTTGTTTCTCCAGAAATAGATATTCCAATAACAAGGTCATCAGCTGAAACAATAGCACTATTTATAATCATCATATGAGAATCAGTGATACTAGAAACGTTAAATCCCATTCTTAAAAGTCTTTGCATAAATTCATGTGCAGTAAGTCCAGAGCTTCCCACTCCATATATATAAATTCTTTTAGCTTTTTTTATCTCTTCAACAACTTTTAAAATAAGTTTTTTATTGATTAATTGGTTTGTTTTTTCGATTACCTCCGTATAATAATTATGAACAGCTGAGAAAAGATCACTTTCTTTAGGAAGAGAGTTGTTAAAAGTTGTATTTAACTTAATTTTCATTTGAACAAAACTATCGCAATTAATTTTTTTAGAAAATCTAGTTATTGTAGAGGTAGATGCTCCTGTTGCTTTTGAAAGGTTGGTAATTGATATATTTTCAATATTATCTTTATGTTTAAGTATATAATCAGCGACATATTTTTCTTTTTGAGAAAAACTATTGTATTTTTGTTTTATTTCATATACGATATCCAAAGTAAAACCTCCTAGAATATTTATATTATAACTATATCATAAATAAATTTATAAAAAAATAGTTATTTTCATGATATAATAGCGACTATATAATGATTTCATTGGAGTGAAATATGGAAAAAAAAATAAGAGTGACATTACCTAGAAAAATAGTTGAAATTTTAGAAAATGATATTGAAGAATTTTTTATAAAAAAAAATACTTTATTAAATTATATATATGCAGAAAAAATAAAGGAAAATCAGCAGAAAAAATTTGTTTATCCTTATAAAGGAGAAACTTCTGTTATTCAATTTAATTTAAATAAAAAAAATTTAGAAGGGTATTATAATTTTTTAGAGGAAAATAATATTCAAAATGAATCGGAGTTTTTTAGAGAAATTTTAATTGAATATGCTAGTTTAGGAAAGAAAAAGAGAGAATATTTTTTATTTAAAGACATAGTTGAAAGAATAAATTATTCAATAAAAGAGAAAAGAATAATAAAGATAGTTTTTCGAGATGAAAAAAATATTGAAGTTGAACCATATTTGATTGAAAGTTCTAAGCTAGAGGTTATGAATTATCTATTTTGTTATAATTTGAGAGAAGCAAAATGGAAAAACTATAAGATTAAATATATAAAATCAATTTATATAAAAAATACATCTTTTAAGTTAAGGGATAAAGAGTTTATAGATAAAATGAAAGAGAATTTTGATCCTTTTATATCCTTTGGACAGTATATTAAGATTAAATTAACAACAGC
The DNA here is from genome assembly GCF_022430525.1 of Cetobacterium somerae. Classification (NCBI taxonomy): domain Bacteria; kingdom Fusobacteriati; phylum Fusobacteriota; class Fusobacteriia; order Fusobacteriales; family Fusobacteriaceae; genus Cetobacterium; species Cetobacterium somerae. Next base: position 1,220,662 of record NZ_CP092519.1, on the reverse strand, counting down.
TGGAAAAAAGATATTTAATGAAATAGAAACAAACAGACCACAAATTATAAAAATTGATAAAGATGAATATATATTGGAATGTTCACATGAAAAAGCAAAGAGATATTTTAGCTTTTTTTTAGATGAAGTTGAAATATTAGAACCGCTAGAGTTAAGAACGTGGTTTAAAGAGAAATATAGAAAAGCTTTAATTAAATATGAGTAATAAAAAATCCTCATTGAAGATAGTTTCTTTAATGAGGATTTTTTATTATATATTTTTTAATTTTTCGAGATTGTATCCTAAAATAACACCTTTATCTGACCTAACAATAGGAGTTTTAAAAAGAATAGGACTCTCTAGAAGTAGATCCATTGTATCATAAACCATATATTCTAGGTTTCTTTTTTTATACTCTTTTCCTTCAGTATCTAAAAAGTCATTTAAATCATAGTATTTTAAGAAGTTTTCAAATTCTTTTTTTGAGGGAGCTTTCTCAAGTAAATCAATAAATTGAGTTTTAATTCCTCTTTCTTTAAAAAATCTTTGAACTTTTTTAGTTTCGTTACAGTTCTTTTTTCCAAAAATTTGTATTATCATAATTATACTTCAATATACCTCCATTTACCTTGTCTAAATCTATACAAACACGCTAACCCCCGATATGTTAAATCTACAATCATTACCATCCAAGCACCATTTAAACCAAAGTTAAATACATATAAGAATAGATATGTAAGTGGAATTCTGACTAAAAACATACCAATAGATGTAATCCAAAGAACAGATTTAGTATCTCCAGCTCCTCTTAAAGCGCCACTTAAAACCATTGAAACTGCTAAAATAGGCTGAGCAATAGATACGATTCTAAGAGCAGAACTAGCCATAGGAACTATAGATTGTTCCTTTGTAAACATTGAAATTACAAATTTTGGAAAAATCATAAAAATAAATCCAAATGCAGTCATAACTCCCATAGCTAAAAACATGTTTAAATAGCCAGCTTTTTTCGCTTCTTGATACTGTTTTGCTCCTAAGTGCTGTCCAACAAGAGCAGTACCAGCAACAGAAAATCCTAGTCCTAGATTGAAAGAAAATGACTCTGCAGTTAAAGCTATTTTATGTGCTGCATATTGTAATGTTCCTAAGTTTATAACCATAGCTTCAAAAATAAGCATTCCAATTCTGAATATTCCTTGTTCTCCAGCAGAAGGTAATCCAACTTTTAAAAGTCGTCTACAAATCTCTTTATTTATTTTAAAATCTTTTTTACTTAATGCAATACAATAATTTTTTTTATATATTATTAAGAAAGAAAATATTAAAGTAACTATTCCTCTAGATATTGTTGTAGCTACTCCAGCACCAAAAACTCCAAGATTTAAAACAAAGATAAAGATATAATTAAGTAATATATTAGAAAAAATACTAATTGTATTATTAATCATTGGGATTTTAGCTTTATTAATAGATCTAAATCCATATGAAAAAATAATATTAAAACATAAAAAAGGAATTCCTAAAGAGACAACTTTTAAATAACTTAAAGCGTCTGTGATAGGTTGATTTTTACTAATAATTCCAAGAATATTTTTACCAAAAATAATAAAGATAAAAGTAACAATAAAAGCAGCAGGAACTCCTAAGATTAAACTTTGACTCATCCCCTCTTTAGCTTCATTATAATTTTTAGCTCCAAATGCACGACTGACCATAGCCGTAGTCCCAACACTGATTGCAAAAAATATTGGAATAACAGTTAGAATTGGAGCAGTTCCTAAACCAACAGAAGCAATAGCTTCCGGTCCTAATCGTCCAACCATAATTAAATCAAAAAAACCAAGTAACGTTTGTACAAACATATCTACAATAGTAGGTAAAGCAATCGTAAAAATAGATAGAATTTCACTTCTATTTTCTCTCCAAAGAGAGCGAATTTGTTTCAAAATAATCCCTCCAAAAATTTATTTCTAAAGGGTATTATATATTAAAAAATTTAAAATTGATATATAAAATTTTCAGCTGGAAGTTTTTTTTGAATGATGCCGTTTTCATATAACCAATTAACATTATTTTCCCAAATTTTCTTAGTTTGAGTTAAAAATTTATTTTGAGGTGTTTCCATTATTGGTAATAAAATTTCCAAACTTTCCTTTTCTACAGTTTCACTTAGTGGAAATTGATCAACAGCTTGTTTTGAAAGAAGAAGATTTAAAGAATCATGAGGATTATTCTTAACATCTTCAAATCCTTTTTGCATAGCTTTTAGAACTTTTGTATAAGTTTCTTTATTTTGATTTAAAAGCTCATCGTTAGCGACTAAGACAAGCTCGTATGCTTGAGGTATTCCAAAGTTGTCAATTAAAAAATAGTTTATTTCTATACCCTTTTCTTTAATGACAGGAACTTCATGATTAATCATATTTCCAATTGTAAAATCAACTTGATTTGTAATCATAGATGTTAAAAGTTCAAATCCTACATCAGTAATTTTTAAAGAGTTAGGATCTAAATTTTGAGATTTCATCATTGATTTTAAATATGTTTCTGAAAGAACTCCACCGCTAGTACCTGCAATTTTATTTTGAAAATCTTTTGGAGATGTTATATTTTTTTCTTTTAAAGAGATAACTGTATTAACAGATCTCTGAAGTATTGCTCCGAATGATTTTATAGGAACATTCTCATTAGCTCTTGCCATAATAACACTATTTAAATAGGAAATTCCTATATCTGCTTTTTTAGCAGCAGGCAAAGTTAAAGAGTCACTAGGTGAGGATGGATAAATTATATTTAGTTTTATTCCTTCATCTTTAAAATACCCTTTTTCAATAGCGGTATAAAGAAAGGAGTGAACAGCATTAGGATACCAATCTAAAATTATAGAAACTTCTTTTAAATTATTTTCTTTTTTTGATTTACAACTAACCAATAAAATAATCATTATTAAAATAGTAAGTATTTTTTTCATTTATTCCTCCAATGTAATATTGTATTTTCAAATATATTTATAATTTGCACTAAACCGATAGCAAGTAAAGAGATTATAACTATTGGTGCAAAAACTCCCGCACCGTCTAATTGAGACATCATTCTTTTACTAAAATATCCAAGACCAGATGTAGCACCTAGCCACTCACCAATGGCTGCTCCGATTAAAACAAGAGGAATGCTCATTTTAAGAGCAGAAAAAAAACTGGGAAGAGCTCGAGGTAGTTTTAATTTAAAAAAAATTTGAGATTTACTTGCGTTGAGACTCTTGAAATAATTAATCTCATCTTTTTCTATATTTTGTAAGCCGTTATATATAGTTATTGTAACCGGAAAAAAAGATATAATTACAGAAACTATAACTTTACTCCAAATAGAGTAGCCAAACCATAGAATAAAAATAGGTGCTAAAGCAGTAATAGGAATAGTTTGACTAGTTATAATTAAAGGATGAATACAGCTGTATACTATATGACTAAAATCCATAGAAATAGCTAAAAATATTCCTAATAAAATAGTAAAAATTAAAGAAATAATTGCAATATTAAGTGTAGCCGGTAAGTGAACAAAGAAAAGGCTTTCCTTAAGAATCCAAATTTTTTTTAGTATATTTAAAGGAGTAGGGAGGATATATCCTTTATTAATATATCTCCCTACAATCTCCCATAATATAATAAAAGAAAATAAAGAGAGAAGGGAAAAATTAATTTTTTTCATAAAAATCATCTCCCTTAATAATAGAAAGAATTTCTTTTCGTAATTTTAACTTTTCTTCAAGAGTTATATTTTTCGGTACAAAAAATTCTTTAAATTTTGAAAGTGGCTTTTTTTGACAAACAAAAATTCTATGAGAAAGAAAAATTGCTTCATCAATATCATGAGTAATAAAAATCATACTTTTATTTAATATTGAAACTGTATTTAAAAGCCAATTTTGCAAATCTTCCCGCGTAATAGCATCTAAAGCGGAAAAAGGCTCATCTAAAAGAAGTAGATCACTATCACTCATAAGTGTCCGAATAAGTGAAATACGTTGCTTCATTCCTCCTGAAAGTTCTTTTGGATAATTATTTGAATACTCTAATAAATTAAATCTTTTTAAAAGAGATTTAGCTTTTTCACTTTCCTTTTTTTTATCTCCCTTTTTTATCTCGATAGGTAAAAGAATATTCTCTAAAATAGTTCTCCAAGGAAGTAGAGTGTCAGATTGAGGCATATAGGATGTACTTTTTAGTTGAACAATACCATTAAAATCTTTTTCGATTCCAGCCAATATTTTGATGATTGTTGATTTTCCGCAACCACTTCCCCCCACAATACTAATTAGTTCATTTTTTTGAATATTAAAAGAAAGATTATCCAAAATATAGTTATGATTATCGTATTTAAAAGTTAGATTTTTTGCTTCAAGTATGTACATTTTAAAAAGACCCCTTATATGACATATCCCAGAATTTATATTCATAAATACTACAATTAATAAAAATAGTTTTTAAGTGTTCTTTTTCTTCTTCAGATATATTTTGACAATACTTTTCAACAAGTTCAATGTTCCAGTTAGTTAATTCTTTGTATCTAGAAGATGAGTAACATTCAATCCATTCCCCATAGAAGTCATCATTAGAACCGTAAATTTCTTTTAACTTTAGTCCAATCATTTCATAACTCCACATACAAGAAAGAGCTGCAACTGCTATTTCTTTTATATCACCACAATGGGCAACTGAAAGCATATAACTAGTATATGATGTATTATCAAGAGTTGGTTTTTCTAAAATAATATCTTGTTCAGTAATTCCTAATTTTTTCATATAAACTCGATGTATACCCATTTCAGAATTTAATATACCATCTGTAAGAGAGGCAAATTTTTTCATATCATTTTCATTTTTACTTTTAATAACACCTAATGCAAAAAGTTTTGCATAATCAAGAAGATAAATATAATCCTGAATAATATAAAATTTAAATTTATCTTTTTCTAGAGATCCTTCACCAATACCTTTTACAAATGGATGAGAATAGTAACTATCCCAAATTTCTTTAGCATTTTTATATAATTCTTTTGAAAACATAAAAAACCTCCTATTAAAATTTTTATAAATAAAAAAAGCTATCTTCCAAAAAATAGGAAAATAGCTTATATCCACAATTATAAAATAAAAGTGATAATTAACTACTTCCCTACGCTAGTATTAACTAGATCAGGTTCTAAGGGTAAATCTCAGCCAAAAGGCACCCCTAGTAGTTTAAAATATTATTCAATTATTAGAATGGAAACTCATCTTCATCAAAAGATGATCCACCAAAGTCATCGTTAGAAGATTGCTCAGCAACTTTAGGTGCTGAATAAGATGGTGTTGGAGCAAAATCAGATGGTGCAGATGATTCTCCTCTTCCTTCAACAAATTCCATACTTTCTACAAGTACATCATAAGATGTTCTTTTTTCTCCGTTTACCTCATATCTATTCATTTGAAGTCTACCGTTAACAGCAACTTTTCTACCTTTTCTTAAGTATTCACCGATAAGTTCAGCTGTTTTTCCAAAAGCAACACAGTTAATAAAGTCAGCTTCTCCTTTAGAAAAAGGTCTATCAACTGCTAAACTAAATCTTGAGTATGCTTTTCCGCTTTGACCAAATTTAAGTTCAGGATCTCTAGTTAAACGTCCAATTAATACAACTAGATTCATAAATACCTCCTACATTTTAGTTTATACACAGAGATTATAACAGAAAAATAAAAAAAATAATATTTATTTATAAAATAATTTTTTTAACTAAGGTATTGAATATGGTATAATATTATGAAAAATGTAAATTATAGAAAGGGGAAAAAATGAAAAAAGCAGTTTTATTAGATGTGAGTGCAATAATGTATAGAGCTTTTTATGGAAATTTAAATTTTAGAACTAAAAACGAACCAACGGGAGCGGTATATGGATTTGTGAATACTCTTATGAGTATTATAAATCAATTAAATCCTGATTATATAGGGGCTGCTTTTGATGTAAAAAGAGCCACTTTAAAAAGAAGTGAAATATATAAGGAATATAAAGCTCAAAGGGATGCTGCGCCAGAAGATTTAGTGGCTCAAATACCTAGAATAGAAGAGCTTTTAGATTGTTTTGGAATAAAAAAATTTAAGATAGATGGATATGAGGCAGATGATGTATTGGGAAGCTTGGCTAAAGAGTTAGGAGCTGAGGGTATTGAATCTTATATAATAACAGGAGATAAAGATTTATCTCAGATTTTAGATTCGCATGTGAACATAGCTCTTTTAGGAAAAGGTGATGGTGGAGGATTGAAAATACTATCTACTGAAGAGGATGTTATTGAACAGCTAGGAGTAAAACCAAAAATGATTCCAGATTTATTTGGATTAATTGGAGATACAAGTGATGGAATTCCAGGAGTAAGAAAAATTGGTTCTAAAAAAGCTATTCCAATGTTAGAGAAATATGGGAATTTAGAAGGAATTTATGAAAATATAGATTTTTTAACTGAACTTCCTGGAATAGGAAAATCTTTAGTAAATAATCTAATTGAGGATAAGGAGTTAGCTTTTATAAGTCGTGAGCTAGCAACAATTGAACTATTAAATTTAGGTATAAAGGCAGATGAATTAGAGTATAAAAAAGATGATAAAAAACTTTTAGAACTCTTTAAAACATTAGAATTTAAATCTCTAATAAAAAAGATGAATTTAGAGGATGGACAAAGTCAAGTAATAGCTCAACCAGTTTCACAGAATGGAATGCAGCTAGGATTATTTAGTTTTCAAGGGGCACCTGAAATACTTGAGGAAAAAGGATTTTTTGTATTAGAAGGAATTAAAATAAAAGAAAAATTAAACTCAGATAGTGAAATATCTATTTATTGGGGAGAAAAAGGTGCGGCAGTATCTTTAAAAAATAAAGATTACTTTTTGCCGTTAAAAGATGAAGAAAGTAAAAATTATTTTAAGGAAGTTTTAAATTCAAATAATAAATTTATATCATATGGGTTTAAAAACTTTTTAAGACATGGATATTTTGTAAAAAATATGGATTTTGATACAATGTTAGCTTATCATTTATTAACATCTCAAACTAGAGAAGAGATTGAAGTAATGTTAAAAAATGTTATAGAAGAGGACGTAGAAAAGTATAGTGAAGTTTTTGGAAAAACAAAAATAGAGGATATATCTGATGAAGATTATGGAAAGTTTCTTACAAAAAGAACAAGGGGAATGCTTGTTGCTTACCCAGAGCTTGTAAAAGAATTGGAAAATAATAATCTATATAATGTTTTAAAAGAAACAGAGATGCCTTTGATTAGAGTATTAGCTGATATGGAAATTGAGGGAATAAAAATATCACCAGAATATTTCTCTAAATATAGCTTAGAATTAGAAAGTAGAATAGATGAGTTAACAAAAAAAATATATGAGGAAGCAGAAGGGGAATTTAATATTAATTCACCTAAACAATTAGGTGAGGTTTTATTTATTAATTTAAATATTCCCCCAGTGAAAAAAACTAAAACAGGATTCTCAACTGACAGTGAGGTTTTAGAAAAATTGGCTGAACAAGGGTATGAAATAGCTAAATCTATTTTAGAGTTTAGAAAATTAAGTAAATTAAAATCAACTTATGTTGATCCTCTTCCAAAAATGGTTGATGAAAATAATAGATTACATACAACTTTTAATCAAACAGGTACAGCAACAGGAAGATTATCATCATCAGACCCAAATCTTCAAAATATTCCAGTGAGAACTGAAGAGGGAATGAAAATAAGAGCAGGATTTATAGCCAAAGATGGCTCTGTTTTATTGGGAATAGATTATTCTCAAATAGAATTAAGAGTTTTAGCTGAAATATCACAAGATACAAATTTAATAGAAGCATACTCTGAGAATTTAGATTTACATAGCTTAACAGCTAGAAAAATCTTTGACTTATCAGAAGATGCTTTAGTGACAAGAGAGCAAAGAGATGCTGCTAAAACAGTGAACTTTAGCATAATATATGGTAAGACAGCCTTTGGATTATCTCAAGAATTAAAAATAACACCAAAAGAAGCTTCAGATTATATAACAAGATATTTTGAACAGTATCCAGCAGTTAAACATTTAGAGAAAGAGATAATTGAATATGCTGAAGAACATGGATATGTTGAGACATATTTTAAGAGAAAAAGAATAATAGAAGGAATCAACTCGAAAAATAGAGTTATAAAAAATCAAGCAGAAAGAATGGCTGTGAATACAGTGATTCAAGGAACTGCTGCTGAAGTTTTAAAAAAGGTTATGATAAATTTATATGACTTATTAAAAGATAAAGAAGATATACATATGTTGCTTCAAGTTCATGACGAATTGATATTTGAGGTAGAAAAAGAAAAGGTTTTAGAATACAAGGAAAAAATAGAAAAAATAATGAGAGAAAGTATTCAATTCTCTAAAGTTAAATTAGAAGTAAATAGCTCTATAGGACAGAATTGGGCTGAAACAAAGTAGGAGGAGATTGTGTCGTATACTTATAAAGTTAAAAATGAAATACTTCATCGTTGCGACTTGAATGAAGATGAAAAATACGCCGAGATAAGAGCGATACTCTTATTAAAACATGCTATTAATCAAAACAGCATAGAGTTGAAATTAGAAAATAAAGAGATAGCTGAAAGAATTTATTTTATGCTAAAAAAGTTAACAAACTTAAAGATTTTTATAAAATTTTCTAAAAGTAAAAAATTTGGAGAGCATAACACTTATGTAATAAGTATTCCATCACAACCTGGAATAAAAAAGTTTATTGAAAGTTTAGAAAAATATTCATCTAATGGAGATGAAGTGAGTGAAGAGGTTGAAAAAGGATTTATAAGAGGGATGTTTTTGGGATGTGGTTATATAAAATCTCCTGAAAAAGAGTATGCTTTAGATTTTTTTGTTGATAGTGATGAATTAGCAGATGAGTTATATAATCTTTTAGTGAAACTTGAAAAAAAAGTTTATAAAACAATAAAAAGAAATAAACCTCTTGTGTATATGAGAAATGCAGAGGATATTATGGATATAATAGTTTTAATTGGTTCGATGAAAGAGTTTTATAATTATGAAGAGACAACCATGATAAAAGATTTAAAAAATAAAACTATTAGAGAGATGAACTGGGAAGTTGCCAACGAAACTAAAACTTTGGATACAGCTAGAAAACAGGTAAAAATGATAAACTATATTGGATATAAAATTGGATTGAATGAATTGAGTCCAGTTTTGGAAGAGATAGCATTTTTAAGGTTAGAAAATCCAGAGGCTTCATTACAAGAGTTAGCAGAGATGATAGGAATATCTAAATCTGGAATTAGAAATAGATTTAGGAGATTAGAAGAAATACATAATGAACTTTTAGAAAAAGAAAGGGAAGCATAAGGGGAGTACAATGAAAATAATAGAGGATATTTTGCTAACTAAAGAAAAATTTGAAAATACATATGTAGCTATAGGTGCTTTTGATGGAATTCATATGGGACATAGAGAATTAATTTCTCAAGCCGTAAAAAAAGCTAAAGAAACTGGTGGGGAATCAGTTGTTTTTACTTTTTTAAATCATCCAATGGAAGTAACAAATAGAGTAAAAGCACCTAAATTAATTAGCTCTTTAGAAGAGAAAGTTCATATAATAGAATCTTTAGGAGTAGACTATTTAATACTTCAACCTTTTACTCAAGAATTTTCTAATATGACCCCTCAGATATTTGTAGAAAGAGTTTTAGCAGATTTATTAAAAGCAAAGGAAATATATGTAGGGTTTAACTTTTCTTTTGGAAAGGGAGGAAAAGGTACAGTTGAAAATTTAAGACAATTGGGAAAGCAATATAAAATTTTTGTAAATATAATAGAGCCTGTAAAAATTAAAGAGCAGATTATAAGTTCAACATTTATAAGAGAAATGTTAGCAACGGGGAATTTGGATATAGCTAATAGATGTTTAGGTCAACCATTTTTAATTATTGGTGAAGTTGTTCATGGAAGAAAGTTAGGAAGAATAATGGGGTTTCCTACAGCAAATTTAAAAATATTAAATAAAATATATCCTCCTTTTGGTATATACGGAGGAAGAGTTAAAATAGAAGGTGAACAAAATTGGTGGCATGCAGTTATTAATATAGGAAAAAATCCAACATTGAAACCTGATGAAAGAAGTATTGAGGTTCATATATTAGATTTTGATAAAGATATATATGGGAAAAGAATATATGTTTCTTTAATAGAGTTTTTAAGACAAGAAAAAAAATTTAATTCAATGGATGAATTAAAAGAAACAATAAAAAATGATGTTTTAAATTGGAAAGAAAAGGTAAGGGTAAAAGCAGATGGAGATTGTATTAAAAATAGATAACTTTGAAGGCCCTTTAGACCTTTTACTACATCTTATAGAAAAGAAGAAAATGAAAATATCTGAAATAAAAATATCTCAGATAATAGATGAATATCTTCAATTTATAGAGAAAGCACAAAGTGATAGTTTAAGTGTAAAGGTGGAGTTTTTAGAAATTGCATCGGAACTATTAGAGATAAAAGCAGTATCTATACTAAGTGTTGAAAAGGAAGAGGAAAAAGAAAAGGATCTAAAAAGAAGATTAGAAGATTATAAAGTATTTAAAGAAGTTGCACAAGTGATATCAAGTATTGAATGTGAATATAATATTTCTTATACTAGAAAAGAGGGGAGAAAAATAACCAAAAATATTCCCAAAGAGTTTGATTTAACTAGTTTAAAACTTCAAGATATGTTTAATAGTTATGTAAAATATTTACCAAAAGATGAGGAATATTTAGAAATTGAAGTTGAAAAAAGATATTCCTTGAAAGAAGAGATGGATAGAATAAAGGTTATTCTTTATTCTTCCGAAAAGGTTGTAGTAGATCTTTTCCGAAGAGCAGAGAATAGAACACATTTGGTATATATATTTTTAGCGATATTAGATTTATATAGAGATGGGATTATATTGATAGAGGGTGAAGGTAACTTAAAGCTCTTTAGGAGGGATTAAGTGGAATACAATTATAAGATATACACACCAGAAAAATATGCTAGTAGTATGAGTAAAGTAGCTTTGAAGAAATATTTAGAAAATAATTCAAAAGAAGATATATTAAATATAAAAGTAATAGATATATCATGTGGTTCTGGAAATCTTTTATTAGCATTATTAGAGGAATTGTTAAAAATTTCAAAAGAAATTTTTGGAGAGTATAGATACAGTGAAAATTGGATAACGGGATTTGATGTAGATTTAAATGCATTAAAACTATTAGAAAAAAGAGCTGAGGCTCTTTTCTTTAAATATGGGGTATTTGGGAAATTAAATCTAAAAGAGTGTGATTCATTATATGAAAAAATAGATGAAAAGTATGATATAGTAATAGGAAATCCACCATATTTAGGAGAAAAAAATCATAAAGAAATTTTTCACACAATAAAAGAAACCGCTTTTGGAAAAAAATACTATAAACCGAAAATGGATTATTTCTATTTCTTTATAGATAAAGGTATTGATATATTAAAAGACGGAGGTATTTTAGTATATTTAACTACTAATTATTGGTTAAAAGCTGATAGTGCAGAAGGAATAAGAGAAAAAATGAAGTTAGAAGGTAGTTTCTTTAGATTGGAAAATTATAGTTATTCAATATTTAAAGATGCTATTGGACAACACAATATAATTTTTTATTGGCAGAAAAATAGAGAAAACTTAGAGATATCTGTAAATGATGATGATATCGAGTATTCTATTGAACAAGAAAATATTTTTACAGAGGAACATAGTAAAATTGCATTAATTCCTCCTTTTTGGAAAGAAAATATAAAGAAAATTAGAGAAAAAAGTAATGTTATTTTAGGTGACCTTGTAAATATTAATCAAGGGATAGTGAGTGGAGCGGATAAGGTTTTTGTTTTTGATGAGTATAAAGAGGAGTTTAAAAAATATTTAAAACCATTTTATAAAAATAGAGATATAGGTAAATATGAAATATCAAAAAAACCACCATTTTGGATTATGTATTTAAATGGCAAGTCTAAATTAGATGATGTAGTCACAAATTATTTATTGGATTATAAGAGTAAACTATCTATGCGAAGAGAGGTTATAAATAATAGAATAAATTGGTGGGAGTTACAATGGGCTAGGGATGAAGATATTTTTTTAAAACCTAAAATTATAGTTAGACAAAGATGTAAAACTAATAATTTCGCCTATACAGAAAAAGAGTTTTATGGAAGTGCGGATATATATTATTTAACTGCAAAAACAGAAGAGATTAATTTATACTATATTTTAGGATACTTAAACTCTAAAATTTTCTTTTCATGGTTTAATTATATAGGAAAGAAAAAAGGAAAAAATTTAGAGTTTTATTCAACTCCTTTAAAAGAATCACCTCTATATTATCCAACTGTTAAAGAAGAAATAAAATATATTGAAAATCTTGTAAAGAAACAACTTGAAGATTATAATGAAAAAACTCAAGATGAAATTGATAATTATTTTAGTAAAATAATGAATATAAAAAATATGAGTGCAGAGAATTAACTCTGCACTCATATTTTTTTTATGAATATTATAAAGCTTTTATATCATTTGCTATAAATTGAGCTTTAGCACCAAATATCGCTTGAACTCCATTTTGTCCAACTTTTAGAACTCCAGAAGCTCCAAGTCTTTTTAATTCTGCATCGTTTACAAGAGCAGTATCTTTAACTTCAAGTCTTAATCTAGTGATACAAGCGTCGACAGAAATAACATTTTCTTTTCCTCCTAGAGCAGCAAGAACAAGAGTAGCTAATTCACTACCTTCAGCTTTAGGTTGATCATCAACTTCAGTACCAACTTCTCTTCCAGGAGTAGCTAAATTGAATTTTCTAATAAAGAATCTGAATCCGAAGTAATAGATTACAGAGAATCCTAAACCGACAATAATAACCATTGGCCAGTTAGTTTCAAATCCCTCAGTTCCAGGAAGAACTCCAAACATAATATAGTCAATAACTCCACCAGAGAATGTCATACCAATTCTAACACCAAACATGTTCATTAACATAAATGATAGTCCAGCGAAGATACAGTGGATTCCGTATAAAACAGGAGCAACGAATAAGAATGAGAACTCTAAAGGTTCAGTTATTCCTGTTAAGAATGAAGTAAGAGCAGCAGAGAATAAAATTCCAGCAGCCATTTTTTTATTTTCATTTCTTGCTTCGTGGTACATTGCAAGAGCAGCAGCAGGTAGTCCAAACATCATGAATGGGAATTTACCAGTTAAGAATTTTCCAGCTCCAGAATATGTAGCTGATGAGAATGAATGAACTCCATCTTTTAACATTGCAAACCAAATAGCTTGGTCTCCGTTAACGATTTGACCAGCGTTGTTTGTATACTCACCAAATTGATACCAGAAAGGTGCGTAGAAAATATGATGTAATCCAAATGGAATTAAAGCTCTTTCTGTAATTCCAAATAATAATGTAGAGATATTAGTATTTGTTTCATTAGCTAAGTAAGATAATTGAGCAAGTCCTGCTTGAACTGGTTGCCAAATATAAGGCATAGCTAAACCAACTAAGAAAGCTAATACAGCAGTCATAATAGGAACAAGTCTTTTTCCTGCAAAGAAACCTAAGAAAGCTGGTAACTCTGTTTTATAGAACTTTTTGTAACAAATAGCAGCAATAATACCTGCGATAAGTCCTCCGAAAACTCCAGTTTGAAGAGTAGGGATTCCTAAAACCTCTGCGAAAGCAGGATTTCCAGCAGCAATACCATTAGCAGCATCTGTAAGTGTTCCCATAGTAGTATTCATAATCAAAAGTGCAACAATAGCAGCAAGAGCGGCAATACCGTCTCCACCTACTAAACCAATAGCAGCTCCAACAGCAAATAAAAGTGGTAAATTACCAAAAATTATTCCTCCAGCTTGCTCCATTAAAGGTATTCCTAACTTATTTCCAGCAGCAAGGAATATACCAGCAGCTGGTAAAATTGCAACCGGTGTCATCAAAGCTTTACCGATTTTTTGAACTTCAGCAAATATTTTCATAAAACTCCTCCATAAGATTGATAATAAAGAATGTTTAATTCACTAAAAGAATACATTTTATTTTAAAAAAAGTCAAGAAAATTATCAAAATAAATGAGCCTTTTTTTTACGCATAATTTGTGTTATAATTTAACAAAAGTTTTTAAAAGGGAGTAAAACATCTATGAAAACAGATGAAAAAAATAGAAAATATAAGATACTTGAACCCTTTTTTAAGAAGGAGAAAAAATTAAGAGAGATAGAAAAAGAAACTCAAATCTCTTATGCCACATTAAAAAGATGGGTAAGTCAATATAAAGATTCAGGAGAAAAAGGATTAGTAAAAAAAACTAGGGTAGATAAGAATACTTTTAAAAAAGTAAATGAAGATGTAATGGAACACTTAAAAGCTTTGTATAAAGAATACCACACACTACCAGTAACAAAACTGTATGATAAAGCTAAAAATACCCTCAGTTCTTATAATAGTATGATAAGTTACCCAACTTTTTTTAGAATAATAAACAATTTAGATGAAAATATTAAACAAAATTCTATAAAATCTGTAAAAAAAGATAGGGTGTACGAATATGCTATTATACAAAAAGCGATTCCAATTCCTTTTTTTAATAATAAAAATAAAATTTTTTATTTGACTATTTTTTATAATAAAGAGAATTATAAAATAATAAATTTTATTTTTGAAGAAGAGAAAAGAGAATTAATAAAACTATTTAATTTTATTCAAGAAAGTATTATAATAGAAGGAGCTTATCCTAAAAATATATCTTTGGATGAACGAATTCAAGGAGTTTCTAAAAACTTATTAAGAACAATATTTTTTAAAACTAAAATAAGTCTAATTCAAGAAGAAGCTGACGAAAATATGATGGGATTCGTTAGATATATTGATACAGATATTTTGAAAGAATTTAACAAAGAAAAACCCAAGAATATAAAAGAAATTTCATTGTTTATAAAAAAATATTTATTTATAGAAGATAATAAAATAGAAGGTTTAAATAGTGAAGAGAAATATAAACTTTTATATTTTTTACATAAGTATAAAAGAAAAGTTTATAATAGTACAGTTAGAGTAAAAAATAATATATATAGTAGTTCATTGTTAAAAGATAAAGAGGGCTCTGTTGTAGATATATTCTATAATGAGTTTTCTATAGAAAGAGTTGATGTTTACATGAAGGATATATTTATTGATAAAGCTAAAATAATAAAATAAATACTAGGAGTGTGCATGTTTAAAAATTTTTTAAAAGGAATAGTAATAGGAGTTGCAAATGTTTTACCTGGTGTTTCAGGGGGAACACTAGCAGTAGTGTTAAATATTTATGATAAATTAACAGAAGCAGTTGGGAATTTTTTGACAGCTTCAATGGAAAAAAAAATAGAATATGCTAAATTTTTATCACAAATAGGGTTGGGAGCAGTAATTGGAATTGTTGCATTTGCAGGAGTTATTTCTAAAATGTATACGTTATATCCTAGAGGAACAACAATTGTTTTTCTATTTTTGATACTTCCGTCAATTCCAGTAATATTAAAAGGTGAAAAATTTTTTAAAAGAGATAATCTTTTTGCCTTTTTCGCAGGCGTTATATTTACAGGAGTTTTTATATATATAACGAAATTGTTTGCAGGAGAAGAAGTTGTGAGAACAACAGCTTCTATTTTTACAATATCTTATGGAATTAAACTTTTTTTCTGTGGGATAATAGCAGCAGGAGCTATGGTAATACCTGGAATTTCAGGATCTTTATTACTTATGATAATGGGAGAATATTATAATATATTAGGATATATAAAAAGTTTTAATATATTACCATTAGGTTTTTTTGCTGTAGGAACAGGAATAGGATTAATTTTAGTTTCTAAGGGAATAAATATACTGCTTAACAAATATAGAAGTTATACTTTAAACTTTATAGTTGGTATAATAATCGTTTCTTTAGTACAAATAGTAGAAACGTTGTTTATAAAATAAAAAAAGCCTTAAAAAGGCTTTTTTATTTTATAATTTTTTTAAAGCTTCTAAAGCAGCATCGTAATTAGGCTCTTCAGTAATCTCTTTTAAATATTCAGTGTAAGCTATTTTACCATTTTTATCTATGATAATTACAGCTCTTGAAGTTAATCCAAGTTCTTTAATATATAGTCCATAGTTATGTGAAAACTCTCTATCTTTATAATCTGAAGTAGTTATAGCATTTTTAATATCTTTAGCTCCACAGAATCTGTTTAAAGCAAAAGGTAAATCCATAGAAATAGTTAAGATAATAACATCCTCTAATTTTGCAGCTTCTTTGTTAAATCTGATAGTTTGCATTTCACAAACAGGTGTATCAATAGATGGCATAGCTGAAATAACTACAGTCTTTCCTTTTAAATCATTTAGAGAAAGAGGTGATAAATCAGTTTTTGTAACAGTAAAGTTAGGTGCAACATCTCCAACAATAACCTCTTTTCCAACTAATGTTAAAGGACTTCCACCAAATGTAATAACGTCTTTTCTTTCCATGATAAAACCTCCTAAATTTTGTATTTAAATTATACTTTTTTAGTGTATAAAATGCAAGAAAAACTTTTAAAATTTTTAACATCATCAGCACCACTTAGTATCATACTTTGATAAAGTTGACTTTTGAATGTTTCAAGAGTAATTTTAACTCCTTCTTGTCTACCTCCAATAGATCCCCAAATTATAGGACGACCAATTAAAACTCCATCAGCTCCAAGTGCTAGATATTTAAGAATATCTACTCCTTCTCTCACCGCTCCGTCGGCTAAGATAGTTATATCATTACCTACAGCTTTAGATATTTCTTGTAAAACTTCAGCAGGAGCAAAAGTTTCATTTAAACAACGACCTCCGTGATTAGAAACAACAATAGCAGAGGCACCTGCGTTAACACATATTTTAGCTTCATCAACAGTTAAAATTCCTTTTATAATAACAGGAAGCTTTGTTGATGAAATAATTTCTTTTAAATCATTTAAAGTTTTAGGACCTACAGGTTGGTTAAATAATTTCATCGTAACAAGACCAGCACCATCTACATCAATTCCAACAGCTATCGCTCCAGCTTCTTCAGCTAGTTTGATTCTTTTTATGATTTCAGAATTTTCTCTAGGTTTAATTATGGCAATACCTTTACCATTAGCCTTCTTTATTGCATCAATTCCTACTTGAAAACAATTAGGATCTCCTGTATCTCCAATCATAGCTATAGTACCAGCGTCGATAGCTCCAAATACAATATCGTTAGAGTATTCTTCATCACTGACATATCCACCCATATTGAATTTTGTTCCAGTTATAGGAGCAATCATAGCTGGAAAAGATAATTCTTCTCCAAAGAAATTACATTTTAATTTAGGGTCAGTGACTCCATGTAGAGTCCTCATTGCAATTTTGACCTCTTTTAATTTTTCATAAGATCTTTGAAAGCTTCCACCACTAATAGCTCCACCCATTCCAGGAACTTTACCTGCACACCATCGACCATTACACTCTGGACATAATATACAAAAATCTTTCATTCTTTCCTTTGCATTTTTTTTAATCTCTTTTATATCCACTTTTTTCCTCCCGTAAAATGTTTATTTTGAACAATCTTTTGTATCGATTATTAAAGTAACTGGACCATCATTTAAAAGTTCAACTTTCATATCCGCTCCAAAAATACCAGCCTCAGTTTTAAATCCAAGATCTTTACATTTTTTTAGAAATTTTTCATATAATTCATTAGCTATATCGGGTTTAGCAGCATCAATAAATGCAGGTCTACGTCCTTTAATACAATTTCCATAAAGAGTAAATTGAGAAATGATTAAAAGTTCACCGTCAACGTCTTTTAATCCTAAATTCATTTTGTCATCAGAATCATTAAATACTCTTAAATCGGTTATTTTTTTAGCTAACCAGTCAACTTCTTTTTCAGTATCGGTATGAGTGACACCTAAAAGTACAAGAAATCCTTGTTTTATCTCACCAGTGATTTGATTATCAACACTAACGCTTGCGTGCTTAACTCTTTGTATAACAGCTCTCATAAAGCAACTCCTTTTCTATTTTTATTGGTAATTATATCATAAAAGTGATATAATTATTAAGAAAAATTAAAAACTAATATTTTATGAAGAGGTACAATATGGGGAGAGAAAGAGTTTTAACAGATTTCGCAAAAGTTATTAATTCTGATAGGTATCAATATACAGAAAGTGATATTTTTCTAATGGAAAACATGGAAGAAAAAGAAGCTATATTTGATATGTACTTTAGAAAAACTGAAGATGGAGGTTTTGCTGTTGTATCAGGAGTACAAGAAGTAATTGAGTTAATTGAAATTTTAAATGAAACGAGCGAGGATGAAAAAAGAGAATATTTCTCTAAGATAATAGAGGAAAAACATCTATTAGAATATTTAGTAAAAATGAAATTTACGGGAAATCTTTATGCAATGAGGGACGGAGAAATAGTTTATCCAAACGAGCCTATAATTTCAATAAAAGCACCGTTAATTCAAGCTAAAATTTTAGAAACACCAATTTTAAATTTAATGAATATGCAATTAGCTATAGCAACAAAAGCTTCAAGAATAACAAGAGCAGCCCATCCAATTCCTGTAAGTTCTTTTGGAAGTAGAAGAGCTCATGGTTTTGATAGTGCAGTATCGGGAACTAAGGCCTCAATAATAGGTGGATGCTTATCACATTCAAATATAGTTACAGAATATAAATATGGAGTTCAGAGTGTTGGAACAATGGCTCACTCATTTATACAAGCTTTTGGTGTTGGAGCTTTAGCTGAAAAAAAGGCATTTGATACTTTTATAAAGCATAGAAGAGAAAGAAAAGCTAACTCTTTAATACTATTAATAGATACATATAATACGTTAGGAATAGGATTAAAAAATGCAATTCAAAGTTTTAAAGATAATGGAATAGATGATTCTTATAAAGGGAATTATGGAATAAGAATTGATTCAGGGGATTTGGCATATTTATCAAAAAAATGTAGAAAAGAGTTAGATGCTGCAGGATTAAAAAAAGCAAAAATATTTTTAACAAACTCTTTAAATGAATCTTTAATAAAATCTTTAAAAGAACAAGGAGCTTGTGTAGATATATTTGGTGTGGGAGATGCTATTGCTGTAAGTAAATCTAATCCGTGTTTCGGAGGAGTTTATAAAATTGTAGAAATTGATTATAAACCCGTTATAAAACTTTCTGAAGATGTTATAAAAATTTCCAACCCTGGATTTAAAGAGGTATATAGAATTTATGATAGAGAGGGATTTGCATACGCAGATTTAATAACTCTTGTAAATAATGATTCTGATAAAGAAAAGTTACTAAGAGGAGAAGATTTATTAATCAGAGATGAAAAATATGAGTTTAAATCAAGCTTATTGAAAAAGGGAGAATATACATATAAAAAGATAACACGTGAATTTGTAAAAAATGGTGTTGTAATGGAAGAGAGCTCTCAGCTTATGGATGTATTAAATTCAAGAGATTATTATCTTGACTCTTTAAATAAAATATCTGATGAAAGAAAAAGATTAGAAAATCCACATCAATATAAAATAGATTTATCTAAAGATTTGCTTGAATTAAAATATAATTTAATCAAAGAGATTAAAAGTCAAATAAATTAAAAATAGGCTGACATAAGTCAGCCTATTATAATCATTTATCTAAACCAACAATAAGCAATTCAGCAGAAGCTAAATTTGTAGCAATTGGAACTTTATGAACATCAGAAACTCTGATAAGTGCTGAGATATCGGGTTCGTGCGGTTGAGATGTTAAAGGATCTCTAAAAAATAAAACAGCTGCGATATTATCAGTGGCTACTTCGGCACCAATTTGTTGATCGCCACCTATAGGTCCTGATTTGAAGCGTTGAATTTGTAAGTTAGTTGCCTCCATAATTCTAAGTCCAGTTGTACCAGTTGAAACAAGAGGGTATTTTGCCAAGATGTGCTCATATTTTTTCGCAAAGCTAACCATTTCTGGTTTCATGTTGTCGTGAGCGATTAATGCTATTTTTTTCATTTTGACCTCCATAAGTTTTACTACAATCATTATACAATAAAAAATTAATATATAAAAGGAGTAAGTGTATGAATTTTGATAAAATTAATTATATTGAGAGGAAAACTGGGGAAATAAAAACAGAAATTCCACCAGGAGAAGGATTTTTAAAGTTTTTATATTATAATCCATTAGGAAAATTACCTCTAAATTTAGTTGTTAGAAAAAAATTTTTAACAGATTATTATGGAAAAAAGATGTCTGAAAAATCATCTATAGAAAAAATAAAGCCTTTTGTAGAAGAAAATTCTATAAATATGAATGAGTCAAAAAAAAGAGTTGAAGAATTTACATCTTTTAATGATTTTTTTATAAGAGAGCTAAAAGAGGGAGCAAGAGAAATAGCTAGAGATGAGAATGTGTTAGTTTCTCCTGCAGATGGAAAAATACTAATTTTCAATAATTTAAAAGAAACAACAAAGTTTTTTTTAAAAGGAGACGAATTCACATTAGAAGAATTTTTAATGGATAAAGAGGAAGCTAAAAAATTTAAAGGTGGAACAATGGTAATTATAAGACTTGCACCAGTAGATTATCATAGATTTCATTTTCCTGCGGATGGGATAATAGGTGAGTCTAAATTAATAGATGGCTATTATTATTCTGTTTCTCCTTATGCAATAAAAAAGAACTTTAGAATTTATTGCGAAAATAAAAGGGAAGTTTCAATTTTAAAAACTGAAAAGTTTGGTGAAATAGTTTTAAGTGAGATTGGAGCTACGATGGTTGGTGGCATAAAGCAAACATACAGCCCTAATACTTTAGTAAAAAAAGGAGAAGAAAAAGGATACTTCTTCTTTGGAGGATCATCGTGTGTACTGCTTTTTCAAGAAAATAAAGTAGAGTTTGACAAAGATATTTTAGAAAATAGTAGTAAAGGTCTAGAAACTAAAGTATATATGGGTGAAAAAATAGGAAAAGCTAAGTAGGTGTATCTGTGAAAAAACAAAAAAAATATTTCAGAAAAGGAGATGTAATAGTTTATACAATACTTATTAGTATATTTTCTGTACTAGGATTTCAAATAACAAAATTTAAAGCTTCAGATGCTGCAAGTGCTGAAGTTTATGTAAATAATCAACTGAAGTATGTATATCCATTACAAATAGAAGAAAAAGATATTTTTGTTCCGACTGATATAGGTGGAGTAAATGTAAAAATAAAAGATAAAAAAATAAGAGTCACAACTTCAAATTCGCCTCTAAAACTGAATGTAAAACAAGGTTGGATAGGTCAGCCGGGAGAAGTTATAATTGGAGTTCCTGATCGATTAATAATTAAGGTTGTTGGAAAAACAAATGAAAGATCAGATGATGTAGACTTTATAATAAAATAATTTAAAGAAAGGAGTAAAGTAATGAAAAAAGGATATCTACACTTTTTTATAGTTGGATTGTTATTAATTTTAATTCAAACTTTTTTTCAATATAACGAAGCTTTCAATTCTATGGTGGGGCAAATGGTAAGTTCTATAACACCATTTATCTACGCTATTTTTATAGCTATATTAGTAAGTCCTCTTGTAAAAATTTTTGAAAATAAAGTAAAAATGAGAAGAGCATGGGCGATTGGAATAAGTTTAATGATAGTTTTTCTTGTTATAATTGAATTGGTTTTGATTATAGTTCCGAATATTATAAATAGTGTAACTGATTTAATTGATAAATTTCCAACAATGTTAGCAAGTCTAAGCTCTAATACTGAGCATTTAATAAATTTTTTGAAAGAAAAAGATTTGCTTTTCTTTGATCCTAAAGAAATAGAAAATAATTTGATAAAATTTACAAGAACTAATTTAGGAAATTTTAAAAATTTAGCATTTGGATTGGGAGCTGGAGTTTTAAGAAGTTTAATGGGAGTGATTAACTTTTTTATTGGAGTTTTTATCTCTCTTTATTTAATGTATAGCAAAGAATATTTTATGGAGTTTTTAGAAAATATTTTATTGCTTTTTACTACGAAATCAAAAGCGAAATATGGTGTAGATTTTGTTAGAAAAGTAAATGATGTATTTTTAAAATATATTTTAGGAAGAATATTAACATCAGCAGTTGTAGGGTTTTTAGTGTTTTTAGTTCTTTTTATAGCAAAAGTACCATATGCTCTTTTAAGTGGAGTTATGGTAGGAATAGGAAATATGATTCCGTATGTGGGATCAATAGTAGCTGGAACTATAGCTACATTCTTAATATTATTAGCAGCACCATTAAAAGTAGTGTATCTTTTTATAGCTATAGGAGTTGGACAAGCTGTAGATGGATTTATAATTGGTCCAAAAATAATGGAAGAGTCTGTTGGAATGAGTAGTTTTTGGACCATTGTAGCAGTAATGGTTTGTGGAAGTTTCTTTGGACCCTTAGGAATGTTTTTGGGAGTGCCAGTATTTGTAATTATAAAATTTATATATTTAGAGTGTTTAAAAAAAAGGAGTGAATAGATGAGTAAGAAGTATAGATTAATAGCCTCAGCAACAATGGGTTTAGAGAGCGTTGTTAAGGATGAGTGTAAAGAATTAGGATTTGAAAATATTGAAACATTTAATGGAAGAGTTGAATTTGATGGAGATGAGAAAGACATTGTAGAAGCTAATTTACACTTAAGATGTGCAGACAGAGTTTTTATAAAAATGGGAGAATTTAAAGCTTTAACTTTTGATAATTTATTTGAAAATATAAAAAGATTACCTTGGGAAAATATAATTTCAATAGATGGAGAATTTCCAATAAGTTGGGTAAGTTCAGTAAAATGCAAACTTTTTTCAAAATCTGATATTCAGAAAATTGTAAAAAAGGCGATAGTTGAAAGATTAAAAGTAGCATATCAAACAGAAAGACTTATTGAAACAGGAGCTCATTATAGAGTCAAAATCCAAGCGCATAATGATATATTTTTAGTTATGATTGATACAAGTGGTGAAGGATTGCATAAAAGAGGGTACAGAAACTTAATAAATGAAGCGCCTCTGAAGGAAACAATGGCAGCAGCTTTAGTATTATTAAGTCGTTGGAAAGGTGGAGATAGACCTCTATTAGATCCAATGTGTGGAACAGGAACTATTGCAATAGAAGCAGCTATGATAGCAAGAAATGTAGCCCCAGGAGTAAATAGAAACTTTGCATCTGAAAAGTGGGATATAATACCTGAAAACTTATGGATTGATTTAAGAGATGAAGCATTTTCAAGGGAAGATTATGATAAAGAAGTGAAAATATATGCTTCTGATATAGACTCTGAAACAGTAGAAGTAGCTAAATTAAATGCTATAAGAGCTGGGGTAGAAGAAGAGATTGAATTTAAATGTATGAACTTTTTAGAGTTAGAAACAATGGCAGAAAAAGGGTGCATAGTATCAAATCCACCATATGGAGATCGTTTATTAGATGAAGACGCTGTAGAAAGATTGTATGGTCTTATGGGAGACATTTTCCAAATGAGATTCCCAAAATGGTCTTACTATATAATTACATCTTATGAAAATTTTGAAAAAGTATTTGGGAAAAAGGCCACAAAAAATAGAAAGCTATATAATGGTGGAATAAAATGTCACTATTATCAATATTATGGAGCTAGATAATGAATGAATTTGATTTAATAGTAGTTGGAGGAGGACCAGGAGGAATTTTTACAGCTATTACAGCAGCAGAAAGAGGCTTTAAAGTAGCTCTTTTAGAAAAAAATAAACGTATAGGAAATAAAATATTGGTAGCAGGGAGCGGAAAATGTAATTTAACTCATACTGGAAAGCCTAAAGATTTTTCTGATAAATATGGACAAAATGGAAAATTTTTAAAAGAGGCTTTGAATAAATACTCTCCAGAGATGTTAAAGACGTTTTTTAAAGAAAATGGGTTACCTTTAGTTTTAGTTGAAGAAACTGGAAAATATTTTCCTGAAACATTTAGCTCTTTAGATGTTGTAGATCTTTTAAAAAGAAAGATGTTGACTCTAGGTGTTAAAATAATAGAGGGAATAAAAATAGAAAGTATTCAAAAAAACTTAGAAATATTTTCAATTTTAACAGATAAAGGATTGTATAAATGTAATAGTCTAGTTCTAGCAACAGGAGGAAAATCTTATCCTGGAGTTGGAACAACAGGAGATGGATATGTGATGGCTAAGGAGCTAGGTCATAAAATTATACCCCCAAAACCAGCACTAAGTCCTATATATGTGAGAGATTATTATTTTCAAGAACTTTCTGGAATAAGTTTTCAAAATGTTAAGATTACTATATGGAGACAAAATAAAAAAGTTATAGAAAAAAAAGGAGCTGTATTGTTGACACATACGAATTTTAGTGGTCCTGGAATACTTGATAATTCTAGATTCGTTGAAAGTGAAAGTCAGCTAGAAATTAATTATATTGGAAAAGAGTATGAGGTTTTAAACAAAGAGTTAATCGAAGAAATGAATAAAGATGGTAAAAAAACTATAAAGAAAGTTTTATCTTATTATTTTTTACCTGAAAGATTTATAAAAACTATATTATCTATCTTAGAAATAAGTGAAGAATTAAAAATAGCAGAACTTTCAAAAGAGAAAAGAGAGAATTTAGTAAGACTATTAACTTCAAATAAGATGGAGATAACAAAAGTTGGAAGTTTTGAGATGGCTATGGTAACAAGAGGTGGAGTCTCTTTAGATGAAATAAATGCTAAAACGATGGAGTCTAAAAAAACTCAAGGTCTTTATTTAGTTGGAGAACTTTTAGATATAGATGGAGATACAGGTGGATATAATATTCAAGCAGCATGTTCTACTGGAGTTTTAGCTGGAAAATCTATAAGAAAAAAGGAGAGAGAATAATGAAAAAAGAGGAATTTATAAGTTATGCTCAAGAAGTAATTTTAACAGTTTTAAAAATTACTTCTACTCAATTGGATAAATTAAGAGAAATGGGAGATATTTCAGGGGAGGAAATTTTAACTGAAAAAGTTTTATTACCTTATGAAAAAATATATGGAGCACTTTTAGAGATGAAAGTAGATAAAATGAGCGAAGAGGAATTCAATTCTTTTAAAGAGATGGTAGAAGAGATAAGAGAGAAGAATAGATTACCGCTTGAAAAAATTCAAGAGACTTTAAAAAAGAGAATGGAGTTAAAAGATAAGTCTGGAGCTATAGTTGTAAAAAGATTTTTTAAATATAATTTAAATAGATTGTTGGACAAAAAAGATAAAATACTTAACAGATACAATCAGCTAGCAACAGAAGAACAAAATTTAGAAAACTTATTAAAAGATACTATACAAGAAGAGGAACAATTTGATATAATTTATAAGCTGCAACCAGTGAGAGAAAAACTTAGAGATACAGAGGATAAGTACTTAGTTGTTGAAAAAGATATCAATCAATTAAAAAAGAAGTTAGAATCTAAATGGCCTTATGAAATTTACGGGGTTGTTTCAGAAGAGGAACTTTTAGAAACATATAAAGAAGCTTTTAAAATGGAGGACTAGTAAGAATGGAAAAAGGATTCAAACAGATTTTGATTTTATTGGCAGTATTTATTGTCTTTTTTCTTTCGAAAAAGATGTTTGCAAAACCAAGAGTTGTTTTAGGAAAAAATATGGAGGTAAGAAATATGAAAGAAGTAAAATTAAACGCAAAAATAGTTACACCAAGAGGAGATATTAACTTAGTTCTTTTCCCAGAAGTAGCACCAGTAACAGTATTAAACTTTGCACACTTAGCAATGAGAGGATACTATAATGGTATTAAATTCCATAGAGTAATTGAAGACTTTATGATTCAAGGTGGAGATCCAACAGGAACAGGAACAGGTGGACCAGGATATCAATTTATAGATGAGTTTAAAGAAGGAGTAGTTTTTGATAAAAAAGGAATATTAGCAATGGCTAATGCTGGACCAGAAACAAATGGATCACAATTCTTTATAACTCATGTTGAGACACCTTGGTTAAACTACAAGCATACAATTTTTGGTGAAGTTGTATCTGAAGCTGACCAAAAAGTTGTAGACTCAGTAAAGCAAGGAGATATCATTGAGAGAATTGAAATTACAGGAGATGTAGAAGAGTTCTTAAAAAATGAGGAAAATGCTGAGTTCACAGCTCAAATGGATGAAATCTTAGATTCTCAATTTCCAAATTTAGTACAATACTAATTTAAAAATAGGGGGATAATTCTCATGGTAAAGATAGAGAATGAAAAGTTAACTGTACTAATTAATAAGTTTGGTGCAGAATTGAAAAGTGTTATAAACAAAGAGAATGGAATTGAATATATTTGGCCAGGAACTGAAGGAAGCTTTAAAAAAAGTGCTCCAAATTTATTTCCTTTTATTGGAAATATTTTAAATGGAGAAATAGATTATCCTTTAGGAAAAAATGAAAGAGTTACTCTTTCAATGACAAAACATGGTTTTGCTAGAGATTTGGAGTTTGAAATTTTAGAAGTGACAAATAGTATAGCAAGATTTCAATTGAAGCCAAATTCATATACAAAGGAAAGATATCCGTATAACTTCTCTTTAATAGTTGAATACATATTAGTAGAGGATACTTTACATCATAATTATATAGTTAAAAATAATGATGTAGTTGAAATGTACTATCATATAGGTGGACATACAGCGTTTTATTGTAACTATAATAATGACAAAACTTTTGAGAATTACTATTTAGAATTAAAAGAAGAAGAGTGTGAATTATATAAAATTGATGAAAGAAATAACTCTTTTTTATTTGATATTCCAGAGAAGGTAACAATATGTGAGAAGTTTAATTTATCGAAAGATAAATTTGCTAAAGATGCATTGGTATTTGTAGGAATGGAAAATAAACAAATAGATATAAAACATTTAAACTCTTCTCATGGAGTTGAATTTAAATTTGAAAATTTACCAATATTAACTTTATGGACAAGTACGGATTCAAGTGAATTTATTTGTTTAGAGCCATGGGCTGGAATAACAGATTTTACAAATGGTTCTAATAAAGTTGAAAATAAAAAAGAGATTCAGAGATTAAATTCAAATGAGCAAAAAAAATATTCACAAATAATAAGATTTTATTAAAATAAACACTCCTATACAGAGATTATTTTTTGTATAGGAGTGTTTTTATTAATTATTTTCCAAAAGAACAATGTGGAAAAGTACAAATTGGACAGTCGAGACATAGTCCACCGTGGCCGTATGAAGCAATGTCTTCAAAAGTTATTTTTTCGTCTGCTAAAATTCTAGGAAGAACTAAATCGAAAGCAGTTCTTTTAGAGTGCATAACACAACCAGGTAAACCTAAAATAGCTCTTTCTCCATGGTAAGCTAAAAGTAGCATAGCTCCAGGTAAAACAGGAGATCCATAAGTGATTAATTCTCCTCCCATTTCTTTTATAGCAAGAGGAGTTCTATCATCAGGGTCTACAGACATACCACCTGTGCAAAGAATAAGTTCTGCATCGCTATCTAGTGCTTCTTGTATTTTATCTTTTATCATTTCTTTTTCATCTGAAGAAAATGCGTGATAAATAACTTTACACCCATATTCTTCAACTTTTTTAGTTAGAATAGGACCAAATTTATCTTGAATTCGTCCATAAAAAACTTCGTTTCCAGTAGTTATAATGGCTATTTTTTTTGGCTTGATTGGCAAAATTTTAATAATGTTTTCTTTTGAGATGCTTTCCATCTCTATAATTTTATCTTCGTTAATAACTAAAGGAATAACTCTTGTTCCAGCTACTTTTATCCCTTTTTTTATAGGAGTGTTATTGTGTAAAGTAGAAACAATAATTTCACCTAGACTATTTATTTTTAGTAATTCAGCTACATCAACTTTTAATAGTCCATCATTTTTTGCAATAAAATCTATTTTCCCTTCTTTAATTGTTGAAAAATCCAATCCTTCACCAGCAATATGATTTTTTATTCTTATGGCAGCATCATTCTCGTGAAGAGTCCCCTCTTGATGTTCCCATACATAAAGATTGTCTTTTCCAAGTTTTAAAAGTTCTGGAATATCTTCTTCTTTTATGATATGCCCTTTTTTAAAAGCTACTCCTTTAAATTCACCTGGAACAATTTTTGTGATATCATGGCATAAAATCATACCTAAAGCATCAACAGTTTTAACAGTTTTCATAAAAACCCTCCCTAAATGTATTGTTTTATAAGAATTTTAAATTTACCTTTCTTGTTTTCTCCTAAATTTTTTTCTAAAATAAATTTACCTTTTTTTCTAATTGTAATTACCGAACCGATATTAATTATTTTATTTTTACTTTTTTCAATATTATAGTTAACTAAAACATCTCCGCTCTCGATTAAATTTGTACTAATGTTTCTAGATGAATTTGCAATAGAAGCTATAATAGAATCAAGTCTAAAAGATGAAATAGTATCTGTAATTTCTTTAAATTCTAATTGAGGAATTTGAGAAGTACTGATGGTACTAATATTTATAGGAATGGTATTTATTTGGCTAAGATTATTTTTTATAATGTTAAAAATATCCTTTGTAGTTATGCAATAACCAATATTATCTTTAACGATAATATCGCCTAAAATTTCTCGTTTAAATCCAAGTCCCATAATTGTCCCCAAAAAGTCTTTGTGTTGTAATGTTTTAAATTTATTAGAAGCGTCAATTTTAAAATAAGTAACAACTTCTTCTAAAGATGAAGAATCGAAAAATTTTGGGGTGAAAATTACTAATTTCTTTTCACTATCAGGAGTTAATCCTAAAGTGTAAATCTCTAAATTGATTGAAGTACAAACATCGTAAAGTTTTGTCCAAATTTGTGGTGGTAAAAAAATAGAACCATAAACAGGGTAATCGATGTCTAAACACAATGATAAGTCTTCCCAAATAGATGCAATGAGAAATTCATCTTCATTTGGAAATAGATTGAAAAAATATTTTTTATTCATATATTACTCGCTTTCACTGGATTATTTTGAAAAGTATAGATATATTGATTTTATATCATATATATGATAAAATCAAATAGATTTGTAAAAATAGGGAGATGATTAAAAATGGTAGAAAGAAAGTATATTGCACCTAATGCAATTACAGCAGCGAATATGTTTTTAGGATATCTAAGTATCACAGCTTCCATAGCGGGGGATTTCTCAAAAGCTATTTGGTTTATAATATTAGCTATGGTATGTGATGGATTAGATGGAAAAACAGCGAGAAAACTAGATGCATTTAGTGAATTTGGAAAGGAGTTTGATTCTTTCTGCGATGCAATATCTTTTGGATTAGCACCAGGTATACTGGTTTATTCAGTGCTAAAAAGTTCTGATGGAATGAAATCTTTTGTTATTCCAATATCATTCATATACGCGCTGTGTGGAGTTATGAGATTAGTTAAGTTTAATATAGTAACAACAGCATCAAGTGAAAAAGATGATTTTAGTGGAATGCCAATACCATCTGGAGCATCGGTTGTATGTTCGTATTTACTATTTGTAGAAGTAGTTAAAACAAATTTTGGAATGAATTTATTTTCAATAGAGGTTTTTGTAGGATTAACACTATTAGCAGCAATTTTAATGGTAAGTACAATTCCATTTAAAACACCTGATAAAGTATTTGGATTTGTTCCTAAAAAGCTGACAATACCATTTATTGTTTTAATTCTAGTAACGCTTAAATATAGCATGTTTATAGTTACTTGTTACTATATACTAGTTAATTTAACAAAGTTTTTTACAGAGAGATCAAAAGAAGACGTTGAATAAAAAATAATTGATTATGATACCCGATAAAATCCAAAAAAACTATTGGAAAATCGGGTATTTTATTTGAATAGTAATATAATTATATGGTATAATTTTAAAGGAGTAATTATGAGTATATTAGATAAATTAAATGAAAAACAAAGAGAAGCAGCTAAAAAAATTGAAGGGCCACTTTTGATATTAGCGGGAGCTGGATCTGGAAAAACAAGAACTATTACATATAGAATTGCACATATGATAAATGAGAAAGGAATCTCTCCTTATAAAATTTTAGCAGTTACATTTACAAATAAAGCAGCTAAAGAAATGAGAGAGAGAGTTGAACTTTTAATTGGTGAAGATGCACATAAAGCTATGATTTCAACATTTCACTCTTTTGGTGTAAGATTGTTGAGAGTATATGGAGACAAATTAGGTTATAATGCTAATTTTACAATATATGATACAGATGACCAAAAAAGAGTGATAAGAGGAATTATGAAAGAACTCGTTGTTAATGATAAATCATTAACAGAAGGAGCAGTAGTTTCAATTATCTCAAAATTAAAAGAAAATAGTATAAGTGTGTCTGATTATGAGAAAGAGAACAGATTTGATTCAAATTATAAAATAATATTGGAGTGCTATAGAAGATATAATGGAACTTTAAAAGAAAATAATGGAATGGATTTCTCAGATATTCTGGTTAATCTTCATAAGTTATTAGATATTCCAGAGGTTTTAGAAAAGCTTCAAGAGAAATTTCAATACATAATGGTTGATGAGTATCAAGATACAAATAATATACAGTACAATATAGTAACTAAAATTGCATCAAAATATAGGAATATATGTGTTGTTGGTGATGAAAATCAGAGTATATATGGATTTAGAGGTGCTAATATAAAGAATATATTAGATTTTGAAAAAGATTATAAAGATGCTTTAGTTGTTAAACTTGAGGAAAACTATCGTTCAACATCTGCAATTTTGACAGCAGCAAATGAAGTGATAAAAAATAATAAAACAGCAAAAGATAAAAATTTATGGACTAAAAAACCTCAAGGAGAATTAATCACTATAAAAGAGTGTTTAGATGGAAGAGAAGAAGTAAATTACATAATTGAAGAGATTGTGAAAAGAAAAAATATGGGGAAAAGTTATAGAGAGTTCACAATTCTTTACCGAACAAATGCTCAGTCTAGACTTTTTGAAGAAGGATTATTAAAATATAATATTCCGTATAAGGTTTTTGGTGGAATGCAATTCTATCAAAGAGCTGAAATAAAAGATATAGTAGCATATTTAACAGTTATAAATAATCCTCAAGATGCAATAAATTTAAATAGAATAATAAATGTTCCAAAGAGAAAAATAGGGGATAAAAGTATAGAAAAAATAAGAGATTATGCAAATGAAGCAAATATTTCAATGTTTGAAGCTCTTGGAAAAGGAATGGAAATCCCGGGCTTAACGTCAGGTGTAAAAATAGCCTTAGATGAATTGTATACAATTTTAAATGATTTAATAGAGTTAAGTCATGAAGGAAGCGTAAGTGAAGTATTTGATGAATTAATAAGAAGAGTGGGATATTTCTCTTATTTAAATTCAACATATGGTGCAGAAGCAGAAGGAAGAGTGGAAAACGTAGAGGAGTTAAAAAACTCTATAGTAGAGTTGGAAAAAACTGTGGATTTTTTAACATTGAGAGAATATTTAGAGAATATATCTCTTGTTAGTGCAACAGATGATTTAGAAGGAGAGTCGGATTATATAAAATTAATGACAATCCACAACTCTAAAGGTTTGGAGTTCCCTGTTGTTTTCTTAACTGGGGTAGAAGATGATATTTTCCCAGGCTCAAAGAAAGTGCTTTTCAATCCAGAGGAATTAGAGGAAGAGAGAAGACTTTGTTATGTTGCAATTACTAGAGCCGAGGAAAAATTATATCTAACGTATGCTAAAAGTAGATTTGTTTATGGTGAGTTTTTAACAAAGATGAAATCAAGATTTATAGAGGAACTTCCTGTAGAAGTCTTAGATAAAGTAGAGAAAGTTCAGAATTTATTACCAAAATCAAAACTCTCTACAACTGATAAAAAAATAACAGGGTTTAAAAATGTTATAACTGCAGAAGATTTAAAAAAGATGAAAAATATTTCGAACTCACCATTTGCTATGGGAGAAAAAGTTATACATACAAAATTTGGATTAGGAAAAGTAGTTGAGATATCAGAAAAAAAATTAGGTGTACAGTTTGTAGATGGGAAAAAAGATATAGCCTTAGCTTTAGCAACAAAATTTTTAACTAAGGCATAGGTCAAAAGGAGAGAAAATTTATGAAGAGAAAAACTCTTAATAAAGAAGTTCAATATAATGGCATTGGTCTTCACAAAGGTGAAGAGATAAAAATGAAATTAATTCCAGCTAAAAATGGTGGAATAGTCTTTAAAAGAGTAGATTTAGAGAGTGGTAAAAATATAATTTCTATGGATATAGAAAATACATTTGATTTAACTAGAGGAACAAACTTAAAAAATGAATTTGGTGCAGCAGTTTACACAATTGAGCATTTTTTATCAGCTCTTTATATAGCTGGGATAACAGATTTAATTGTAGAGTTAGATGGAAATGAATTGCCTATAGGAGACGGAAGTGCGAGAGTTTTTTTAGAAGTTATAGAAAGTGTTGGAACTCAAGAGTTAGAGGAAGAGGTTAAAGAGATTGAAATCAAAACACCAATAAATTTAACTGTAGGTGATAAACATATAGTAGCATTACCATATGATGGGTATAAAATAACTTATACTATTAAATTTGATCATACATTTTTAAAAAGTCAAATGTTAGAGATTGTTTTAGATGTAGAATCTTATAAAAATGAAATAGCAAATGCAAGAACTTTTGGATTTGATTATGAAATAGATTATTTAAAGAAAAATAACTTGGCTTTAGGAGGAACATTAGATAATGCCATTGTTGTAAAAAAAGATGGAGTTTTAAATCCAAATGGTTTAAGATTTGAAGATGAGTTTGTAAGGCACAAAATTTTAGATTTAATAGGTGATTTAAAAGTATTGAATAGACCTATAAAGGGGCACATAATAGCTATCAAAGCAGGACATGCTTTAGATATAGAATTTGCAAAATTACTTAAAAAGCAGGAGGAAAAAATATGTTAGATGTTATGGAGATAATGAAAAGAATACCACACAGATATCCGTTTTTATTAGTTGATAGAGTTTTGGAAATGGATAAAGAGGCACAAAAAATAAGAGGATTAAAAAACGTAACTGTAAATGAAGAGTTTTTTAACGGGCATTTTCCAGGACATCCAATTATGCCAGGAGTTTTAATAGTAGAAGGAATGGCACAGTGTTTAGGGGTTTTAGTTTTAGATGATACAGAAGGAAAAGTGCCGTATTTTGCTGCAATTGAAAACGTAAAATTTAAAGCTCCAGTAAGACCCGGAGATCAGTTAATATATGAAGTACAAGTTGATAAATTAAGAAGAAATATAGTAAAAGCTACAGGAGTAGCAAAAGTAGATGATAAAGTGGTGACTGAGGCATCATTTACATTTACTATAATGGAAAAATAGAGAGTAGGGTGAAAAAATAGTGACTGAAATTCATAGCACTGCTATAGTTGAGGATGGAGCAATACTGGAACCGGGAGTAAAGATAGGTCCTTTCTGTATAGTGGGAAAAGACGTAAAGATTGGAAAAAATACAGTATTACAATCTCATGTTGTAGTTGAAGGAATAACTGAAATAGGAGAAAATAACATAATCTATTCTTTTGTTTCTATTGGAAAAGCTTCACAAGATTTAAAATATAAAGGTGAACCAACAAAAACTATAATTGGAGATAACAATAGCATTAGAGAGTTTGTAACAATTCACAGAGGAACAGATGATAGATGGGAAACAAGAATTGGAAGCAACAACTTGCTAATGGCATATGTGCATGTTGCTCATGATGTAATAGTGGGAGATAACTGTATACTAGCAAACGGAGTTACTTTGGCTGGACATGTAACAGTTGATGATTTTGCCATAATAGGTGGATTAACACCAGTGCATCAATTCTGTAGAATAGGTTCTTACTCTATGACTGGTGGAGGAAGTGCAATA
Organism: Cetobacterium somerae; assembly: GCF_022430525.1. Lineage (NCBI taxonomy): Bacteria > Fusobacteriati > Fusobacteriota > Fusobacteriia > Fusobacteriales > Fusobacteriaceae > Cetobacterium > Cetobacterium somerae. Next base: position 1,186,678 of record NZ_CP092519.1, on the reverse strand, counting down.
AACCAAGATATTTGTCCGTTTGTTATGGCTGAAGGAAACAAAGCCGTTATAAGAGGATTAAATACAGTAGGACTTAGAAGAAAAGGATTTACAGAAGAGGATCGTTCAAATTTGAAAAAAGCATATAGAATTATTTTTAGAAATGGAAATCCATTAAAAGATGCTTTAGTTGAGCTTGAAAATGAATTCCCTGAGGATAAAAATATAAAGTATCTTGTAGAATTTATAAAGACTAGTAATAGGGGGATTACAAGATAATGAAAAAAGTTGGAATAATAGTAGGTAACGGTAAGTTACCTCTATATTTCCTTAAGGAAGCGGAAGCTAAAGGGATAGAGGTATACTTAATAGGACTTTTTGATACAATTGAAGAAGATATAAAGAAACATAAAAACTATAGAAACTTCAATATAGGAGAAATAGGAGAGATAACAAAATATTTATTATTAAATGATATAAAAGAAGTTGTGATGCTTGGAAAAGTAGAAAAATCAATTTTATTCCAACAAATGAAATTAGATTACTTTGGAGAGAAATTAATGGAGAAATTACCAGATAAAAAAGATGAAACTTTATTGTTTGGTGTAATATCATTTTTAAGACTAAATAAAATAAAAGTATTACCTCAGAATCATTTGTTGGGAGATATGATGTTTAAGGAGAAATGTTATACTGGAAATACACTTTCTCAAGAAGATAAAAAAACAATAGAAGTTGGAATAGAAGCGGCTAAAGCGCTTAGTGAAGTAGATGCAGGGCAAACAGTTGTTTGTAAAAATTCATCAGTTGTAGCGTTAGAGGGAATCGAAGGGACAGATAAAACAATAGAAAGAGCTGGAAAGTATGCAGGCGAGGGATGTATAATTATAAAAATGGCAAGACCTCAGCAAGATATGAGAGTTGATATTCCCGCAGTAGGAATAGAAACAGTAAAAAGAGCTATACAAATAAAAGCTAAGGGAATTGTAGCTGAAGCAAATAAGATGTTATTTTTAGATATGAAAGATTGCATAGATTTAGCAGAAAAAAATAATATCTTTATTATTGGAGTGAAAATATGAAAATATTTGTTTCTACAGGAGAGGTGTCAGGAGATTTACACCTATCTTATTTAGTAAAAGAAGCTAAAGATTTAGATAAAAATGTAGAGTTTTATGGAGTTGCCGGTAAACACTCTAAAAATGCAGGAGTCAATATAATACAAGATATTGATGAATTAGCAATTATGGGATTTACTGAAGCGATAAAAAAATATAGTTATTTAAAAAATAAAGCTGAAGAATATCTTGATTTTATAAAAAGAGAAAATATAAAAAAAGTTATTATGGTAGATTATGGTGGGTTTAATCTGAAATTTTTAGAGCTACTGAAAAGAGAGATTAAAGACGTTGAAATTTTTTACTATATTCCTCCAAAACTTTGGATTTGGGGAGAAAAAAGAATTGATAAATTGAAATTAGCTGACCATATTATGGTTATTTTTCCCTGGGAAGTTGATTTTTATAAAAAGCATAATGTAAATGCGATATATTACGGTAATCCATTTACAGAAAGATACAAAAAAGTAGATCGAACTGGAAATAAAATTTTACTACTTCCAGGTAGTAGAAAACAAGAAATAAAATCTTTAATGCCTGATTTTATAAATCTTGTAAAAAGAAATCCAAATGAAAAATATCTTCTAAAACTTTCTTCAAAAGAACATTTAAAGTGGATTGATGAAAATTTAACAGATTTAACTAACTTAGAAGTTTGTTATGATATATCTTTGAATAATAGTGTAAGAGATAGTAAGATAGCTATAGCTGCATCGGGAACAGTAACTTTAGAATTAGCTTTATTGGGCATTCCTACAATAGTTGTTTACAAAACTAATTTTATAAATTATTTTATAGCTAAATATATCTTAAAAGTTGGGTTTGTATCTTTACCAAATTTAACTTTAAATGAAGAGGTTTTTCCTGAGTTATTACAAAAAAAATGTAACTCTGTGGAAATAGAAAAAAGTATGAAAACTGTTTTAGAAAATTTAGACTCTGTTCAAGAAAAAATTCAACGAATAAGAGAGAAGCTTTCTGGAGTAGATATTACAAAAAGATATGCTGAATTTTTATTGAAAGGAAAATAAAATGGAAAAAATTAATGAATTAGATAGGAAAATAATGGGGTTTTTTAAAAATAAATCTTTAAAAACTTTCTTAAAATATAGTTTGAAATATAAAACAGCTATGTTAGGAGTAATATTATTATCTACTGTAACATCTTTGATGAGTGCGGTACCTGCGTGGCTAAGTAAATATTTAATAGATGATGTTTTAGTAAAGAAAAATGCAAAAATGATGATGATTGTTATTGGAGCTATTTTTGCATCTACTATTTTGAAAGTTATAACAAACTATTTTGCAGATATTTCATCAGGATATATAACAGAAAAGATAAGAAGAGATATAAAAATAGATGTATTTTCACATTTGCAAAGATTACCAATAGCATATTTTAAACAAAATAAGCTAGGGGATTTGATGGCTAGACTTTCAGGTGATTCAACAACTCTTGGAAGAATAGGATTTATGCTATTTGATATGTTAAAAGAGTTTGTAACTGTTGTTGCTCTTTTATTTAGAATGTTTCAAGTTGACTTTGTATTAGCATTAATATCGCTAACTGTTTTACCAGCAATACTTTCTATGGTAAAAAAATATACAAAGAAAATTAGAAAATCGGGAAGAGTTAGACAAGATACAGTTGGAGATGTAACTGCTTTTGTTCAAGAAGCTTTATCCGGAATATCAGTTATAAAAGGTTTTAATAGAAGTGATAAAATTATTGATAAATATATGGATGTAACTCAAGAAGAGTTTGATAAAATATATAAAACGACAAAAATAAAAGCTAAGATATCACCTATAAATGAAGTTTTAGCAACAATAATGATTTTATTAGTGGCAGGTTATGGTGGATATCAAATAATTGTTATTCAAAGTATGACACCAGGAGATTTAATATCTTTTATAACTGCAATAGGACTTATGCAGCAACCACTAAAAACTTTAATTAAAAGAAATAGTGAATTACAAGAGGCTTTACCATCTGCGGATAGAGTTATTGAAATTTTGGATGTAGAATTAGAGCCAGATCATATAGGAGAAGATGTAAAAGAAGTACCAGATACTATAAAGACAATTGACTTTAATAACGTTGACTTTAGGTATGACGATGGAGATGAAAAAGTATTAAAAAACTTTAATTTAAATGTTAAAGCAGGAGAAGTAGTTGCTTTAGTAGGAAAAAGTGGAAGTGGAAAAACAACTTTAGTAAATCTATTACCAAGATACTATGATATAACTTCAGGAAGTATAAAAATAAATGGTATTGATATAAGAGAGATGTCGTTACAAAAGTATAGAAACCATATTGGAATAGTACCACAAGAAACTTTCTTATTTAGTGGAACTATTGGTGAAAATATTGGTTTTGGAAAAGATAATGTCTCAAAAGATGAAATAATAAATGCTGCTAAAATGGCAAATGCATATAACTTTATAATGGAATTACCAAATCAATTTGAAACAGAGGTTGGAGAAAGAGGTGTTCTTTTATCAGGTGGACAAAAGCAAAGGCTTGCAATAGCTAGAGCACTAATTCAAAATCCAAGTATTATGATACTTGATGAGGCAACATCGGCTTTGGACACAGAATCTGAAAGATTAGTTCAAGAAGCTTTAGATACTCTGATGAAGGGGAGAACAACATTTGTTATAGCTCATAGATTATCTACGATAATAAATGCTGATAAAATAGTTGTAATGGAAAATGGAGAAATAAAAGAGGTAGGAACACATCAAAAATTACTAGAAAATAACGGAATATACAGAAAACTTTACGAGATTCAGTTTGGAAAAATAGAACCTATAGAAACAGTAGATTTAATTGAAAACCAAAAACTTGAAGAGTTAGAACAGTATATATAGAGAGGAAGAGAAATGATAAGATTAGACGGAAGAAAAACAAATGAAAAAAGAGAAGTAAAGATTACTAGAAACTACACTATGTATGCTGAAGGGTGTGTTTTAATAGAAATTGGAAATACAAAAGTTATTTGTACTGCAACAGTTGTAGAAAAGGTACCACCTTTTTTAAAAAATCAAGGTAAAGGATGGATAACAGCTGAATATTCAATGTTACCAAGAGCAACAGGAGAGAGAAATCAAAGAGAAGCTGCTAAAGGAAAACTTGGTGGAAGAACAATGGAGATTCAAAGACTTATAGGAAGAGCTTTAAGAGCTTGTATTGATCTTGAGAAATTAGGAGAAAGAACAATAACTATCGATTGTGATGTAATCCAAGCAGATGGTGGAACAAGAACTACATCAATTACAGGTGGATTTATAGCGTTAGAAATGGCTATGAGAAGACTTATGGAGAAAGGTCTATTAGCAGAAAATCCGATTATAGCTAACATTGCAGCAATATCTGTTGGAACTGTAAAAGGAACTCCAGTACTTGATTTAATGTATACTGAAGATTCAGAGGCAGAAGTAGATATGAATGTAATTATGAATGATAAAGGAGAGTTTGTAGAGATTCAGGGAACTGGAGAAGAAGCAACTTTCTCAAGAAAAGAGTTAAACGAGTTATTAGATTTAGCTGAAAAAGGGATTTATGAGTTAATAGATATCCAAAGAAAAGAGATAGAGGAGGAGTTTTCTAAGTAATGAAAATATTTTTAGCCACAGGAAATAAGAAAAAAATAGATGAGATGTCAAAAATTTTATCTGGATTAGATTTTGAAATACTTTCTATAAAAGATGGAATAGAAATTCCTGAGGTTATAGAAGATGGAGATACTTTTGAAGAAAATTCTAAAAAGAAGGCATTAGAAATAGCAAAATTTACAAACATGATCACAATTTCAGATGATTCAGGTCTTTGTGTTGAAGCTTTAAATGGTGAGCCTGGAGTTTACTCTGCTAGATACGCTGGAGAAGATGGAAATGATTCAGCAAATAATAAAAAACTAATAGAGAACTTACAAGGGATAGAGAATAGAAAAGCAAAATTCGTGACTGTGATAACTTTAGGAAAACCAAATGGAGAGTATCACTCTTTTAGAGGTGAAATAGAGGGAGTAATTATAGATGAGGCTAGAGGAAAAGATGGCTTTGGATATGATCCTCATTTCTATTTACCAGAGTATGATAAAACATTTGCTGAGATGCCTGAAATAAAAAATCAAATTAGCCATAGAGCAAAAGCTTTAGAAGCTTTAAAAAATGGAATTGATAAAATATTAAATATAGGCTAACCTAATGGGTTAGCTTTTTTTAAGACAAAAGTTATTAGGGAGATAAGATGTACTTAAAAGGTGTAGAAATTTATGGATTTAAGTCTTTCGGTGAAAGAATAAGAATAGATTTTGATGGAGGGATAACCTCTATTGTTGGACCAAATGGAAGTGGAAAGTCAAATATATTAGATGGAATATTATGGGTTTTAGGTGAACAATCTTATAAAAATATAAGAGCTAAAGAGAGTAAAGATATTATATTTTCTGGTGGAGAGGGAAAAAAACCTGCAAATTATGCAGAAGTTTCTCTTTTTATAGATAATAGAGATAATTTTTTTCCAATTGAAGCGGATAGTATAAAAATTACAAGAAAAATGTCTCAAAATGGAGATAATGATTATTTAATCAATGACAAAAAAGTTAGATTAAAAGATATCGGAGAACTATTTCTAGATACTGGAGTTGGAAAAAGTGCTTATTCTGTAATAGGACAAGGAAAAGTAGAAAGAATAATTTCATCTTCAAATAAAGAGATTAAAAGTATAATAGAAGAAGCAGCAGGAGTAAAGAAGTTTCAGCAGAAAAAAATGGAGTCTGAAAAAAGATTAGAAAAAGTTCAAAATGAACTTGAGAAAATAGAATTAGTTTTAAATGAAATTGGTGAAAATAGAACAAGAGTTGAAAAGCAATCTAAAAAAGCCATTGAATATTTATCTCTAAAAGATGAAAAAAATATTTTACAAAAAGGAGTTTTAACATTTGATTTAAACTCTAAAGATGAAATATTAAAATCAGGAGAGAAAGAGCAAGAACGATTAACAACAATAACTTCAACATTAGAAGATGAGTTAAAAAAGTTAGAAATAGAACTTAATCTAATAGAAAATAGAAGAAAAGAGTTATACTCTAAAATAGAAAATTTTTCTGAGAGTAACACTTCTTTAAAATCAGAAATTGAGGCACTAGAAAAGGAAGAGATAAGAGTTAGAGAAAGAATAACATCTTATACAAGAGAGTTAAAACAAAAAGAAGAAGAGATAATTTTTGTAGAAAGAACTATAGAATCTAAAGACCAAATATTAGTAAAACTAAAAGAAGAAAAAGAGAGAGTAAAAGAAAGAGTTTTAGATATTGAGACGAAAAATAAAGAGTTTGAAAAATCTATCGAAGAAAAAGAAACGAATAAAAGAGATAAAGAGATTAGTATTGAATTAAAAAAGAGAAAAATAATGGATTTAGAAGTTGAAAAGTTAAAACTTTTAAACGAAATTGAAAGTTCTACAAGAAGAATGAAAGGTAGTGAATTCAAGATTTCATCTTTAAAAGAGGAGAAAGAGGGATTCGATAAAAAAATAGAAGAAAACTCAAAAGAGTTAGAAAAAGCTTTAAAAAATAAAGAATTAAAGCAAAAAGAATTAAAAGAAACAGAAGAGAGACAGATAAAATTAGAGCAAGAGATCAGTGATTTAAGTAGAGATATGAATAAAGCTGCTGAATTAGTAAGGAATGCTGAATTTGAAGAAAAAAGAGCTTCAGCTAAACTTCAAGCTCTTTATAGAGTTCAAGAAAGTAATGAAGGATTTTATAAAGGTGTAAAAGAGGTTTTAAATGCTAAGATATCAGGAGTAGAAGGGGCAGTTATATCATTAATAACTGTACCAGAAAATTATCAAAAGGCGATAGAAGCTGCAATTCCAGGTAACTTACAAGATATAGTTGTAACAACAAGTGAGGTAGCTAAAAAAGGAATAGAAGTTTTAAAAGAAAAAAAAGCTGGAAGAGCTTCATTTTTAGCTTTAGATACAATTAAAGTTGGTTCAATAAAAGATGTTCCTAAAAAAGAGGGCGTTATAGGAAGAGCTTCAGATTTAGTAACTGTAGATAAAAAATATAGTAAAGTATTAGATATGTTATTAGGAAATATTTTAGTTGTAACAGAGGCAGATGTTGCTTTAAAAATATTAAAAGAAAATAGTTATAGCGGAAATATAGTAACCCTTTCTGGTGAACTATTAAGTTCTAGAGGAAGAATAACAGGTGGAGAAAATTCAAACTCTATTGTTGCTCAGATTTTTGAAAGAAAAAAAGAGATTAAAACTTTAGAAGATAGCACAAGAGAGATGTCATCTAAATTAAAGGATTGGAATGAAAAAATTCAAGTTATGAGTAAAAAACTTGAGAAGTACGAAGATGAAATAGGTGGAATTGACGCACTAGAAGATAGTCTAAGAAAACAATCTAAAATAGCAGAAGAGTTATACTTAGATTTAAAATCAAGAAGTGAAAAGCTAGAAAAGGAAAAAAGAGTAGTAGATATTGAGATTCAAGAAGAGGAAAATTATAGTAAAGAGTATGCTAAAAGAGTTGAAAACTCTCAAAGTGAAAAAGAGATAACTGAAAAAATAGTATCAGATTTAAAAAATGAATTAGATAATGAAAATTCTACAATTCAAATTTTAAATACAGAGATAAATGATTTAAGAAATAAATTTTCAGATATAAGAATACTATATTTAAATAGTAAAGATAGATTTATCCAAATTGAAAAAGAAGAAGAAAAAGAAAAGAATGATCAAAGAGAGCAACAGGAGAAAAAGGATAAAATATCAAATATTTTAATAGAAATAAAAAAAGAACTTGAAAAATTAGAAGAAAAGGCTCATACTATAGCAGAAGATATAAAAAATAAAAATATAAAGTTTGAAAATGAAAATCAAGAACTAAAAGATATGAAGAAAGAGGATCATATTTTAGAAGAAAAATCAAAAGATATGATAAAAAATTCAAGAGAAATTGAAACAACTTTATTCAAAGAAAAAGAAATTTTAAATAGAGAACTAGAAAGAAAGGAGCGTATTTCTAGAGAGATTGAAGAGATTTTAATTCAATTAGAAGAGTTAGTAGAAGTTGAAGAATACTCATTAAAAGAGGAAGATATAAAAACTTCAAGAACAAAAGTAAGAGAGTTAGAATTAAAATTAAGAGGTTTTGAATCTGTAAATTTACTTTCAATTGAAGAGTTCAAAGAGTTGGATAATAAATATAAGTTTATTGATTTACAAAGAGAAGATTTAGTAAAAGGAGAAAAAAGTCTATCTCTTTTAATAAAAGAAATTGATCAAACAATAGAAGAAAAATTCTATGAGGCTTATGAGGAGATAAATAAAAACTTTAATGAGATGTGTATAGAAACATTGGATAACTCAGAAGGTAAATTATCACTTCATAATGGAGAAGATTTCCAAAATTGTGGTGTTGAAATATCAGTAAAATATAAAAATAAAAAAAGACAAGCTCTTTCACTACTTTCTGGTGGAGAAAAGTCAATGGTTGCAATAGCATTTATAATGGCAATATTTATGTATAAACCTAGTCCATTTACATTTTTAGATGAGATTGAGGCTGCTCTTGATGAAAAAAATACTAGAAAATTAATTGGAAAATTAAAAGAGTTTACTGATAGATCTCAATTTATTTTAATAACTCATAATAAAGAAACTATGAAGGCATCAGATTCTCTATATGGAGTAACAATGAATAAAAAAATAGGAATTTCTAAATTAGTTCAAGTAAAAATTTAGTAAAGAGAGGAAAAAATGAGACTTTTATCGTATATATATTTTTTAATAACCTCAATACGAAATTGGCTTTACGATAAAAGGTATCTTAAAATAAATGAGATACCAGATGTTGATATTTTATGTATAGGGAATATAACTGTTGGAGGTACTGGAAAAACTCCAGCAGTTCAATTCTTTGCAAAAAAACTTCTGAAAATGGGGAGAAAAGTTGCTATAGTATCAAGAGGATATAGAGGAAAAAGAAAAATTGATCCCTTAGTAGTAAGCGATGGGAAAAAAATATTAGTTACATCTAAAGAGAGTGGAGACGAACCTTATATTCATGCTTTAAATTTAAAGACGCCTGTTATAGTAGGAAGAAATAGATATGAGGCTTGTAAATTAGCAGTAGAAAAGTTTGGAGTAGACACAATAATACTAGATGATGGGTTTCAACATAGAAAATTAAAGAGAAATAGAGATATTGTATTGATTGATGCGACAAATCCCTTTGGATGGGGTGCGTTATTACCTAAAGGTACTTTAAGAGAGGACTTTCAAAAAGGTGGAGAAAGAGCAAGTGAGTTTATAATAACGAAATCCGATTTAATATCAGAAAGTGATTTAGAGACATTGAAAAGATTTTTAAAAGTGAAGTTTAAGAAGTCAGTTTCAGTTGCTAAACACGGAGTGACTTCGTTATGTGATATAAAAGGAAATGCAAAACCGTTATTTTGGGTAGCAGGTAAGAGAGTCCTTCTTTTTTCAGGACTTGCAAATCCACTTAATTTTGAAAAGACAGTAATTTCTTTAAATCCAGAATACATAGAAAGAGTAGATTTTATGGATCACCATGATTTTAAAGAGAAAGACTTTGATGTTATAAAAAAAAGAGCGAAAGCAATGGATGCAGATTTTATAATAACAACAGAAAAAGATTTAGTAAAACTTCCGAAAGGATTAGAAATGGACAATTTATTTGTTCTTAAAATTGAATTTACAATGTTAGAAGATAATAGTTTAAAAGGATTTGGTGAAATAAATGAAAAGTAGAATAGAAAAAAGAGTATCAAAAGTAATAGAAAATGCGGATACTCTTGACAAAAGAGCCTACTTAACTATTGATTGTGATGGAATAGTTAAGAGAAAGGAGATGAATTTTTCAATTCCTTTAATGGTATTTTGTGAAAGTGATGAAATTTTTGAAAGAGTTTTAAAAGAAGAGAGCAATAAAATTGAGAGAATTAAAGAGAAAAAAATAGAAAGATTATCGAATATATCTGTAGATAAATTAAAAGAAAATTTTATGAAATTAGTAATAAAGGGTGAATTAGAATTTTCTAAAAAATATGGAAAAGAGTTAGCTTTAAAAGATAAAGAGGAGTTTCTAAAAACATTATTTAATTTATCTCTTATGGATAATATAAGTTTTTATAAACCGTTAATGGCTTTAGCGATGAAAGAAGTTTTGGATAATATTGGATGGATAGATGAAATTGGTTATCTAGTTATTAGTTATTTTACAAAACAAAGATATGATTTAAGTTGTTTAGAAGGTTCTGAAGAGAGTGATAGTTCAAATATAGAAATTTCTGAAGAGATTAAAAATTTATCTTTATTAGCTTATAAAAAGGTATTAGAAAGCTATACATATAAAAATGAAAAGAAATATAGAGCAATGTTATTAAATGAAATTAAAAATCAAAATAAAGTAACTCAATGGCAAATTAAAGATGAAATTTTAAATAGTATAAAGTTTTAAAGGGGGCAACAGGTGTTAAATTATTTTAATATAAAAATGATTAACATTATAGATAATAAATCTGTTTCAAAAAATGAGATATTAAAAGTAATGGTATCTAATATGGCTGAAAATAGTGATTTGATTTCTGATAAAGATATATTCTATAAAGAAGTTTTAGAGAGAGAAAATGTTGGAACTACAGGGATTGGAATGGGTGTTGCAATTCCTCATGCAAGAACAGAAGTAGTAAAAGACATTGTGGTATCAGTTGCATTATTAAAAAGACCTGTAAATTTTGATTCATTAGACGGAGAAAAAGTTAAAATAGTACTCTTAGTTGGAGCACCAAAAGGTGAAAGTAAAAAATATTTAGAATTACTTTCATCATTAGCTAAAATTTTTAGAGATAAAAAAATTAGAGAAAGTATTTTAGAAAGTACAACAACAGAATGTTTAATTGAAGCAATTGCGGAGATTGGCTAAAAATGAAAATAGGAATATATGGAGGAAGTTTTAATCCTATTCATAATGGTCATATATATATGGCAAAGTTTATTATAGATTATTTAAAATTAGATAAACTTTTGGTTATACCTGTAGGAACTCCTTCTCATAGAAAAAATATATTAGCAGATGCGAATATGAGATTAAAAATGTGTGAAATAGCATTTAAAGATCAAGAGAAAATAGAAGTTTCAGATATAGAAGTTAAATCAAAAGAGGTTTCATTTACATATGATACATTGTTGAAAATTATTGAAAAATATCCAAATAATGAATATTATGAAATTATTGGTGAAGATTCAGGAGCATATTTTCATAAATGGAAAAATTATAAAGAGATTTTAAAATTAGCTAAAGTTGTTGTTCTTCAGCGAGAAGGATATACTACCTTGTTAAAAGATTCAAATCTTTTACAGGTGAAAAATCCATTTTTGAATTGTTCTTCAACAAGAGTGAGAGAAGCTGTTTTAAGAGAGGAATCCATAGAGAATATGGTACCAAAAGAGATAGCAGAGTTCATAAAAGTTAATAAACTATACAAAAAGTAAAAAGGGGTAGCATAAAAACTACCTCTTTTGTTCACTTAGTAAGCATTTTTTTTATGGAAAAAATGTTCTAAATATGGTAAAATTTAGTGATTTATTGAGAGGAGAAAAATAATGAGTTTAAGAGTACCAAATCATATAGCAATAATTATGGATGGGAATGGACGTTGGGCAAAAGAAAAAGGAATGCCTAGAACATATGGCCATAAAGCTGGAGCAGATACTTTAAGAAAAATATTAACTTCTTGTGGAGAGTTAGGTATAAAATATTTAACAGTTTATGCTTTTTCAACAGAAAATTGGAAAAGAGCAAAGGAAGAAGTAGATACTTTGATGTTTCTTTTCAAGACTTATTTAAAAAATGAAAAAAAATTATTAATGAAGAATAATGTTAAGTTTTTAGTTTCTGGGAGAAAAGAGGGTGTTAGTAAAGATCTTCTTGAAGAGATTAGTAAGTTGGAAGAAGCAACAAAAGGAAATACAGGAATAACATTGAATATAGCTTTTAATTATGGAGGTAGGGCCGAGTTAGTTGATGCTATAAAAGAGATTGTAAAAAATAACGAAAAAGAAATAACAGAAGAAACTGTAGAAAAATACTTATATAATCAATTGCCAGATCCAGAGTTACTAATAAGAACAAGTGGAGAAATGAGAATTTCTAATTTTTTATTATGGCAAATAGCCTATTCTGAAATATATGTAACAGATACTTATTGGCCAGATTTTAATAAAGATGAGTTAATAAAGGCTATAGAAAGTTATCAAAAAAGAGATAGGCGTTTTGGAGGAGTAAAATAGATGTTAAATAGGATATTAGTAGCTTTAATAGGAATACCACTTTTAATGACAGTATTGTTAAAAGGAGGGTTTTTGCTATTATTGTTTGTAAACTTTGTTATTTTAGTAGGATTGTTTGAGTTTTATAAAATGGCAGAAATCGGTGGGAAAAAACCAGATGTAAATTTAGGATATATAGCTGGATTAGCTATACCAAACATAATATATTTTGCAAATGTAGATAATTCAACACTTATACTTATGCCAATAACGCTATTGACAATAGCTTTAATAGGAAAAAAAGTTTTACAAAACAAAGTTGAAAATTCAAGTAGAGATATTGGGATTACTTTACTTGGAGTTATTTATATTTCAGGACTATTTACACATCTATTATTAATGAATTATTTGCCAAATGGTGGAAAATGGTTGTTAACAATTCAAATTTTAGTGTGGGTATGTGATTCGTTTGCATATTTTGTAGGAATGGGAATAGGTAGAAAAATATTTAAACAAGGATTTAGTTCAATAAGTCCAAAAAAATCTATTGAAGGTTCTATCGGAGGAATAGTTTTTACAATGGGAACTATTTATTTGATAAACAAGTATTTTAATATTTTTGGAGCTGATGTAAATATAATAGTAGTTTTATTATTTGGATTTTTAATAAGTATAGTGGCTCAAATAGGTGATTTAGGTGAATCTATGTTTAAAAGAGAGTTTAAAGTTAAGGATTCAGGAAAATTACTAGGAGAACATGGTGGGATATTAGATCGTTTTGATAGTATGTTATTTGTTGTACCAGTTGTATATTATTTGTTAAAATTTATTTAGAGAAAAAGGTAGCTTAAAAAGCTACCATTTTTTTAGAAGAGAAATATAAATGTTTTGAGGAGAAAGAATATGAAAAATATAACTATATTGGGTTCTACAGGAAGTATTGGAACAAATGCACTAAAAGTTATAGAGGCCAAAAAAGAGAAATTTAAAGTTGTAGGAATGTCTGCATATTCAAATTTAGAATTATTCAAAGAACAAATAGAGCAATTTAACCCAAAATATCTTTGTATAGGTACTGAAAAAAATGCTGAAATTCTACAAAAGCTATATCCAGAAAAAGTGATTTATTTTGGAGATGAAGGATTAAAAGCAATGGGAGCTCTTGAAGATACTGATATAGTTTTAACAGCAATAAGTGGAGCTGTAGGAATTGAAGCTACAATTGAAGCGATAAAAAAAGAAAAAAGAATTGCATTAGCAAACAAAGAAACAATGGTAGCAGCAGGAGATTATATAAATAAGCTTTTAAAAAAATATCCGAAAGCTGAGATAATTCCAGTTGATAGTGAGCATTCAGCTTTGTTTCAAAGTATGCAAGGTAGTAGAAAAGAAGAAGTAAGAAATTTGATTATTACAGCTAGTGGTGGAACGTTTAGAGGTAAAACTTTAGAGGAGTTAAAAGATGTAACAGTTGAACAAGCTTTAAAACACCCAAATTGGTCTATGGGGAAAAAAATAACAATTGATTCCTCAACATTAGTTAATAAAGGCTTAGAGGTAATAGAAGCTCATATGTTATTTGGGATAGAATATGATAATATTGAGGTTTTAGTTCATCCTCAAAGTATAATTCATTCAATGGTAGAATTTATAGACAACTCTATTATTGCACAAATAGGAGCACCTGATATGAAATTACCTATTCAGTATGCTTTTACGTATCCGGAAAGAGAGAGCAGTAGAGAATTAGAAAAATTAAATTTAAAATCATTGAGAGAACTTACATTTACTCAAGTTGATGACAGTGTGTTTAAAGGAGTAAAGTTAGCTTTTCAAGCTGGAAAGATAGGAAAAACAATGCCGTGTGTATTTAACTCAGCAAATGAAGTTGCAGTGGAACTATTTTTAAAGGGTAAAATAAAATTTTTAGAAATATATGAAATTATAGAAAAAGCTATGGAATCTCATGAAGCAAAAGAGGTAGATTCTTTAGAGATAATAAAAAATGTAGATAAAGAAACAAGAAAGTGGGTTTATGATAATTATGGAAGAGATTAAAAAAGGAAAGCTTATAGTTATAGAGGGAACAGATTCAAGTGGAAAAGAAACACAAACGGCCATGCTATTTGAAAAGTTATCAAAAGAGATTAAGAAAATAAGAAAGATATCTTTTCCAAATTATAATAGTCCAGCATGTGCTCCAGTAAAAATGTATTTAGCAGGAGAATTTGGGACTGATGCGGAAAAAGTAAATCCGTATCCAGCTTCAACAATGTATGCAATAGATAGATATGCTTCTTATAAAACCGATTGGGGAAATTTTTATAAAGATGGTGGAATAATTATAACAGATAGGTATACAACATCAAATATGGTTCACCAAGCATCTAAAATAGATAATTCTAAAGAAAAAGAGATATATTTATCTTGGTTAGAAGATTTAGAATATAATAAAATGGAAATACCAAGACCAGATTTAGTTATTTTTTTAAATATGCCAACGGAAACAGCTCAAAAGTTAATGGCTGAAAGAAAAAATAAAATAACTGGTGAAGACAAAAAAGATATTCATGAAAAAAACGTTGAATATTTGAAAAAATCTCATAAAAATGCGTGTGAAATATCAAAAAAATACTCTTGGAAAGAGATCGAATGCGTTGAAAATAATAGATTAAAAACAATAGAAGAAATTTCAAATGAGGTGTTTGAGCTCGTAAGTGAAATTTTATAACAGGAGGAAAAATGGATATAATAATAGCGCTACTATTACTAGGATTAATAATTTTTATACATGAATTAGGACATTTTTTAGCAGCAAGATTTTTTAAAATGCCTGTTTCTGAGTTTGCAATAGGAATGGGACCAGAACTATATTCTTATTATACTGGAAAAACTTTATACTCTATTAGAATAATACCAATAGGTGGATTTGTTAATATTGATGGAATGGAAGTTGAAAGTAAAGTTGAAAATGGTTTTAACAGTAAGCCACCATTTGCAAGATTTGTAGTTTTATTTGCTGGAGTATTTATGAATTTTATGTTAGCTCTATTAGTAATACTAGGAGTAACATTTGCTAGTGGAAAAGCAATTCAAAATACTAATCCAATAGTAGGAAATGTAATAAAAGAGGCAAAAGCATCAACAGTTTTGAAAGAAAATGATATTATAAAAGAGATAGATGGGACAAAAATAACAACATGGTCTGAGATAGGTGAGACAATAGCAAAAGATTCTAAAAAGAGAGATGCTTTAGATGTAGTTATAGAAAGAGATGGAAAAACTTTAGATGTGGTAGTTCCATTGACTAAAATTAGTGAAGAAAAACCAGCAATAATGGGAATAATTCCTGAATATAAATTTGAAAAATATGGTTTTGGAGAGGGAATAAAACAATCTTTCAAAATATTTATAGGAGTATTTGAAGATACATTAGGTGGAGTAAAAATGCTTGTAACAGGTAAAGTAAAAGCTAAGGATATTAGTGGTCCTGTTGGAATAGTTAAAGTTGTAGGAGATGCAAGTAAAAGTGGTAGTTCTGGAATTTTAATTTGGTTATTAGCTATTTTATCAATAAATGTAGGAATATTTAATTTACTACCTTTCCCAGCTTTAGATGGAGGAAGAATTATATTTGTTATATTAGAATTAATTGGAATAAAAGTTGATAAAAAACTTGAAGAAAGAGTTCATACAATTGGTATGATCATGTTATTTGGGTTAATTATATTTGCAACAGCTAACGATATATTTAATATTTTTAAATTTTAATTAAAAATAAGGACGTGATTGTGTGACGAAAAGAGATCGTATAAAGAGAACCGCAACTATTTTATTTGCAGCTAATGGAATCAGAAATACTAAAATAGAAGATATAGCTAATGTTTTAGGAATGGCAAAAGGTGGATTTTACTACTATTTTAAAAGTAAAGAGGAGTTACTGTTAGAAATAATGGATAACTCTGTTATAAGTAGAAAAGAGTTTTTAAAAGAAGTTGGAGACTTAGAAGTTCCATTTGAAGAAAAATTAAAAATGATTGTTAGAAGAAGATTAACTTTAAAAGATGATAGATATAATCTGTTTTTATTTGCTAAAATTTATGAGAATGGCGAGATAAACTTAACATATGATGAGTATATGAAAAGAGATATTATCTTTAGTGAGTTCTTAAATAACAACAAAGAACACATAAAAGAAGAGTATAGAAGTGAAATTGAAAAAATTAGAACAATGCTAAGTTCATCACTAACAACTCTTTTATTATATTTAATAACTCAGACAGGAATAGAAGTAGTAGATGAAGATAGCTATAAGAGAATGGTTGAAAAATATGCAACTATTGATATAACTAGAGAGATTGAAATGTTTTATAATCTGTTTTTAAAGTCTATGTTAAATTAATTCATATAGAAAAAAAACATTAACTAAGAAAATGTGACAAAATAAAAAGGAAAAAAGAGAAGAAATTTGAACTAATGTTTAGAGTGAAACTCTTTGAAATAATCTAGAACAGAATTTTTTAAAAAAGTCTTGAAAAATAACAAAATATCAATTATAATACATTGTTATCGAAAATAGAAAGTAGGAGGAAAAGGATGAAAAAATCAATATTAGTAGTTTCAGAAAGAAAAGAAACATTAAAACAAGTAAGAAAAGCTTTATCAGAAGTTTATGAAATAATAACATTTAATAACTTATTAGATGCTCTAGATATGTTAAGAGAGAGTGATTTTGACGTAGTTTTATTAGATGAGTATTTAACATGGTTTAACTTTTCAGAAGCTAAAAGAAAGTTAAATGGAATAGGAAAAGATTTTGTAGTAATAGGATTACTTGATGAGGAAAATGAAGCTTTAATTCAAGAGATGAAGGAAGCGGATATCTATAACTATCTATTAAAACCAGTAGATGTTAAAGAGATGAACAGAATAATGATACCAGCTTTAAGAAGTTTAGAAATAGTAAAAGAAAAGAGAAAATTAGAAGAGAAGCTTTCTGATACAGAAGATGAAAATGAGATAATTGGACAGTCTACAAGAATTAAAGAGGTAAAAAACTTAATTGATAAAGTAGCAGAAAGTGATTTAACTGTTTTAATAACAGGAGAAAATGGAGTAGGAAAAGAGTTAATTGCTAAAGAGATATTCAAGAAGAGTGATAGAAGAAAAGAAAACTATATAACAATTTCATGTGCTTCTTTACCAGAAGATCTAATTGAAAGAGAGTTATTTGGTTATGAAAGAGGAGCGTTCTTAGGAGCGACTACAAGTAAAAAAGGAATTTTAGAAGAAGCAGATGGTGGAACTGTATTCCTTGATGAAATATCAGCGATGGATCTAAAAGCTCAATCAAAAGTTCTTAGAGTTATTGAATATGGAGAATTTAGAAGAGTTGGAGGAAATAAATCAAGAAGAGTAGATGTTAGATTTATTGTATCTACTAATAAAGATTTAAAAGAGGAAACAGAAAAAGGTAAATTCAGAAAAGACTTATACCATAGACTAACTGCTTTCCCAATTGAGGTAGCACCTTTAAGAGACAGAAAAGATGATATTCCTATGCTAGCAAACTACTTCTTAAATAAAATCGTAAAAGATTTAAGAAGAGAAATACCAGTTATTTCTGGAGATGCTATGAAATACTTAATGGAGTACTCTTACCCAGGAAATATAAGAGAATTAAAGAATATGATTGAAAGAATGGTAATTTTATGTAACGATAGAAATATTGATGTAGAAGATTTACCATTAGAAATAAAAATGAAATCTGATACAGTTGAAAATAAAACTGTTATTGGAGTAGGACCTTTAAAAAATATATTAGAGCAAGAAATATATGCTTTAGATGAAGTTGAAAAGGTAGTAATTGCAATGGCATTACAAAAGACAAGATGGAATAAACAAGAAACATCTAAGCTTTTAGGAATTGGAAGAACAACTCTTTATGAAAAAATCAGAAAATATGGATTAGATACAAAATAATATTTACAAAATTCTTCGGAGGGGTTAAAAATGGCAATTAGAAAGTTTAGAAAAAATATGAAACCAGTTATCTGGGTAGTAACAATATTCTTTTTAATAAGTTTGATAGCAGGTTATGCAATGTCATTTAGAAGTAGTTCTGCAAATACACAGTTAGCTTTTAAACTAAATGGTAAAAAAGTTACAATGGTAGAAGCACACAGATCTATGGCTATAATGTCTGAGAATTATAAAAGATACTTAGGAACTAATATAGATCCAGAGTTAATGAATACGATAGCTTTTAACGAGTTAATCAATAGAAATCTTTTATTAGAGATGGCAGATAAATTAAAGGTAAAAGTTTCAGGATCAGAAGTTGATGCTCAAATGGATCAAATAAAGGCAGCGTTTCCTGATAAAGAGCAGTTTAAAAGTGCACTTTTAAGTCAAGGATACACTACAAAAACTTTAGAAAATGAGATTAGAGAAAACTTAATATTACAAAAGACATCTGAAGCTATAACTCAAGGAGTACAAGTAACTCCTCAAGAGATTGATGAGTATTATGCTGATTACAAATATACAATGTTCCAAGGAAAACCATTAGAAGATGTTAAAGCTCAAATAGAGCAAGCTTTAAAATTACAAAAAGGTGCTGAAGTATATGCAAAAGATATATCTGAAGCTAGAGCAAAAATGAGGTTAGAAGATTTAGATAAAAACTTCGATGCTTATGTAGAAAAAGAAGCATTTGAATTTGATGGAGTAAAAGTAAGTAACGTTGAGTTTGATAAAAGAGTTTTAAATACTTTAACAATGACGAAAGGTGATTTAGAGCAAGCGAAAGAGTTAGCAAAATCGTCAATTGAATCAGAGATAAAGTTATTAAAAGCATCTGAGGCTAAAGGAATAAAAGTAGATACTATTTTACCATTAGATTTACAAGTTGCAAATGCTGTAAAAGAGCTGTATAGTAAGTTAAAATCAGAAATAACATACACTCAAAATGATTTAAAAGAGTTCTTTGAAGAGAATCAATTAAATTATGATACATTAGAAAGTGCTGATGCAAATATTGCTATTTTAAAAGTTCAACCAACAGAAAGTGATGATCAGAAGGCAAAAGAGAAAGCTGAAGATCTTTTAAAGAAGGTTAATAAAAATAATTTTGCAGACATGGCTAAAAACTTCTCTGATGGGCCAAGTGGTCCTACAGGAGGAGCTTTAGGAACTTTTAAAAAGGGAGATATGGTAAAACCTTTTGAGGAAGCAGCTTTTGCAGGGACTCCTGGGGAGATTTATCCAGAGGTTGTAAAGACTCAATTTGGATATCATATAATTTTTGTACAAGAGAAAGATGATAAAGCTGAAACAGTTACAGCAAGCCATATTTTAATTATTCCAGAACCATCAGAAGAAACATTAAATTCAAAAAATACTCAAGTTTCTCAAATCGTTAAAGATTTAACTGATAAAACAATAACATTTGAAGATTTGAAAAATGATAAAGATATAGTTTTCTCTGAGAAAATAGATGGAATTACAAAAGAAGGATATATTCCAGGATTAGGATACAATGAAGAGCTAGCAAAAGCTATTTATGATTCTAAAGTTGGAGATATTGGATTTATTAAAGATCAAAAAGATTTTATAATCTATAAAAAAGACTCACAAACAGATGAGAAAAAAGCTGATTTCCAAGAGTTTGAAAATCAAGTAAAAACAGATTATATTAATGCAAAAGCTCAAGAAGCTTTAAAAGAGATTGAGTTAAGTACACAAAATACAGAAAATTAAGAAAAAAAGAAGGATTTTTTAAAATCCTTCTTTTATTTTAAAAAAAAATTGCATATTTACCAAAAATATAATATAATTTAGGATAGAGCGGTTTGCTCTTAAATATTTTTTACTTAAAAAATCTAAGAGATTAGGAGAATATTGATGAAATATAAATCAGAAGATATTGATTTATTGTTACAACAATTACATATTGAAGAGGTTGTAGGAGAATTTGTTGACTTGAAGAAAACAGGAGCTAATTTTAAAGGTTTGTGTCCCTTTCATCAAGATAATAATCCATCGTTTGTAGTAAGCCCAAATAAAAATATTTGTAAATGTTTTGTATGTGGTGCAGGTGGAAATCCTATAAAATTCTATTCAGAGTATAAAAAAATATCTTTTGTTGAAGCAGTAGAAGAGTTAGCAAATAAATATAATATTCCAATAAAAAAAGTAGGAAATAGTAAAGTTAATGAAAATAAAGAGTATTATGAAATTATGGAAGAGGCTCATAATTATTACAAAGAGGAGATGTTTAAAAATACAGCTCGAGATGCTTTAGAATATCTATCTAGAAGAAAAATAAACCCAAAATTAATAAAAGAAAATGAAATAGGATATGCTCCCAATGAATGGACGGGACTTTATGATTATCTTATAAAAAAGGGGTTTGAAAAAAAGAAGATATTTGATTTAGGTTTGGCTAAAGAAAATGAAAAGGGAATTTATGATGCTTTTAGAAACAGAATTATTTTTCCGATATACTCAGTTTCTGGTAAAATTATAGCTTTTGGTGGTAGATCTTTAGAAGATAGTAAAGAGATTCCAAAATATATAAATTCACAAGAAACACCTATTTTTTCAAAAGGAAAAAACTTATATGGATTTATCCAAAAAGGAAGTAACATTAAAAAGAAAAACTATTCTATTTTAATGGAAGGGTATATGGACGTTTTATCAAGTCATTCTTATGGTTTTGATGTGGCTTTAGCACCATTAGGAACAGCTTTAACAGAGGAACAAGCACATTTATTAAAAAAATATACTAATAATGTGATACTTTCTTTTGATATGGATGAAGCTGGACAAAAAGCTACTGAGAGATCTATACTTATTTTAAAATCAGCTGGATTTAATATACGAGTATTGTTATATAAAGATGCAAAAGATCCTGATGATTATTTGAAAAAGTATGGAAAAGAAGCTTTTTTAAAAGTTGTAAAAGAGTCTTTAGAAGCTTTTGACTACCTTTATTTAAGATATTCTTCTGAGTATAGTTTAGAAGATCATATGTCAAAGCAAAATTTCATAAATAGATTTAAAGATTTTTTTCAGTGTTTAGAAAGTGATTTAGAAAAAAGTTTATATATTGATAAATTAGGAAAATCATTAAATATTGAATTAGATGTTTTAAAATCTATTCTGATAACGAATAATAAGAAAAGAACAAAAAATACTTACGAAAAAAAAGAGGAAAGTAAGGATTTAGACGAAAAAGGACTATATAATCTAGAGAAATTGACATTAGCATTAGTTCTTTCTGAAAATGAGTATCTTGAAGATTTTAGAGATAAAGAGATCAGTAGTAGTTTAGGAAAAAAAATATTTCAATATATAGAGTTTTTAAAAGAAAACCAAGAAAAAAGTTCTAATATAATAAAAGATATAATATTAACAGGAAATCTAACTCAAGATGAAGAAAAAGAGTTAGTAAATATATCGTTACTTTCTATAGATGATTACTCAAATAAATTAGATATAGAAAAAGGATTTCAAATTATTTTTATGTCGTGGTTTATTTTAGAATTAAAAGAAGCATTAAAAGAGAGAAGTAATTTGTTAAAACATATTAAGCTAAAGAAAATAGAGGATAAATTGAAACAACATATTGAGTTCAATGACCTTTGTGCATTGTATGAAGAATTTAAAAGTATCAATGCTTAAAATTTTAAGAGATAATTTTATTCAATAGAGGAGGCTTCAACTAATGAAGGAGTTTATAAAAAATGAAAAGGTTTTAGCTTTATTAAGAAAGGCAATGGAAAATAAAGTAATAAGCTATGAAGAGATTAATAGCCAGTTAAGTTCAGATTTTCCACCAGAAAGAATAGAGTTTTTAATAAATGGAATGACAGAACAGGGAATAAAAATTATTTCCCAAGAAGAAGTAAAGAAACAGGAAAATATTAAGAGAAAAGACGATGGTAGAAAAGATGTAAAAAAAGTTATAACTCCACTATTAAAAAGACCTGTTGTTGAATTAGATGAAGATGAAGAAGAAGAGGAAAAAAGTACTAGTACAGAATATTCAGATGATTTTGACTTTAACCCAGATGATATTGAAGAAGTAACAGAAGATGATTTAGTAAATGATGACTTATTCAGTATAACTGGAGAGATGGAAGTAGACGAACCTATAAAGATGTACTTAAGAGAAATCGGACAGATTCCATTATTAACTCATGAAGAGGAGTTAGGATATGCAAAAGCAGCTTTAGAGGGAGACGAATACTCTCAGCAACAACTTATAGAAGCAAACCTTAGATTAGTTGTAAGTATAGCCAAAAAACATACAAATAGAGGATTAAAGCTATTAGATTTAATTCAAGAAGGAAATATAGGATTAATGAAAGCGGTTGAAAAGTTTGAGTATAGTAAAGGATATAAGTTCTCTACTTATGCAACTTGGTGGATAAGACAAGCTATCACAAGAGCAATAGCTGACCAAGGTAGAACAATTCGTATACCAGTTCACATGATAGAAACAATTAATAAAATTAAAAAAGAAGCTAGAATATACCTTCAAGAAACAGGAAAAGATGCTACTCCAGAAGTTTTAGCAGATAGACTAGGAATGGAAGTTGAAAAGATTAAAAGTATTCAAGAAATGAACCAAGATCCAATATCTTTAGAAACTCCAGTTGGAAGTGAAGAAGATAGCGAATTAGGAGATTTCGTAGAAGATAATAAAATGCAAAATCCATACGAATTAACAAATAGAACTTTACTTAGAGAGCAATTAAACGATGTTTTAAAAACTTTAAGTAGTAGAGAAGAACAAGTTTTAATCTTTAGATACGGATTAAATGATGGTGCACCAAAAACTCTAGAAGAAGTTGGAAAAATATTTAAAGTAACAAGAGAGAGAATCAGACAGATAGAGGTTAAAGCACTTAGAAAATTAAGACATCCAAGTAGAAGAAAGAAACTAGAAGATTTTAAAGTATAAAAAATATGGGGGAGAATTTCTATCCCCCATTTTATTATTAAAAAAGAAAAGGGGAAAACATGAAAGTAAAAGCATTTGAAAAAGAGATATTAGAAAATTGTATTGATGATAAGGATTTTGTAAAATTTTTAAAAGAGAATCCAAGTTTAAAACTAGAATTAGAGACTGTAGATATAAGAAAAGAAGAGAAAGTTGAAGAAAATAGTTATGTAGTAGAAGGTATTGTAGCAGAATATTTAGAAGAAATCTCTTATATTCAACCACTTTCAAAAGAAGAATTAAAAACTGTTTTAGAAACTTTAGATGAAGAGGAAAGTGCTCATAAATTAATAGAAAGTAATTTAAGAGAAGTTGCCAATATAGCTTTTGATTATTTAATAGCTGGAATTGATTATTTAGATTTAATTCAAGAGGGAAATATTGGAATAATAAAAGCTTTAGAAGAGTACAGACCATCAAATGGAGATATTTTAGAATATATTAAATTATGGGCTAGAAGAGAGATGTTATTATTTGTAGACGAAAAAGTAGAAACTGAAAAATATATGTATAAAGGATACTTCTCAAAAAGAAAAGAGGAGTTAATAGAGCATGAAATTGTAGCAGAATTAGAAGAAGAAAATACTGATGAAATACCTTTAGATGAAAAATCAGAGATAATCGAAGAAAAGATAAATGAAGTTGAAAAACTTGACTATAATTCAGTTCTGAAAAAAATATCTCATTTAGAAGAAGAAATTTTAAAAAGATATTATGGATTAATTGGAGATAAAAGAGAATCTTTATTTGAAATTGAAAATGCCTTAGACTTAAAAAGAGGAGAAGGAGAGCAGTTATTTGAAGAAGCTCTAACAAAAATATCTTTAGGAGGGGGAAGAAGTTTAAAAATATGAAGCTAAGTAAGATTATAAATTTTTTAGAAGAGAAATTTCCAACTTCTTTAGCTGAAGATTGGGATAATGTAGGATTATTAATAGGAAAAAGGGATTCGAAAATAACAGGAATTTTATTATCATTAGATTTAACAGAGAGTGTTATTGATAAAGCAATTGAAGTAGGTGCAAATCTAATAATAACGCATCACCCGGTAATCTTTACATCTTTGAAAAAGGTAACTAATGATACTTTAGCAGGACGAAAAATAATAAGATTAATAGAAAATGGAATTTCAGTGTATTCAATGCATACGAATTTAGATTCAGGAAAATCAGGATTAAATGATTTTTTAGGAGAAAACATACTAGGATTAAAAAATGGAAAAATATTAGATCCAATGGAAAGTAATGGAAGAGAGTATGGAATTGGAAGAATTTATAAATTAGACGAAGAGTTAAGCTTAGAAAATTTATCAAATTTATTGAAAGAAAAGTTGAATTTAAATAGTATAAATGTAGTAAGATCAAAAAAAGAAAGAGAGATTAAAAAGATATCTTTAGTCAGTGGGGCAGGGGCATCTTATTGGAGAAAAGCTAAAAAATTAGGAGCACAAGTTCTAATTACAGGAGATATAAAATATCATGAAGCTATGGATGCAAGAGAAGAAAATTTTACTTTGATTGATATAGGTCATTTTGAAAGTGAATGGATATTTTCAAATTTATTAGAAATTTTATTAAAAAAAGAGTTTGAAATAAAAATTTCAATATATAATGATGGCCCAATATTTCAAAAAATGTAAGGAGAACATAGGATGCTAAAAAAAGTTATGGTAGGTTCATTGATATTTTCTACTTTGGTCCTTGGAAAAATAAATGATTATAGAAATGTTTTTTCAGAAGATGATAAGTCAAAGTTATTGACAGTTGTAGAAACTTTCCAAGAAAAAACTGGAGATAAACTTTATTTAAATACTTTAGAGGAAAATGAAGGTTTTGAAGCAGATGAACAAGAAAAAACAGTTATTGTAAATTTAATAAAAAATAATGAAAATGAAGTTTTAAAAGTACAGTTGAAAATTTCACAAGATTTAAATCCTGAAGATATGGCCTCAGATTTATCACTATTGTTAACAAATGTGGAGGAGTATGTAGGCGAAAAAAATGAGACTTTGATAGCAACAAATCTAGTTGAAGGGTTACAAGAGATATTTGTAGCAACATCTGATTCTCAAGAGAATAGTAAAGATTTAGAACAGATGACACTAGGTACTAAAGTATTTTTAGGAATTTTGTTGACATTTTTAGTATTATCTATTAGAATAATACAGGTAAAAAGAAAAAAGAGAAAATACAAGTTAAAAAGTGATAGGTATTAGAGTTAATCGCTTGCTTTGGCAAGAGGAAAGTCCGGGCTCCACAGAGCGAAAAGGGTAGCTAACGGCTACTAAAGGAAACTTTAAGGAAAGTGCCACAGAAAATAGACCGCTACAATATTGTAGTAAGGGTGAAAAGGCGGTGTAAGAGACCACCAGTTCTTTAGGAGACTAAAGAAGCTAGGTAAACCCCCTTTGGAGCAAGACTAAATAGGAGAGAATAGGGGCTGCTCGTCCTCTCTCAGGGTAAGTTGCTTGAAGCTATAAGCAATTATAGCTCTAGATAAATGATTGACAAATACAAAACCCGGCTTATTTAATGCCTATCAATAATAAACAACTGAGTCAAGAAATTTTATATAAATTCCTTGGCTTTATTTTTTATATAAAATCTTATTAGGAGAAAATTATTATGAAAAAGATGAAAATAGTAATAGGAGTAATGTTATTAGCATTAGTAGGATGTACTCCTTTAGAAAAGAAAATAAGTGATGAAGAGAGAATATTGTTACCATCAGTACCTAAGCAAGCATATGATGTAAGTATATCGACAATGCCTGAAGGTGAGTTTATTCCTCAAACTGATATAATTCATACAGGACAAAATGTATCTTTAGCTGAAAGTGCAGTAACAGAAATTACTTTAAATGGAATAGACCAAGTTAGTATAGCAAAAAAGCAAGTTAGAAATAAAATAGCTTATAATGGAAATTCAACTGTTCCTTTCACAGGTACATTCGCAGCAGTAGTAGGTGTTCATAAACATTATACAGAAGAGTATAGAGATGGAAAATTAAACGGTAATAAAGTTTGGTATTCTGAAGCTGGAAGAGTTGGATTAAAAGAGCCTTATGTTAACGGAGTTAAAAATGGAGTTCAAGAAACATACTATAGAAATACAGGAAATATCCGTTCAAGAATAACATATTCAGGAGGAAGAATATCAGGACCAGCAACATGGTTTGATAATACAGGAAAAATACTTCACCAAGAAGATTTTAAAGGTGGAAATGGAGAATGGATTGCTTATTGGGATAATGGAAAAATTAGAGAAAAAGGTAGACTAGCAGGTGGATTACCAAATGGAGAATGGAGAAGTTATACTCCAAAAGGTGAGTTAGAAAAAATTACAAACTTTAGAAATGGATCACCGTTATCACAAGAATGGTTGAAATAAATTAGTTGACAAAACATATAAAAAATGATAAGATAAACAGTAGATTAAGCTTGGATAAGGTCGTCAGCAACCGAATCTAGCGATCTTTATACTTTTGGAGGTGTTAGAATGTACGCAGTTATAAAAACTGGAGGAAAACAGTACAAAGTTGCAGTAGGTGAAGTATTAAGAGTTGAAAAACTAAATGCTGAGGTTAACACAACTGTAGAATTAACAGAGGTTCTTTTAGTATCAAACAATGGAGAGGTTAAAGTTGGAACTCCTGTTGTTGAAGGTGCTAAAGTAGTTGCAGAGGTTGTTGCTCAAGGTAAAGGAGCTAAAGTTGTTAACTTCAAATACAAGCCAAAGACTGGATATCACAGAAAGAAAGGTCATAGACAACTTTTCACTGAGATCAAAGTTACTGCAATCAATGCATAATTAATTTATGACAAAGATTGAAATTTTTAAAAAGAATGGTAAAGTAGTTAGATACAGAGCCAATGGTCATGCTGAATACGCTGAGTACGGGCAAGATATTGTTTGTGCCGCAATTTCCATGGCAATGCAATTTCCGTTAGGAGGATTGCAAGAGATTTTGGATATTACTCCAAAATTTGAAATTGACTCCGATGGGTACTTAGACGTTGATATGAGGGGAATGGATTTTTCTAACAAAGAAAAAGAGGTTCATGTATTATTAGATACAATGGTATTGATGTTGAAAGAACTATCTAAGGGTTATCCTAAACACATAAAGCTTGTAGAGAAGGAGGAAATTTAGATGCTATTTACATTAAATATACAATTATTTGCGAAGAAAAAAGGACAAGGTTCTGTTAAGAACGGAAGAGATTCTAATCCAAATTACCTTGGAGTTAAAAAGTATGATGGAGAGGTTGTAAAAGCTGGAAACATCATCGTTAGACAAAGAGGAAACAAATTCCACGCTGGAAACAACATGGGATGTGGAAAAGATCATACTCTATTCGCATTAATCGATGGATACGTAAAGTTCGAGAGATTAGGAAGAGACAAGAAGCAAGTTTCAGTTTACGCTGAGAAAGCTAACTAAGATTTTAAAGGAGAGATTGTTAATCTCTCCTTTTTTTCATTTATATATTGATTAAATTATTTTTTACTAAATATACCAAGAATTCCTCCAGAGATTAAAAGAGCAATATCTTTTAATAGAGAAGCTAAATTAAAATGACCAGAGTATGCTAAATATTTAGATTCCCATTGAGGAGCAAATTTATCTTTAAATTGTTTTAAGCCTTCAAAGTTGTAAAAGTTCCCACCATGGTTAAATAAAAATACACTAAGTTTATTCCATAATGGAGCTAACTCTCCACCATAAATTCCAGCAAGCGGAGCCATACCTAAACTAAAACGCTCATATTCATTTTCTTTAGACCAGTTGATTATTTTTATAAATAAATACTCCATAGTTCCAGATGGAGCAGACTCAACATATCTCATTAAGTCAATGGCAACTTCACTTTTATTATCAGTACTCAATAAATTAGAGAAAGCAATCAATTCATTGTTTTCGTTATATAAAAGTGCTATTTTAAAATTTCTAAGGTAATCTAAATTAAAATTACCTAAAGAAAACTCTTTTTCTTTTGCTTTTTTATTTTTTAACCAATTATTAGAAACTTCTTCTAATTGAGATTCAATGCCCTCGATGGAATCGACAACTTTAAAAGTTAAATTCATTTTTTCAAACTTATTAAATGTATACCTAATTTTTTTATATAGAGGTGTTGATATATCATAATTTTTTAGATTAACAACAGCTTCTTCTCCAATTTTAATTATTTTTAAACCTAATTCTAAATATTCAGAAAGATGCTCTTTAGAAATTTCATAAAAAGCTATATTTTTTCCACTTTGTTTTCCAATTCTATAAAAATCTTGTATAATTTCACGAAAATGTTTTTTATCACCAATAGGATCTCCCATAGAAATTAGATTGCTATTAGTATTTCCATACATAATGAAAGAATTTTTTCCTTTGTCAAAAAGAATAGATTTATCAGGTAATAATGCTAAAGAAGCATAACTATTGTCGCTAGATTTAATTATTTTTTTTATTTCATTTAAAACTTTTGAACTAGGTATTTTCTCTACACTTAATACAGTATTGAAAAAATTAAAAACTAAAAAAATACAAAATATAGACAGTGATATAAAGCTATTTCTTAAGAAAATGGTATAGTGTCTATTTAAAACTAAATGCCACCAAACTTCTTTTTTATATTCCACTGTTTTGAAAGAGTAAAAGCCAAAAAAGATACTTAGTAAAATAACAAGTAAGGTGAATAACACCCACTTTATAGATAATCTATCTTTTAAAATTGAAGATTTTCTATAAAAACGATCTTTAGATGGAACTAATAAAATTAAAATAAAGCTAAAGAAAGCTGCTTCTAAATAGTTAAAGCCTTTAAAAAAACTAAAAAATATTGCAAAAATAAAGGCTATAATAGATAAATAGTAAGCACTATCTAATCGTCTATAAATTCCATAAGCTAGTATAAGAAGAAAAGTTCCTATTATATTAGATGAAAGATGAGATAAAGTTATAATATCTCCAGGTAAAACAGAATAGATAAACTTAATATATCTTATATCAAATCTTGATGAATTTGAAAATATAATAAGGGTACCAGATAAAAAAATTAAAATACTCAAAATGTCAGGAAAAATCCTTTTTAAAATAAAGTGTAACTGCTTCATAAATATAAAATCCCTCCTCAATAAATAAAAGGTGAGCTAGTTAGCTCACCCAAAATTAAATTAATCATTAAGTTTAAGAACAGATACGAATGCCTCTTGAGGAATCTCTACGTTTCCAATTTGTTTCATTCTTTTCTTTCCTTCTTTTTGTTTCTCTAATAGTTTTTTCTTTCTAGAAATATCTCCACCATAACACTTAGCAAGAACGTTCTTTCTATAAGCTTTGATAGTTTCTCTAGCTATTATTTTAGCTCCTAATGCAGCTTGAATAGGTACTTCGAATTGTTGTCTAGGAATAATTTCCTTTAACTTTTCACAAATAGCTCTTCCTCTAGATGCAGCATGATCAGTATGAGCAATGAATGAGAATGCATCGACAACGTTTCCTGAAACAAGAATATCTACTTTAACAAGCGAAGATTCTTTATAGCCAATCATTTCATATTCAAAAGAAGCATATCCTTTAGTTCTAGATTTCAATTTATCATAGAAGTCAATAACAATTTCTGCAAGAGGTAACTCATAGATTACCATTGTTCTGTTATCATCTATATACTTCATATCAATGTAAGTTCCTCTTTTTTCTTGACAAAGCTCCATAACATTTCCTACGTAATCTTTTGGAGTAAGGATACTTCCTTTTATATATGGTTCTTCAACACAGAACTTTGCTCTTCCACCTTCAGGGAAATCACAAGGGTTATCGATAACATAAGTTTCTTTTCCTTCTAAAGTAATTCTATACTCAACTGAAGGAGAAGTAGAAATTAAATCTATATCATATTCTCTTCTAAGTCTTTCAACAATAATTTCCATGTGTAATAATCCTAAGAATCCACATCTAAATCCAAATCCTAATGCAAGAGATGTTTCAGGAATGAATGTTAAAGAAGCATCATTTAGCTGAAGTTTCTCTAAAGCTTCTCTTAAATCCTCATAATCATCTGTAGAAATTGGGTATAATCCAGCAAATACCATTGATTGAGCAGCTCTAAATCCTTCTAAAGGCTCAGTACAAGGTCTTTTAGCATGAGTAATAGTATCTCCTACTTGTGTATCTTGGATAGTTTTAATACCAGTTATGATATATCCAACAGATCCTGAGCTAAGTTCTGGTTGCTCTTTTTTAGTTGGAGCAAAAATACCACATTCAAGAACGTCAAACTCTTTTCCAGTTGACCAAATTTTGATTTTATCTCCCTTTTTAATAGAACCATCAAGAACTTTAACATAAGTTATAACTCCACGATAGTCGTCAAATAAAGAGTCAAAAATCATAGCTCTTAAAGGAGCTTCTTCATCAAAAGTTGGAGCAGGAACTCTTTCAACAATAGCTTCTAAAAGCTCTTCAATTCCAATTCCAGCTTTAGCTGAAACTAAAACAGCGTTATCTGCAGGTAATCCAATAATATCCTCAATTTCATTTTTAACTTTTTCTACATCAGCAGCAGGTAAGTCAATTTTGTTGATAACAGGTACAATTTCAAGATTATTCTCAAGAGCTAAGTAAACGTTAGCTAGAGTTTGAGCTTCTACACCTTGAGCAGCATCTACAACTAGAAGAGCTCCTTCACATGCAGATAGTGAACGAGAAACTTCATATATAAAGTCAACGTGTCCAGGAGTATCAATAAGGTTTAATTCATACTCGTTTCCATCTTTAGCAGTATATTTTAAAGTAACAGCCTGAGCTTTTATTGTAATTCCTTTTTCTCTTTCTAACTCCATTGAATCAAGAAGTTGTTCTTTCATTTCTCTTTCAGTAACAGTTCCAGTAGCTTGAAGTAGTCTATCAGCTACAGTTGATTTACCGTGATCTATATGTGCTATAATTGAAAAGTTTCTTTTAAATTTTTGTAACACAATATCCTCCTCTAAATATATTTCTTCACACTATATTATAAAAGAATTATCAAAAAAAATCAATCTAAATTAAATAATAGCTTGACTTTATGAAGGTTTTTAGAATATCATTAAAGAAGAATATAAAAAAATAAGGGGGATTATTAAATGATCTTTGGACAAATGAATGAATTAAAGTTTTATAAGGGAATTTCTAGTGGTTTAGATATGGCTATAGAAGCTATTGAGAATGGAAGTTATAAAAATGGGGCAGTAGGAAAAAATGAATTAGATGGAGATAATGTGTTTTTTAATCTTCAAGAGTGTAAAACTAAAGTTTTAGAAGAGTGTTTCTTTGAAGGACATAAAAAATATATAGATATTCATGTGGTGATTGATGGTGAAGAGGGAATTGGTTACTCTTTAAAAGATTCATTAAAAGAAAAAACTGAATATAATGATGAGAGTGATTTTCAAGTTTTAGAGGGTGCTGAAGAGTATAGATTAAATATGACTAAAGATAACTTTTTAATAGTTTTCCCAGATGAACCTCATATGCCGTTAATAGCAAAAAATAACGAACCTAAAGAATTAAAGAAAGTAGTATTTAAGATAAAGTACTAAGAAGAAGGAAGAAATGGAACAAATCAATAATAAATTGTTTTTATGGATAAGTTTATTGGCTTTTTTAGGAGGAGGTATGAATGCCTTTGCAATATTGGAATTTTCTCTAACTGCAAGCCATATAACAGGAAGCGTAACAAGAATATCAACTGATTTAGCATATTATAATATACCACATTTGAAAATAATGATAGGATTAGTAATATCATTTTTTGCTGGAGCAATAGTTTCAGGTATTATTATAGGGTCAGGGAGAGATTTTGAGCTTAGAAAAAGATATGGAGATACTTTCATATTTATTGGAGTACTATTAAAACTGTTAGATATATATTTAGATACTGAAGTTTTATTTGTGTTTATTCTTGCCTTTTCTTTAGGATTACAAAATGGTCTATTTATACGTTATAGAGGTATGGTAATTAGAACTACCCATATGACAGGAACAGTAACTGATTTAGGTGTTGTAATAGGGCATTATTTAAGAGGAAATAGAGAGATAACTTGGAAAATGAAATATTATGCTATGAATATTCTTTCTTTTATAAGTGGAGGTCTTTTAGTAGGACTTGGATTAAAGTATTTGGGAAGAGGAATTCTAAATTATATGTCTATAGCATATATTTTAAGTGGAGCTTATTATTTCTTATTAAGAGATAGATATTATAAAATGAAAAGGTAGGAGATTAAAGATGGAAAGATATTTTATAACAATAGAGGAAAAAAAAGAGGTACTAGATAAATATCCAACTCTTGAATGTGAAAATTCAATAGGAATGATGATAGATGATTATATGTCTATAAAGTGTAAAGTTTTATCAGGAACATGCACTTATAGATTAGGTCAAAAGAATGAGTATAAAAATTGTAAAATACTAAATAAATAGTAAAAAATATGGGGTGAGCTTAATGGATATGAAAACTCTTTATTCAGCAGGAATGAATTTTGATGCTTTTATGGGTACTGGAATAAAAAGTGAAAGAGATAGAATTCCTAAAAATTATTCAAGAATAACTATGACTGAAGATGAAATCAATACTGTAAAAAACATTGAAGAAAAAATAAATTTTTTAGTTTCAGGAGAACCATGGTGTATGGACTTTCAATTAAATGTAACTGTATTAAAAAAGTTTTGTGAATTAAATCCAAATTTTGATATGGCTATTATAACTAAAGCTAGAGGAGAAAAATTTTTAAAACCTTTAATGGAAGTAGAAGAGTTTAAAGTTCCTTTCATTGTTCCTTTAACAGAGGAATATGAAGTGTGTGGGGAGATTTTTGTAGAAAGACCAAAAGAGATTAAAAAATTCGTTTACGAAGATGTAAAAATGGATTATTTAAAAGGTCAGTATTTAAATGAAACTATTAAAGATTTAATAGAGATGATAACTAAAAAGTAGATGTTATTTAACATCTACTTTTTTCATATCTTCATAATAGTTTCTCATACTTGCTTTATTATATTGAAAATTTTGAATTTTATTGCTGATTCCAATTCCATCAATTTTATAAACTAATGGAACTATTGGATTTTCATCTAAAATTATCTCTTGAATATTTCTATAATATTCTTTTCTTTTTAATGAATCAGTTGTGGTACGAGCTAAATCAATCTCTTTATCTAGAGTTGGATTACTATAAAAAGATCTATTTCCTTCAGCTCCGATTGAGTTTGAATGGAAAAGAGTGGTAACCACAGTGTCAATATCACTAACACCTAAAATCCATGTAGTTAAAAGAATATCGTGAGCACCCTCTGAAGTTTTCTTTAAAAAAGTTCCCCACTCAACAATTTCAATATTTGATTCAATTCCAATTTCTTTTAAATTAGCTTGTATAATTTGAGCTATTTGAACTCTTACTATATTTTCACTTGTCCAAATTTTAAAAACTGGAAGTTTTTTTTCTTTAGTTTCATTGAGAACAATCTCTTTAGCTTTTTTTATATCATTATCTATAGGTTTTAAATTTTGATAACTTCCAAAAATATTAGGATTTATTGGAGAGGTTGCAATAGAACCTCTATTTAGAAATATAGCTTCTAAAATTCCAGCTTTATCAATAGCCATATGAATAGCTTTTCTAATATTTTTATTATCTAAACCATTTTTTTGAACATTTAAAACCATTAGCTCTGTCGTTGTTGTAGTTTTATGAAGTAGATTTAGGTTAGGATTTTTTTCTACAATTTGAAAATCAATGGGAGATATAGCATAAATAATATCAACCTCACCAGTTTCTAAAGCTGCTAAACGACTGGTATTTTCAGTAATTATTTTAAAGATTAATCCGTTATTTTTAGGAGCTCCTTTAAAATAATCTTTAAAACTATTCATAACAATTTTATCACCATCACCCCAATTAGTAACCATATAAGGTCCTGTACCAATTGGGTGTAAAGCAACATTATTTCCAGCTGTCACATAATTTTTATTCATAATAGCAGCTATAGGAAGTGTTAAGTTTGCTAAAAATGGTGCTGATGGTTCATGCAGAGTTATAAGAACTTTATTATCAGCTGTTTTAGAAACTGATTTAATATCTTTTAATATAACTCTACTTCCAGGTTTTTCCATCATTCTCTCTAAACTAAAAATAACATCATCAGTTGTTAACGTATTACCATTGTGAAATTTAACATTATTTCTAATTGTAAATAAAATCTCTGTAGGAGAGAGATAGGTAAAATTTTCAGCCAATTCAGGTATCGGTGTTCCATTGTCATCAAGGGTAACTAAAGTATTAAAAATATGTTCTGTGATACCTAGAGTAGGAAACTCATTAAATGTATGTGGATCTAATGATTTAGGTTTTGAACCTTGAGCTACAGTGATAATATTGTTATTGTTGCTAAAAGAACTATTAAATACAAATATAAAGTTCATTAAAAGTAATAAAGTAAAATATTTTTGAATAAATTTTTTCATAATTCTCCTTTAAATAAGATTATTGTAAGATACCTAAGTGTAGATTATAATAAAAACCTTTATTAGCAATTAACTCATCGTGAGTTCCAGTTTCAACAATACCATCATCTGTCAAAACAACTATAGTATCGGCATTTTTAACAGTGGATAATCTATGAGCAACAACAATAGTTGTTCGATTTTTAGAAAGTTCATCTAAAGATTCTTGAATAAGCTGCTCAGTTATATTATCTAAAGCAGAAGTAGCTTCATCTAATATTAAAATTGGTGGATTTTTTAAGAAAATTCTTCCAATAGCAATTCTTTGCTTTTGGCCACCAGAAAGCTTTACTCCTCTTTCTCCAACCTCTGTATTATAACCATCTGGTAATGTTTCAATGAAGTCATGAATATTAGCTTTTTTAGCAGCTTCAATAATTTCTTCATCAGTAGCATCAGGTTTTCCAATAGTTAAATTTTCTTTGATACTTCCAGTGAAAAGGAAAGGATCTTGTTGAACTATACCAATATTTTTTCTAAGTGAATCAATTTTAAAGCTGTAGATGCTTTGTGAATCGATTTTAATATCACCACTATCAATATCATAAAATCTAGGAATTAAGTTGCAAATGGTAGTTTTTCCACCACCAGAAGGACCTACAAGGGCAAGAGTTTCTCCTGCTTTTATATTAAGAGAGAAGTCTTTTAAAATATTCTTTTTATCATGGCTAAAATAGATATTTTCAAATTTAATATCCCCTTTAACATTTTTAAGGTCTTTAGCGTCTGTAGAATCTTTTTCAATATCTTCATCTAACATCTCTTTGAAACGTTTAAAACCACTCATACCATTTTGATATTGTTCAACAAAACCAACAAGTCTTTTAATAGGTTGACTAAAAATACGGATATATAAAAGATATGCTAAAAAATCACCAAAATTAATTTTACCTTGATAAGTAAAAATAGCTCCAAAAACTAATACAAGATAATCTAACATATCTGTAAGAAAAGTCATTCCAGAAACATACTCAGCCATAACTTTATATGCACCTTCACGAGCAGTTTTAAACTCCACATTACTTTTTTTAAATTTTTCTAATTCATCATTTTTATTAACAAAAGCTTTAGAAACTCTAATTCCACTAATACTGTTTTGTAAAGTTGAATTAATAGCACCTATTTTTTCACGAGTTTCTAAAAAAGCATCTGACATTCTTTGGCGTCTATTAATAGTGAACCAAACTATAAATGGAATAACTGAAAAAACAATAAGTGTTAATGGGACGTTAATATTTAAAAGAAGAAAAAATGAACCAAAGATCATAATAATTGATATGAAAAGATCTTCAGGTCCATGGTGAGCAAGTTCAGAAACCTCTTGTAAGTCATTTACAATTCTAGACATGATACTTCCAGTTTGTGTATTATCAAAATATTTTATTGGGAAGTTTTGAAGTTTAGTATAAACATCTTTTCTCATATCTCCCTGCATTCGAACTCCAACTACATGCCCCCAGTAATTCATGAAATAGTTACAAATAAGTTTAATAATATATATTCCTAAAAGGGTAATCGCTAAAATCATAATACTTCGATAATTTTTATTAGGTATATAGTTGTTAACAGCAACTCTACTTAGCATAGGATAAATTAAGTCACAAATAGAAACTGTTATAGCAGCAAGTAAATCTAAAAAAAATAGCTTTTTATAAGGTTTGTAATAACTTATAAATTTTTTTATCATATATAACCTCCTCCGTGAGTTTTATTATAATTTTAAAAGAAAATAACTTAAAAGTCAAAGAATATTAAAACTCTTATAAAAATAAAAGAAAGAAAAGATTTAAATTAAAAGTAGAATATAGTGAATATATTAGTTTGTGCTTTAGGAGGATTTTAATGGATAATATAGGATTAGTTTTAGAAGGTGGAGGATTAAGAGGAGCTTATACATCTGGAATTTTAGATTATTTTTTATCTAAACAGTTGCATTTTAAATATACAATTGGAGTTTCAGCAGGTGCAATTTACTCAGCATCTTACGCTTCAAGACAAAAGAGAAGAAATATTGATATTATCTTAAAATATTTAAATGATGAAAGATATATGGGGTATAAATATTTAATAAAAAATGGAAGTTATATAAATATAGATTTTGCATATAAAAAAATGACTTATGAATTATCACCTTTTGATTTTGAAACATTTTATAATTGTGATTTAGAGTTTAAAGTAGGTGCATTTAATTGTGTAAAAGGAAGAACTGAATTTTTTTCTAAAAAAGATTTTAAGGGGACAGATGATCTTTTAGAATCTCTAATTGCATCAGGAAGCTTACCATTTTTTTGTAAGGAAACTATAATAAATGAAAGAATCTATTTAGATGGTGGAATCGCTTCACCAATTCCAATTGCTCAATCGATACTAGATGGAAATAGTAAAAATGTAGTTATTTTAACGGAAGATGAAGGATATAAAAAAGAACCTTTAAAATTACAACCACTGATAAAACTATATTATAGAAAGTATCCTAAAGTAGCTGAAGCATTAATTAAGCGTCACTTAGTATATAATAGAACACTGAGAGATATACAAGAACTTGAAAATAAAGGTGATGTTTTTGTTTTTAGACCTAGTGAAATAGTAGTTGTAGATAGATTAGAAAGAGATTTAAATAAAATTAAAGCTTTATATAATTTAGGATTAAAAGATGCAAAAGAAAATTATGAGAGATTATTAAATTGGATGAATAGATAAAAAATGAAGAGAGTCTACTAGACTCTCTTCTTATTAATTACTATTGTTTTGCTGGTGTTGTAGGAGCAGGAGCAGCCTTCATCATTTCATATTGATTTTTCATCATTTCAGTTTGCATTTTAGCTCTGATTTCACCAATTTCTTTATTAAGTTTTTCAACTTTACTCCAATCAACTTTGTCGTCTAGCATCGCTTTTTTAATGTCTAATTCTTTTTGTTCGATATCAATCATATTTTTTTGCATTTCAGGTGTTGCATACATCATATTGCTTTTCATCATTTTTTTGTCACTTTTCCAACCAGGCATCTGTGTCATATTTTGCATCATATTATTATGGCAGTTATTATTTTGAGATTGCATCATAGGCATATCATTCATTGTATTTTGTTGAACATGATCTTGATGATTATCGTGTGATGCAGCAAAAGTAAAAGCTGAAATAATAAAAGAACATACTAAAACATATTTTTTCATGAAAAAAACCTCCTAAATAATACATAATATAGTTATGTTCTATTATTAAAAATAACTTAAAGACTTCCTTTAAAATAGAGCTAAATTACGTTATTTTCTTGAAGTAAACTTTTAAAGAATTCAACACCATGAATTAAAGCCTCATTTTCAAAATCAAATCTATTATTGTGTAAAGCACAAACATGCCCCTTTTCTTCATCTCTAACACCAACTAATACTAATAGTCCAGGAGTTCCATTTTGAGAATAAAAAGAAAAATCTTCAGATCCACTTAAAGCTATATCAGTAAAAACTTTTTTATCTTTTAAAGCTTTTAAAGCTTTTTCAAAAAGAGTGGAGTCATTAATTACTGGAGGATAAAAAGGTTGAAATTTCATATCAATTTTAACATCAAAAGCTAGTTCAAATCCTTGATTAATATGCTCCATTCTCTCCTGAATAAAAGGTATTAAAGATATATTTTCAAGTCTAATAGTTCCAAGCATATTAACTGTACCAGGAATAATATTTCTAACAGTACCTGCATGGAAAGCTCCAATTGTAAGTAAAAAGTGTTCATAAGATGGTATATTTCTAGATTTAATTGATTGATATGCTTCAACTAATTTAGCACCAATAAGTATAGAATCAATTCCTTTATGTGGTTGAGCACCGTGACAACCTTTTCCAGTTAGAACAATGTCTAGGTTTATATTTTGAAGAGATACAAAACCAGATTTTACAGCAAATTCGCCTACATTAATTTCAGGATATACATGTAAAGCGTAGATTGCCTCTATATTTTTTGATTTATAATAGTCATCAGCTATAATAAATCTAGCTCCTCCAGCTCCTTCTTCTCCTGCTTGAAATATGAAAACTAAAGATTTTTTTAGTTTAGTTCCTTGAGATATTAAAAGTTTAATTTCTTGTATAAATGCTAATAACATGGCAGTGTGTCCATCATGACCACATGCATGCATCATCCCAGGAGTTTTAGATTTAAATGGATTAATACTTTCTTCATTTAGTGGTAGAGCATCAATATCAGCTCTAAAAGCGATGCATTTATCACTTTCTCCAGAAATAAAAGCAACAGTACTTGTTCCAACACAATGATACTCCACGTGCTCTTCATCTAAAATTTTTCTGATGTATTCAGCAGTTTTAAATTCGTTTAATGCTAGTTCCGGTATAGTATGTAGATAGTTTCGATGAGTATTTAAATTATTTAACATATAATCACTCCCCTAGAATTGTTACTTAAATTAATACCATATTTTTTGTACTTTTGTCACATTTATTTTATCAATACTTTAGATACAAAGAATATAATTAAATCTAGAAAAATTATATTAATTTCAAAGAATTTAACTTCTCTTTTGGTAGTATATATTTAAGATTATATAAAATTAAAAGGAGATAAAAAGATGAAAATTATTTTAATTATCTTATCTATTATGTTGTCAATTACGTCTTTTTCTGCAAAGGATACAAATAATTTAAATACAAACACTCCAACAATTGATAATATATCGGTAACGAATATGGCCAATGAGGAGTTTATTCAAAATGTAATGGGAAATATTGGTGAGGATCCAGAAAATATGGATAAAATGAACGAAATAGGGGAACAAGTTGATGCTGAAGTTCAAAAAGAAAAACCAGATTGGGTAAAAGTTGAAACTTTGTATAATGAATTATCAATGTATACCAACAAATTGGCTGTTAATATGATGAGAACTTTAAAAGAAGGTGGCTTAGATAAAAGTGAGCCAAATTTTGAAGAGGAAATAAATAATGAATTAATGTCAGATATGGTTTTAGATGATGATGTAACATCAAACTCTATGGATGAAAAAGAGGTTATGAAGGCTATAAAAAAAGGAATGGCAGATAGAGAGCTTGAAAGAATGGAGTATTTAAGCACAAAAATAGCAAAAGAAATAGAAAGACCAAAACCAGATTGGGAACAAGTAGAAAAAGATTATAATGAGTTATCTAAATATACAAATAAAGTAACAGTTATAATAATGAGAGTAGAGAAAGAAAAAAATGGAGCTCAGAAATAGCTCCATTTTTTTTAGTTATATATTAACCTAAGGCCACATCTAAAAACATCATTATAGCAAAGCCAAACATTACTCCAATAGTTCCTGAGTCATCATGACGAATCTCCTTAGCGGTTGGAATTAACTCTTCTGCTACAACATAAATCATAGCACCAGCAGCAAAAGCAAGAGCATAAGGAAGTAAGAAAGTCATTTTAATAACAAAAATGGCACCGATGACACCAGCTATTGGCTCAACAATACCAGAAGCTTGTCCATAGAAAAAAGCTTTTCTACGACTCATTCCATCTCTTCTTAAAGGGATAGAAACTGCGGCTCCTTCCGGAAAATTTTGTAGACCTATACCAATAGCCAAAGCTACTGCTGAAACTAATGTAGAGGAAGATTCAGGTCCAGTTACAGCCAAAGCACCAAAAGCTACTCCAACAGCTAATCCTTCAGGTATATTGTGAAGAGTTATAGCAAGAACTAGAAGAATGCTTCTTCTCCATTTTGTTGAAATTCCTTCGGCATTTGATATAGGTTGGTTTTGATGTAGATGAGGTAAAAATTTATCAATAGACCAAAGGAAAAAGCCACCAAAAAGAAAGCCTATAACAGCAGGTTTCCATCCAGGAAGACCGATGCTTTCAGCTAACTCAATAGCTGGATTTAATAATGACCAAAATGAAGCTGCAATCATAACACCTGAAGCAAAACCTAGCATTCCATTTAAAACTTTTTGATTTATTGTTTTAAAGAAAAATACCATAGCAGATCCAAGCATTGTAACAAAATATGTAAATAATGTAGCCAAAAGAGCCTGTAAAACAGGGTCTAAATTTTTTAGAAATTCATACATAAAATCCTCCTTAAGATGTAAAAGTATCATATGCTTTACTTTTACAAAGGAATTGAGAAAATCCTTTAAATTAAAAAGGAATTTAGGTGATTATATATAATAATATAGCACATACTTTAAGTGCAAGGAGGTTTGAAAAAATGGATTTTAAAAATATAAATATAATGGTGGGAATTGCAGCACTTTTTTCAACAGTTTCTTTAAATTCCCCTGGAAGTGATTTAAATGAAAACCATATTCATAAAATATCTAATTACGAAATAAAGTCAGATAGTAAAATCTATACAGTATTAACTCCTTTAGAAGAGATTATTCCGCAAAATTTAAGAGGTTTTAAAGAGTATGATGAATATGCTCATAGTGTGATGATGTCAAATAGTTCTCAAATATTTTTAACAAAAGATGTTGGAAATAATTTTGTGATATATATGATACCCCACCACGAAGCAGCAATAATAACAAGTACAGGAATTCTAAAATATACTCAGAATATGGATGTAAAAAATTTAGCATATAGAATAATTCGTTCTCAAGAAAAAGAGGTTGTACTAATGCAAAAATTATTAGAGTCGGGAGAGTTAAGGGGGAATGATAATCCAGAATTTTTAAATAAAATGAAAAAAATAATGGTGAAAATGATGAAAGAGATGAAACCTTATAATAATCAAGCTAATGATGCAACAGAGGTTACAAAAAGTTACTTAGAAAATATGACTATTCATCATGAAGGTGCTGTTCTTATGGCAAAAGAATATTTAAAATATGGTAAAAATCAAGAATTAATAAAAATGTCTCAAAAGATTATACTAAGTCAAGACGAAGAAATAAAAGAAATGAAACAGATATTAAAAAAGGCAAACTATTAAAGTTTGCCTTTTTATTTTAGAAATTTTTTAAGTCGTCTTCAACATTACTAATTGTTCCTAAATTAAAGTTATCAATTAAAACTTGAAGAACATTAGAGCTTAAAAATGCAGGAATAGTAGGACCTACATGTATATTTTTAAATCCAAGATATAGTAAAGATAAAAGAACTAAGACAGCTTTTTGTTCGTACCATGCAATGTTAAACACAATTGGTAAATCATTTACATCTTCTAATCCAAATACCTCTTTTAATTTTAGTGCAATGACAGCTAGAGAATAACAATCATTACATTGCCCAGCATCTAAAACTCTAGGAATACCACCAATATCTCCTAAGTCTAATTTATTATATCTATATTTAGCACAACCTGCAGTAAGAATTACAGCGTCTTTAGGTAAAGCTAGGGCAAATTCAGTATAGTATTTTCTATCTTGCATTCTAGCGTCACAACCACCCATAACATAGAATTTTTTGATTGCTCCAGATTTGACAGCATCAACAATTTTATCAGCTAAAGCTAAAACTTGATTATGAGCAAAACCAGCAATAATTTCACCATGTTCAATTTCAATAGGAGGTTTACATGCCTTTGCTTTTTC
This sequence comes from Cetobacterium somerae, assembly GCF_022430525.1. NCBI lineage: Bacteria > Fusobacteriati > Fusobacteriota > Fusobacteriia > Fusobacteriales > Fusobacteriaceae > Cetobacterium > Cetobacterium somerae. Next base: position 1,144,170 of record NZ_CP092519.1, on the reverse strand, counting down.
AATAATCTCGCTGAAATCTTTAAATCCATTTTCATCAGCAAGAATATGTTCGCATCCTTCCATACCAGCAGAATTTGTAGTATAAACTCTTTCAAGATACTCAGCTAAAGTCCCCCTAGGAGGTACTAAACAGTTACTTGTAAATAGAATAGGTCCATTAAAGTCAACAAATTCTTTTGTTTGGTGCCACCAAGATCCTCCGTAGTTTCCTACAAGATTATCATATTTTTTAAAAAACGGGTATGCATGACCAGGTAACATTTCAGAGTGAGTATAAACATCAACTCCAGTACCTTTAGTTTGCTCTAAAAGCATTTCTAAATCTTTTAAATCATGCCCTGATATTAAGATTCCAGGTTTGTTTCTAACACCAATATTAATTTTAGTTATTTCAGGGTGTCCATAAGATGTTGTATTAGCCTTATCTAAAAGGGCCATAGCATCAACACCAACTTTACCAACATTTAGAACCATTTGTACTAGCTCATCAACAGTTAAAGAATCATCGTCAACATTAGCTAAAGTTTCTTCAATAAATCTGTATATTGAAACATCTTCAAATCCTAAATTAAAAGCATGTTCAACGTAAGCACACATTCCCTTTAGTCCATATATAATAGTCTCTCTTAAAGAACGAATATCTTCATTTTTTGTTCTAAGTACACCAACTTTTTCAGCATAATCTAAAAGAGAATCATCTGAACTAAGATCAGTAGGGCAGTTGATATATTTTGCATATTTTTCAGGAACAGAGATTTTATTATTTAAAAGTTCTATTTCAAGAGCAGTTCTATAAGATTCACCAGCTTCAATCTCTCTTATAATAGCGTCATCGTGAAAATTAGCATTAGTAATAGTAACAAAAAGAGCATTTACAACCCAACGATGTAAATCATCAGTTATAGGAATTTTATCATTTAAAAGCTCAATATAAGCAGAAACCGTTTTAGCCATGTGTATTAATAAATCTTGTAAATTAGCAGTTTCAGAGGCTTTACCACAAACACCTCTAACAGTACAACCTTTATTCATAGCAGTTTCTTGACATTGAAAACAAAACATAGACATAGATAACCTCCTAAATTATATTTAAAAAATTAAAAAAAACTGAGGTATTAAAAAGTACCCCAGTAAAAAAAGTTATTCTTTTTCAAACTCGTCTTTTGCTGCACCACATATAGGGCAAACCCAATCTTCAGGAACAGCTTCCCAAGCAGTACCAGGAGCTACACCATTATCAGGATCCCCAGTAGCAGGATCATAAATCCAATCACACACTTTACATCTCCATTTTTCCATAAAAAATACCTCCTATGCTAGTTAATGTATCTGTGCTATTTCTACAAAAAAAATAAAGATTTCCTTTTAAATTTATAAAAAAATTAAAGGATATATTTATTAAATCTATAATATAAATTATAGAGAAAGTTTATTTTGGGAGGAAGTAGCATGAAAACATTAGGTAGTATATTACAAATAAAAAATAGTTCAGGAGAACCATTATTGCAAACTTTAGGACATGATGCAATTGAATTCCTAATTAGAACCCTTTTTTTTATAATTATACTGTATTTAGGTTCGTATTTTACAAAAAAAGTAGACAAGTATATAGATAAAATACCAGTAGTTAATCAAGATATTAATACAAAGCAATTCACTAAATCAGTTACAAAATTAGGATTAAATGTAATGTTTTTTTTAATAGGATTATTGGCATTTGGTTTTAGTGAAGCATCAATAGCTACAATGATCAGTGCTATTGGTTTAGGTGTAGGTATCTCTTTAAAAGAGTTTCTATCGAATTTAGCAGGTGGAGTAGTACTATTTTTTACAAGACCTTTTAGTATAGGAAATTTTATAAAGATAAATGGTGTAATGGGAGAAGTTTCGAAAATAGAGGTATTCTCAACATATATAACTAGTTTAGATGGAAGAAGAGTCATAGTTCCAAATAATGTAATGATTAGTGGAAATATTATAAACTATGATGCAAATCTTTTTAGACGTATAAAACTTATGTTATCGGTATCTTATGATTCTGATATGAAAAAAGTAATTAGTATATTGGAAAATATAGCTAACACTTACGAAGGGTTAAATAAAGATAGAGAAAACTTTATACATACAATGGAATATGGAGATTCAAGTATAAATATTTTATTTATGGTTTGGACCCCAACAAAAGGTTATTATAAAGTTAGAGGAGAGTTAATGGCTTATATTTTAGAAGTATTTAATAAAGAGGGAGTAAACGTTCCATTTAATATTTTAGATGTAAATGTAACTGAAAACAAGTAGAGTAAGGAGGAATATATGAAGGACAGAATAATAAGAGCTCTATTTTTTTCAGGATTTTCAATTATAACAGGATTAATAGTAGGTATTATTGATGTATTTTTTTCAAAAGGATTGATATTAGCAGCTAATTTAAGAGTTGAATATTTTAATAAATTAATAATTTGTTTACCTTTTGTGGGTGTTTTAATGATATTTTTATATAAAAAATATGGGAAAGGATCTTTAAAAGGAATGGGCTATGTATTTGAAGCAGCACATATGGAGAATGTAATTATTCCTAAAAGATTAATACCATTTTCTATTGTTTCAACATGGGCGACTCATCTTTTTGGTGGTTCAGCTGGTAGAGAGGGAGTGGCAGTACAGATAGGAGCAACAGTAGCAAATACTATAACAATATATGTAGAAAGAAAAATAAAATTAAATATAAATGATTTGAAAAAAATTCTTATTTCAACAGGAATTTCAGCTGGATTTTCAGGACTTTTTGGAACTCCATTTGCAGCAACAATATTTTCTTTAGAGATTTTGAATATGGGAGTTGTGGAATATAAAGCGTTATTTCCAGCATTTTTAGCAGCTTATACAGCCTTTGGAGTATCAGAGTATTTTGAGATGAAACATTTTCATTTTATAATAGAGGAATTTCCAAAAAGTGATATGAGAAATATAACTATGTTTATAATGGCAAGTTTTATTTTTGCAGTAGCTGGTTATTGTTTTGCTTTTTTCTTAAAAAAATTTAAGAAGAATAAATATATGGTAAATTTAGATCCAATAAAAAAAATATTTTTTGGAGGAATAATATTAGCATTTTTAATCTGGTTAGTTTATGGTGGAAGATATAGTGGGTTAGGAACTAATCTAATTGATATAGCTTTTTCAAAAGAAAAACTATATTCCTATGATTGGATATTAAAGATGTTCTTTACTATATTCACTTTAGGAATAGGATTTCAAGGGGGAGAGGTTACTCCAATTTTTGCTATAGGAGCATGTTTAGGTGGTATTTTAGGAAGTTGGTTTGGAATTCCTGTGGAGTTTTTAGCAGCTGTAGGTTATTGTGCTGTATTTGCTTCATCTACAAATACTTTCTTAGCATCATTTTTAATAGGAATAGAGATATTTGGTTACAATATGGCAGGATATCTTTTTGTAGCTTGTGCTATGGCTTATCTATTTAGTGGAGAGATAAGTATATATGAAGGTCAAAAAAAAGAGCATTTAAAAATCTAAATGCTCTTTTTTTCTTATTTTAAGATTTCAATAATATCATCAATATCATCAAAATTCATATTATTTTTTAGATAGATAGCATACTCTAGTGAGTTCATTCCCCAGCTATTTTTAATATCTAAATTAGCACCATTTTCTTTAAAAAAACTTACCATCTGTAAATCTTTATTGAAAATAGCAAGGTTGATAGGTGTATTACCTTGTAGTGGTTCTTGGATATTGATGTCAGCATTATGCTTTAAAAATAATCTGACAATATCTACATCCTTTAAAAGAACAGCTTTATGAATAGGATATCTGTATTCCCCGCTTCTATCATTAATATCAATTCCATCTTCTAATTTAGCTTTTAATTTTTCTAAATCTCCATTTTTCAATGCATTTTTAAATTCAATCATAAAATCCCCCTTTAATCAGTAAAACTATTCAGAACAAACACAAGGATAATTTGGTGTAGGTTCATCACTTAAATACTCTTTAATTTTTTCAACTCCAACGTAGTTAGTAACACTTTCCCAATCTTCAACTACTAAAGTAGGAGCTGAAGTAACATTAAGTTTTTGTGCTAAGTCTTTAGCTTCAGTCAAATCATAGATAGTTAAATCATGTCTATTATTGAATAAACCTTTTACTACATCACAACTATCACAATTTTTAAGTATAAATAGTGTTTTCTTCATATAGTCTACCTCCGTTATTTAATAAAAAAATTATAACACATTAATAGAGATTTATATTAAAATTTTTAACTAAATTTTTAAGGAAACTGTTTTCAGGATTTACAGAAACAAGGTAATTAACTTGATTTAAATCACAAACTTTATAAAATTTAGAGGTATTGAATTTTTCATCAGTAACTAAAAATATATTTTCTAAAGAATGTTTTAAGGCTGTTCTAGTAACTAGTGCTTCATCGTGATTATGTGATGTTATACCATTTTCTAAAGATAAACCATCTAAAGTTAAAAAAGCTTTATCGAAAAAATAATTGTTGATATCTAAAGATGTTTTAATTCCAGATGTTGATAAAAGATTTAGTTTAACCTCTCCACCGATTAGAAATATAGAGTGAGTGTGATCAATATTACTAAAAAAATTTATAAATTCATTAATAACAGAAAGAGAGATAGTGACAATTTTAAGATTTTTTTTATTTTTTAAATATGGAACTATTTTAGAGATTGTAGTTCCGGCATCTAAAAATATAGAATCGCCATCATTGATGAGGGTAACACCTTTTTGAGCTAAAATAGTTTTTTCATTGGAGAAAAGTTCCTTTCTTAAATTGTAACTTTCATCAATTATACTAGAGGAGCTTTTTAGAGCTCCTCCATAAACTTTTTTAATATCTTGGTTTTCAAATATTATCTCTTCTAAATCCTTTCGAATGGTTTCCATAGTCACACTATATCTCACTGCAAGATCTTTCACATAAACGATATTTTTAATATTTATTTCATTTAAAATAAGTTGCCTACGTTCTTCCATTAACATAGATTATCTCCAGAACATTGAATTCTTAATAGAGTTGATTAAAGTATCAATATCTGTAGGGTAAACTTCTCCAATGTTACCAATTCTAAAACTCTCTTCTTTTGTTAATTTACCAGGGTATATAACAAATCCTTGTTCTTTAAGTTTTGAATAAAAAGTTTCGAACTTATAATCAGGATGATTCGGAGCATAGAATGTAGTAATAATAGGAGATTGCTTTTCTAAAGAGATGATAGCTTTAAATCCAAGAGTTTCCATACCGTTAACAAGTTTATCTTGGTTTTCTTTATATCTTTTTTCTCTAGATTTAACTCCTCCTTCAGCTTCTAGCTCTAAAAGAGCTTGGTAAAATGCTCTTACAACGTGAGTAGGTGAAGTAAATCTCCATTTTCCATTTCCACTTTCCATAACTTTCCACTGATCGAAGATATCTAAAGAGTGAGAACGAGCTTTTCCTTCGCACTTTAAAAGTTCAGATTGTTTAGCTATAATAAATCCAAATCCAGGAACTCCTTGGATACATTTATTAGATGAACTAATTAAAAAGTCAATTTGATACTCAGGAATATTAAAATGAATTCCTCCAAAACTAGACATAGCATCAACTATAAAAGTTTTATTGTAGTTTTTAACAACTATTCCAATCTCTTTAATTGGATTTAAAATTCCTGATGTAGTTTCACAGTGAACAACAGCAACATGAGTAATCTCTTTATCTTCCTTTAAAATATTTTCTAAATGAGTTAAATCATAAGTTTCAGTTTGTTCAATTTTATAGATAGCATTTTTAACTTTTGCTGTGTCACAAATAGTTTTCATTCTATCTCCATATGCACCATTTGAAAGAATTAAAACTTTTTCATTTTCTCCAACAACAGTTGTTAAAACAGCCTCAACAGAGAAAGTTCCACTTCCTTGCATAGGAATCATAGTATAGTCATCTCCAGCTTCAGCAACATCTAAAACTCTTTTTCTCATATCTTGAACTAAAGAGTTATACTCGTTATCCCAAGTACACCAATCTTTAAGCATAGCTGATTTAACTCCAGAAGATGTTGTAAGTGGTCCTGGTGTTAAAAGGATATATGGTTTATCTGTTAAGTTATTGTTATTCATTGTTATTTCCTCCAAAAAGTTTTATGTTTTCAATTTTTATACTCTCTTCAAGAATTTCAAGAGCTTTTTCAAGTTCGTGCTTTTCAATGATAAGTGGTGGCGAAAGAGTTAAAATTCCACTAGAAACCTTAAAACTAAGACCTAGGTCAAGACATTTATAAAGAATCCTATCAGCTTCAGACTCAGCTTTTTCTTTTGTTTTTCTATCTCTCACAAGTTCTACTGCAAAAAGCATTCCAATGACTCTTACATCACCAATAATTTTATATTTTTCCTTTAGGATATTTAATTTTTTTAAAATAAACTTCTCCATATTAGATGTTTTTTCTAAAATGCTGTGACTATCGATAAAATCTATAGTAGCATTAGCAGCAGCACATCCAACAGAGGATTTTTCATGAGTATAGTGTCCTAAAGATGTGTATTGACCAATATTAAACTCATCTTTTGTTAAAAGAGCAGAGATTGGAAATATCCCGCCACCAAGTCCTTTTCCAACAACAACAATATCAGGTTCGATATCATAGTGTTCAAAGGCGAAGAATTTTCCAGTTCTTCCTAAAGCAATAGCAGTTTCATCTAAAACTAAAAGTGTATTATGTTTTGTACAAATATCTCTTATTCCTCTCATGAGTTTATATGATGGAATCTCCACTTCAGTATTTCTAATGGTTTCCATAAAAAAGGCTGCTATATTTCCATGTTTTTCTAGAGTGTAATCTAAAATATTTAGAAAAGTGTCCTCATCAAAAATAGGTCTGTAGTTACTATAAGGGACTAGGTGTTCGCACCCAGTTAAAAGACTCCCAATACCATTTCTAAAATGAGCAGTACCCCCTAAGGAGATAGCATCTATTGAAGCACCATGAAAGGAGTCCCAAAAAGATAAAAACCCATCTTTTTTAGTGACAAGTCGAGCTAATTTCATTGCCATTCCAATAGAAGAGGTTGCTCCTGGTGAAAATAGAACTTTATTTAAAAGACCATTTGTCTTTTCAGAAAGTTTTTTAGCTAAAGTTATAGCAGAGTTATTCGTATATCTTCTAGGGGAAAATGGAAGTTCTTCCATCTCTTGAATAATAGCATTTTTAACATCTTCATTTCCAAAACCAACTTGGTGCACATTATTTCCGTGAAAATCCATATAGATTTTTCCAGAGATATCTTCTAAATATATACCTTTAGATTTTTTTAAAACATTTAGACAAGGTGTTGAAAGAGATTGATGAAGAAAGATATCTTCATCATCTCTAAGAATGCAATTAGTTTCATAATTTATATTTTTTTCTTGCCAAATTTTACGATTTGAAGAGGTATTAATATCCCCTTCAGATGTAATTTTATTCATGTTAGATAACCTCTTCGGCATTCATTTTAGCGTTAATGATATCAATTATATTAGGTAAGTCTCCAACTTGCTCAACAACATAGTCAGCTCCAGCAGAATATAATCTTTTTGCAGTTGCATCCATTAATTTTTTTAGTTCAGCAGAATCCATAGTTTCAACTTCTTTTTGAGAAAGTCCAAGTTCACTTCCACCTTTTAAGATACCAACAGCCCAAACACCAGCATTTTTTCCCTCTTTCATATCAACAGTTGTATCTCCAATTTTTATAACAGAGCTTACACTTGGAACATTTAAAGTTATCATATTTTGATAAATCATATATGGAAATGGCCTACCAGCAGGAACTTCAGTTGATGTAATTCTAAAATCTGGACAGTATCCAAATGTTTTTGCTTTAGGAGCAACAATATCTAACATCTCTTTTGTATACCCAGTAGTACTTCCAATCTTTATTCCCCTATTTCTTAATTCTTTTTGAAGATCTAGTATTCCAGGAACAGGTTCAGCAAAGTTTTCTAAAGAAGCAAATAAAACTTCTTCAAATCTCTCATATAAAGAGTTGATATCATCCATAGTGTACTCTCTATTAAATTTTTCTAACCATAAAGAGTGTATTCTATCCATTTTTAATAGTGCTTTAATATGATCTATTTTTAACATTCCCATAGGTTTTCTAGCTTCTTCATAAGTTATCTCAATACCAATCTCTTTAAATACTTGAACAAAAACATCAAGTGGTGCAAAACATCCATAATCTACTGTAGTACCTGCCCAATCAAATATAACTGCCTTAATCTCTTTTCTCATTATTTATTCCTCCCAAAATTTCTTTTTTTTATTATTTCATAAATTGCTTTTACTAAAAGATTTGTTCCAACAATTAAAATTCCCATTGCTGCTGCTTTAGCCTGATCTCCAACCTCATCAAGGTTAACCATTGCAATAGATGCAAGAGTTGTTTTTGAAGTATATAAGAAAACGGCTGCTGAAACTGTAGTCATACAGTTTACAAAGTAATATATGAATATCTCTCCAATAGTGTGTTTAGTAAGTGGTAGAGTTACATTGAAAAATGTTTTATACCAAGGAACACCCATAGAAAGAGATACAATTTCAAACTCTTTGTCTAACTTTTTCAAAGAAGTTGATGCTGTCATAAAAGCAACAGAGAAAAAGTGTACTATGTTTACAAGAACTAATATCCAAAGGGTTCCATATAAACTATTGAATGGATTATTTATCCAACCAAGAAGTGGAATTCTAATATAGTTCATATTAAAGAAGAAAATATATCCTAAACCTAAAACTATTCCAGGAAGAGCTAAAGGTACTATTGCGAAAAATTTAATAACATTTCTAAGCTTTGTTAAACTTTCAGTTTTTAAACATATATATGCTCCAAGGTATGCAATGATAGTTCCAAATAGAGCTGAAAGCAAAGCTATAGTAATTGAGTTTTTATAAAAATGGAAAGCTCCACCATTAAAATCAAAGAATTTATAGTTATTTAAAGTAAGTTCAAAATTATAGGGCCACATTTTAACAAAAGAAGCTACTCCAGCTGTAATAAAAAGTCCTAATATACTAAGACCAATAAACCAACAGAAACTGTAGAAGAAAATATCTCTACCAGTTGAATTTTCAATTCGATAGTTCATAGATTTTGCATTGAAGGTATCTCTTTGTTTTTTCTCTAAAGATTTTTCAAAGAAAAACGAGATTACTGCAGGAATAAGTAAAAGAATACTAACAACTGCCCCTCTTCCTAAATTTTGCTGTCCGATAACTTGTTTATAGATATCTGTAGCTAAAACATTATAGTTTCCACCAACAACTTTAGGTGCTCCAAAGTCAGTGAATGCAAGAATAAAAGAAACTGTAGCTGTAGAAAAAACAGCATACTTACAAGATGGAAGCGTTATTGTAAAAAATTGTTTCACTTTACTTGTTCCAAGAGTTTTAGCAGCTTCATAGAGTCTATAGTCGCTATTTTGTAGAGCCATAGAGATAATTAAGTAAGCTTGAGGCAAAGTATATATAACTTCACTAATTACAATTCCAGTTGAACCGTATAGATTTATATCTGTTGCGAGATTAGGAAATCTACCAAAGAATCCAGTAGTTATGACACCCATTCTTCCAAATAGATAAACTAGTGAGATACCGTGTAGCATAGTTGGAGCAAATATAGGTAGAAGAATTAAAAACTTTAAAACTCCTTTTCCTTTTATATTGCTTCTAGCCATTCCGTAAGAGTAACCAAATCCTAAAATTAAAGTTATAACCATAGTTAAAGTTGCTATTTTAACTGTATTAAAAAATGAGGATACTACTCCAGGACTAGTAAGGTACTGTATAAAATTTTGTAAACCAATGAAGTTTCCAGCATTGTCCTCTGTTGCTTTTATACTTAAAGAGATAAGTGGAAAGAGAAGAGTAACAACGAAAAAGATTACAATTCCCCAAACAATGATATCTCTAATTTTTTCTGAAAGTAGTTTTTCTGATTTTTTAAAAACTAGCTCCATTCAACTCCTCCTCCTAAAGTTCTTTCAACTTTAAGAAAGATATGTTGATCTTTTTTTAGTGGAATATGAGCAATATTATTTCTACAGATATCAACTTCAATGATATAGTTCTTTTTATTAACTTTTAATCTGTAGTATGATCCCATATACTCCCAAGATTCCAATGTTCCCATAAAGAAATTATCTGTTTGTTCATCAGCAAGAGAGATATCCTCTGGTCTAGCCATGACTTTTGCTCCATTGATTTCAAACTTATTAACTTTTCCTATAAAATCTCCAATGAAATTGTTAGCTGGATTTTCATAGATATCTTGTGGTGTTCCAACTTGAACAACCTTAGCGTTATCCATAACGATTATTCTATCTGACATTGAAAGAGCTTCCTCTTGATCATGAGTAACCATTATAGTTGTGATTCCAAGTTTTTTTTGAAGATCTTTTATATCGTTTCTAAGCTTTTCTCTTACTTTAGCATCAAGAGCTGAAAGAGGCTCATCTAATAAAAGAATATCTGGTGAGTAAGATATTGCTCTAGCAAGTGCAACTCTTTGTTGTTGTCCACCTGAAAGTTCATTTGGATATTTATGCTCTTGACCTCTTAAACCAACAAGCTCAAGAGACTCATCTATTTTCTTTTGAATTATATCTTTTGGTATTTTTTTGTTTTTCATCCCATAAGCAATATTTTCTCCAACTGTTAAATTTGGAAAAAGAGCATAAGATTGGAAAACGATTGACATATTTCTTTTAGCAGGATGCTTTTTTGTAATGTTTTCATCTTTTAAAAAAATTTCACCACTATCTACATTTTCAAGTCCAGCAATAATTCTAAGAAGTGTTGTTTTACCACAACCAGATGGACCTAAAAAACAGATAAACTCCCCTCTTTCTATTTCGAAATTTATATTATTTAGTGCTTTAAATTTACCAAAAGTTTTTTCAACATTTTTTATCTTTAAATAACTCATTAGTACCCCTTTATTATTTTTTTTCAGTTTTTGAACCAAACTTTGTTTCCCAAGTAGTTAAAATACGCTCTTTATTAGCAGCAGCCCAAGAGAAATCATTGGCGATTAATTGATTGATAGGATTTTCTGGGAACCCCTTTGGTGGAGCAACATTGATATCTCTAGAAACAATAGCGTAAGATTTAGCATACATTTTCATAGCATCTTCAGAGATAGCCCAATCTAAAAATACCTTAGCTTCATCTTTAATATTCTTTTTATTTATAAGAGCATTAGCTTCAGAATCCCAACCAGAACCTTCATTAGGAAAATAAACATTAATTGGAGCTCCATCATTTTTTATTTTTATTCCAGGATATCCATAAGATATTCCAATTGGATACTCTCCAGATGCAGCTGTTTTAGCAGGTTTAGATCCTGAGTGAGTATAAACACCCATATTATTATCTAAGCTAGCCATATATTCCCAAGCTTTTTCCTCTCCTAAAAGTTGGACTAAAGCAGAAACTGTTAAAAATCCAGTTCCAGAAGAAGCCGGGTTAGGCATAGAGATTAAACCTTTGTATTCAGGTTTTAAAAGATCAGAGAAATTTTTAGGTTCTTCTAAACCTAATTTTTTCATTTCAATAGTGTTAACTGAAATAGCTGTCATCCAAGCGTTGTTTCCAACCCATTTAGGATCTTTACCTGTATTATCTTTAAATTTTGGATTTATTTTTTCAATGTCTTTAGGAGAGTATTCCTTTAAAAGGTTAGCTTCATCTAAAACTAAAAGTCCAGTAGCAGCAGTTCCCCATACAACATCAGCCTGTGGATTATCCTTTTCAGCTAAAACTCTTGAAACGATAACACCTGTTGATTCTCTAACAATATTAAGTTTTATGTTAGGATATTGCTCTTTAAAAGATTGAAGATACTCAGGAATCTGTTCATTTTCTAAAGCTGTATAAACTGTAATCTCTTTTGTTTTATTATTTTCTTTAGATACAGGTTTTTCAGAAGAACCACAACTAGCTAAAAGTGTTGTTAAAACCAATGAACCTAATATTTTTTTATTAAATGTCATAAAATCACCCCATTTTTCAATTTAATAGTATTATACGGTATGTATGTAAAGGTAAAATAAAAAACAGGTAAAAGACAAGTAAAACCAAAAAATAAAAAATGGAAAAGAATTTTTAGTTTTTCCTAGAAAAAAAATGGAAATCAAGATATAATTTAAATAAAAGATATAAAATCATTTATAGGGAGGGGAATATGAACTATAAAGATATGAGAAATGAGAAATTTGGATTTGTATATATCTATGATGGAACAAAAAAATGTTGAGTGGATGGTGCTATGCTCCCTAGGTTAGAGGAGCTTTCTAAAGAATATAAAAATTCTAAATTTTTTCCAATAGATACAAAAAAGAATCCTGAAGTGTCAGGAGAATTTTTAGTTTTTGTAACGCCTGTTTTAATCATATATTACGGCGGGATAGAAATTATGAAGAAAGTAAGATTTTTTTCTATTTCTGAAATAAAAAGCGAAATTGAAAAGTTTTTAGAAAAAATTTTATAACTTCTAATTTTCGAGGGGGGATGAATGGGTATAAAAAGAATACTTTTGGTTTTCTTTTTAAGTTTTAAATTTATAATTTCGATGGATATATATATTCCTAAAAACCAAAAGGAGAAAGAATATCTTCAAGAGTTGAGAGAAAAGCAGTTAGTTTTAGGGATAAAAACTAACTATTTTGCAAATGATAAAATAGATAATGAATCATTAAATGATATTTTAGAGGAGCTATTAGGAAATTATTTACAGCTTAATATAAAATTAAGAAAAGGAAATTGGGATACTATATATCGTGAATTCCAAGATGAAAAAATTGATATTCTAGGTTTATTATCTAAAACTGACAGTAGAGGTAATTTTACAATATTTACAAATAAAATTTTCGATGAGGAACTAGTTGTTGTTTCAAAAGATAAGAATTTAAATGCTCCAGAGGATTTAAATGGAGTAGAGGTTTATGTAACTAAAAATAGTGTCTATGAAGAATTTTTAGAAAGATTTAAACTAAAAAATGAACTAGATATGAAAGTTATTAAAATTGATGAACTAGATATGGAGAATCCTAAGTACTTTGCCAAAACAAATCTGAGTACAATAGGTGAATCTAATAAATTAAATGTGGGTAAACTTCCTGAAACTACAATTGGAATTAGAAAAGAGTATGAAAATTTAAGTGGTATAATAAATAATGCTTTAGATGAAAAGTATAATAAAAAGATAGAGAACTGGTTAAAAAAAAGAAGGGAATATTTATTTAAAAATAAATTTCTAAATTCTTTAACAGATGAAGAAAGTGAATATCTAAAAAATTTAGAACCTTTAAAAATTTCCTATGGAAATATTGAAAATGTTAGTAATTATTCATCTATGAATAAAAAATTTGTAGGAGTTCTTCCAGACTTACTAGGTTGTTTATTTAGAAGGTTAAATATTAATATAACTCAAAAAGAAAATGGTGAAAAAATTGAGTGGGCTAATATTTATGAAGAGTTTAATAAAGGTGAAATAGATGTTTTAACTCTTTCAAAAACAGCTGAAAGAGAGCAGACGTTTATATTTACTAAAAAAATTTATGACTTAAATGTCTATCAAATAGAAAATTTCAAAAACTTATCTAATAAAAAAACAGTTGGTGTTATAAAAAATTCAATAGAAGAAAGTGTAGCTAAAGATCATTTTTTAAAAAGCGATATAAAAGCTTACTTAAATGGAGATAAAATGTTATCAGATTTAAAAAATAATAAATTAACTGCAGTTTTATCTTTAAATTCAGACATATATGATAAAAATAGATATAATATAAAAATTCTTGAAAATGTACCTATAAACTTAGCTTTAAATAAAGACAGAGAAATATTAAAAAATATTTTAAATAAAGCTATATTAGAAATGGTAGATTTGAAAGATATTCTTAAAGTGTCAGAGTTAAATAAAAAAAGAGAGATTCTTCATCAGCAAGAGCGACATAAAGAACTAGTTGCAGTAGTTATTCTTAGTTGTGTAGCTCTAATGTTACTGGTAGCTTATCAAACCTTTAAAGTTTTAATACATAAAAGAAAAAATAAAGAACTACTAAAAGATGAATTAACAGGTTTATATAGTAGAAGAGTTTATAATGAATTTTGTAAAAATAATAGTGATATAAGTGGTTGTACTTTTTTAATGGATTTAAATAATTTTAAACTATTAAATGATACTTATGGACATGATTACGGTGACAAGGTGTTAGTGGAAGCTGGAAAACTTTTAAAAGAAGTTTTTGCTAATGATTATATTTTTAGAATATCAGGTGATGAATTTTACATATTTTCTTGTTATACAACAGATGTAAAATTAAAAGTAGAAAAATTAGAATCTCTTTTTAAAAATTCAAATTTAATGAAAAAGTATAATATTTCTTTTAGTTTAGGATATTATTTAAAAAAAGAGAAAAATTCAATGGAGTATGCTTTTAAGTATGCAGATTTAGCTATGTATTCAGCAAAAAAAAGTGAAGAAAAGTGGTCACAAGAAGCAACTTATGAATTTATAAAAACTAAAAAAAGAAAAAAAATAATCGAAAATTTAATTAATAAATCAATAAATACAGAGTTTTATCCAGTATTCCAAAAGAAATATGAGTTGAAAAATGGAGAAGTAATAGGTGCGGAAGCTTTAACAAGATGGAATAATAATTTACTAGGAGAGATTTATCCAAGTGAATTTATACCAATAGCTGAAAACTTAGGAATAATCTATAAAGTTGATTATAAAATTGCTGAAAAGGCAATAAAGAAGACAAAACAACTTATAGAAGATGGTGTTGTAGATAAAGATTTTAGAATGTCTTTTAATATGTCTGTAGAAACTCTTAAAAGAAAAGAGGTTGTAGAAGTTATATTAAATCTTTTAAAAAAATACTCTTTAAGTGGAAAAAATTTAGAGATAGAAATAACAGAAAGTACATTTTTAAAAGATGCAGAGGATGTTATAACAAAATTAAATAAATTTAGAGAGAAGGGAATATATCTTTCTATAGATGATTTTACAGCGGGATACTCTACTGTAGGACTTTTAACAACACTACCGATAGATGTTGTAAAGTTTGATAAATCACTAATTTCTAGCATTAATGGAGAGAGCGAGAAAGGAAAAAATGTATATTTAGGACTAACAAATATGATAAAGAGTTTAAAACTTAAAGTTGTAGCAGAAGGAATAGAAGAAAAAGTACAGTTTGAATTTTTAAAAGATATTGGAGTTAGTTATGGGCAAGGGTATTATTTTGGAAGACCACAAAAGGAACTAAAAAATATTTAGGAGGAGAGAAAATGGTAGAGATTAAAGATTTTAAAGCAAGTGATTGCAATGCTCTTTGGAATATAAATAGAAATGCATTTAGAAAAAGTTTAAAAAAAGAGAGTTACGAAGAGTTTAAAAATATAACAGAAAATAGTGTTGGAAAAGTTATATTTTTAGAAAATGAGATAATAGGAGCTATATTTTTAAAATCACAAAGTGAAGTAGGAACTTTTAAAGTTGAAAAACTTTTTATTTGTCCCAAGTATCAAAATAGAGGATTGGGGTATTTTATTTTAACTCATTTACCTGAAGAGGATACTTCTATAAAAAAAATAGAGTTAGATATAGATGAAAGCAGTTTAAAAGCAAAAAAATTCTGCGAAAAAATGAAAAAAGAGATTTAGTTGGTAATACCTTTTAACTTATTTTAAGTTTAGGAGGTAGATTATGAAAATTTTTAAAATTTTAGGATTATGTACATTTTTATCAGCGACACTTTTGGGAAAAGAGATTGATATAACTGCGTATAATTGGGGTTATGAACCAAAAGAGATTGTTTTAAAAAAAGATGAACCTGTGAAATTAACTTTGATAAGCAAAGAGGGAGATCATGGTTTAGGATCAAGAGACTTAGGGTTTAACTTAGAAGCATCTCCTGGAAAAGCCCAAACAGTGGAGATAACACCAAAAGAGGTTGGAGAATATACTGCTAAATGTACATTACCTTGTGGATCAGGACACAAAAAAATGCTTTTAAAGATAAAAGTAGAATAAGAAATAAAAGAGGTAAGAAATGAAGGAAAAAATATCTGCTTTAGGGCAGTACATAGTAAAACAAACAGGAAAGAATTTTAATTTTAAGATGATAAAACCAGATGGTTATTATAAAGGAGTTTTATTTTCTTATGGTGCAGATGATTATTTAGTTTCAAGTGATAGAGTGGAGCTTTTAAGTACAATTGAGTTAATCTCTATTAAAACTTCAAAAGATTATCCAGCTAAATTAGTGAGAAGATATACTCACAGTAAGTTCGATAAGATTGGGAAGAAAAAAGAGGATACTATTGTAATAAATGGAGTGAAGTTTTATATTATAAAGCTGTAATCAGATTTAGTTGAAAAAATCTAAAAGAGATGATATACTCTTTTAGAATTAAATTTATAAAAAAAGATGTTTGGGAGATCCATCTGTAAAAAAAACCAGCAAGGGGCTAGGTTTATTCTAGCCTTTTTTGTTTGTGTGGATCCCAGAAAGGGAGAGGTTATGAAAAGAATAATTATTGATTGTGATCCAGGAATTGATGATTCACTGGCGCTGATTTTAGCACTGAAATCACCAGAGCTAGATGTTATTGGAATTACTATTTGTGCTGGAAATGTTCCAGTGGAGATTGGAGGAGTTAATGCTTATCGAGTTTTAAAGTTACTAAAAAGAGAGGATATTCCTATTTTCTTAGGAGATAATAATCCGATTAAAAGAGATTTAGTAACAGCTCAAGATACCCATGGAGACGACGGAGTTGGAGATGTTTTACCAGAAGTTGTCATTCCAAAAGATGCTATTAAATTAGGAGCTGTGGATTATCTTATTAAAACTTTAAAAGAGAATGATGATATATCTATCATAGCATTAGGTCCAATGACAAATTTAGCAAAGGCTGTGGAGAGGGAAAAAGAGATTTTAAAAAGAGCTGAAAGAATTGTTTCTATGGGAGGTGCTTTTAGAACCAACGGGAATTGTTCTCAAGTAGCTGAATTTAACTACTGGGTAGATCCAGAATCAGTAAATATTGTTTTTGAAAATGTAGATAAGCCAATAGAGCTTATTCCACTAGATGTAACTAGAAAAATAGTTTTAACACTAAACTATAGAGAGTATTTAAAGCAGATGAAAAATGAAATAGCTGATTTTATTTATAATATAACAGGATTTTATGTTGATTTTCATTGGATGCAAGAAAGAACTTTAGGTTGTGTAATAAACGATCCTTTAGCAGTAGCTTATTTTATAGAGCCAAGTCTATGTAGTGGAGTTTTAACTCACTTAGAATGTGTTGAAAATGGAAGAGCCATTGGACAGACGTTAATAGATATTGGAGATTTTTATAGAAAAACACCAAATGTATTTATAAATACAGAGGTGGATGAGAAAAGATTCTTTGAGTTTTTCTTTCATAGAATTTTTCCTGAAAATAAAAAAGATAACGAAATAGTGTTAAAGGGGTATTAATATGATGATGAATGGAATGTTATTACAAAATGAGATGTTATGGATAATAAAACTGTTTTTAAGTTTTATTATTGTTTTAGGTGCTTATAAATGTTTTGGAAAAACAGGACTTTTTATTTGGATTCCAATATCTATGTTTATAGCAAGTGTTGAGGTAATGGTTTTAGTTAAACTTTTTGGTTTGCATGCATCACTAGGAAATATACCTTATGCTAGTGCATTTTTAGTTACAGATATACTTTCTGAAAAGTATGGAGAAAAAGAGGCTAAGAAAGCTATTTGGATAGGATTTTTTACTAATATAGTTATAGCATTTATGATAAACTTTGCACTGATGTTTACTCCAGAAGCAGACGGACTAGAGATGCATAGTAATCTAAAATCGATTTTTGGATTATTCCCAAGATTTATGATAGTTGGATTAGTTTCGTATGCAATATCTCAGCATGTAGATATATATCTGTATAAGATTTTAAAAGAGAAGTTTCCAAAGCATCTATGGATTAGAAATAATGGAAGTACTATGGTAAGTCAGTTAGTGGATAATATTTTATTTACAACTTTAGCCTTCACAGGGATTTTCTCTTTTGAAGTTATGTTTGAGATATTTTTAAGTACATATATATTAAAATGGATAGTTGCAGCTATGGATACACCATTTTTATACTTGGCGACTAAGATGGATTCTAAAAAGAGTTTATGCTAAAAAGTATGAGTAATAAATTAAATTTGAAAAATAAAAAGTAGGTTAAATAATATGAAAGATATAGATTTTTTTGAAAAAATAAGTTGCGGAGCACTAATATGTAAAAATGATAAATATTCTACTATATTAAAAGCTAATTCAGCATTTTATAAGATGGTAGGATACACAAAAGATGAAATGAAAAGAATTCATAAGCTAAAAAAGTAACAGGACTACAATCCTTGATACTAATTGATTTGGATAACTTTAAGTGTATAAATGATAGTATGGGACATCAAAAAGGAGATGAGGTCATAACTTTCATTGGGATGAAACTTAAGGAGATATTTGATAAAGAGGGGATTGTAGGACGTCTAGGCGGAGATGAATTCGTGGTATATTTAGAGAATGTATCTAAGGTTGATTTAGAAGTTTACTTAGAAAGAATGATAGCTGAATTAGAAATGACAATTGAAAAAATAAAGATAAAATCAACTATTGGAGTAGCTTATGATAAAAAGGGTAACTGTAACTTTAAAGAGTTGTATAAGTTAGCTGATTTAGCATTATATGCTTTAAAGAAAACAAATAAGGGTAGTTATTTGATTAAAGAAATTTAATGTTTTAAAAGCTAAAAAAGTTTTAGTTTCAATCATTTGTTGTAAATGTTTCTTATACGGGGTATAATATAAGTAAAATCAAAAAATATTTGATTTTTTGGAGGCAATAATGAAATCTCACTCAAAATTAAACTGTCCAGAAATTATGTACAATGAATTAGAACAATTTATCCATTCTAAAAGTTATGTTTTTTTAACTCGAAAATTAGATCATAATATACAAATAAGAAAATACAATATTAATGATTCTTTTGAAACGGTTGCAAAATATATAGACTTACACGGTGGAAAAATTGTATATGGAGTATCAATTTTAGAGTCGGATATTCTATTTGAAAAGCAAGTGTTCGCGGTTTGGGAGTCTCCTGATAAAACTCTTCACCATGTGACAAGAGGATCAAATATGCAGATTATGTTTATTCCAAATGAAAATCCATATATGATTCCAGATAATTATGTTAGTGATTTTTATAATCTTTTTTCTACAAAAGAGGAGAGTTGTATAAAAGAATTTATAGCTAACAAAACACGTTTTCAAGAGTTGATGTCAAAAACAACAAGTACTCTTTCTGAAAGTGAAATGAACGATATTTGTCGTTATGGAAACCTATCTGCTTTAGAAAGACTTACCAATAAAAAAATTGAAAAAGATTTTAATTTAAAAGATAGAATCTTGAAGAGAGTTAAGAAATAGAGAGGTTGAAGCTCTAAAGATATATAAAGTGTAATACAAAAGATAAGAGCACCCTTAAAATCGATTTTGTGCAGTTTCAATTGATTTTATATGGGTGCTCATACTTTATAGAGTGGAAATGAGCAAAAAGGTTAAAATTGAAATTAGAGAGTCAAAAAAATGAACTTTTGTCAAAAAAGTAGTAAAACAGCATATTTTAACTTTAATTTATATGAAAGTACTTATAAAATAGGAATAAGTTAACTTTGTGACTTAAAAATAGGTATTTGTTTAAAGTGTAGTGTTTTATAAAAAGTGTAAAATATAGTATTTGGAGGGGTAAATGTCAGTAAAATTTTATAATGATAATGCAGATGATTTTTTTAACAACACAGTAAATGCAGATATGAGTGCTACTTATAAGATTTTTGAAGAGAAACTTTCAGAAAAAACAGGGGAAATTCTTGATTTAGGTTGCGGAAGCGGAAGAGATGCTAAGCACTTTTTAGATGAAGGGTTTACGGTTACAGCTTTAGATCTCTCACCAGTTCTAGCTGAAAAAGCTAGTGAATTTATTGGACAAAAGGTTATTGTGGCGGATATGAAAGATTTAGATTTCCAAGATAGATTTATAGGAATCTGGGCTTGTGCTTCATTACTTCATCTAAGAGAGGAAGAGGTTTTAGAAACATTGAAAAGATGTCATAAAGCTTTAAAGAAAGATGGAGTTATATATGCATCATTTAAATACGGAGAAAGTAACTATGAGAAAGATGGAAGAAGTTTTACTTGTTTTACAAAGGATAAATTTTTAGATTTAATAAAAGATTTAGAGTTTTGTTATTATGAAACTTTTGAAACTGGAGATGTTAGGCCTGGAAGAGAAAAAGAAAGATGGCTTAATGTAATTTTGAAAAAGGGATAAAATTTTAGAAATAAATTAAAAATTTTCAAAATAGAGATACATTTTTATAGAGTATGTAATATTATATCTAGTGAAAACAAGAGTTTTTAAAACTCTTGTTTTTTCTGTTTATATGGATTTTATATTTGATAGTATTAAAATAATGAATTTTATAATTAAATAAATCGCTTTTTTTATCTGTAAACTTAAAAATAATACAAAAAAATTGACAAAGAAAAAATTATAAGCTATATTACTATTGTAAACTTAAAAATAATACAAAAGGAGGTAGGAATGTTTTTAAAAGAAATAGCAGATATAAGAACAGGACTTGTTACTTCTAGAAAAAAAAATGAATTGGGATTAAACCCTTTCAAATATAAACAAATTACTTTAAAATCATTTCATGAGTCAGGAGAATTTCTTTCTAATTTCTGTGATGAGATTGATTTAAAGGAAGAGATTGAAAAAGAGTTTAAGACTCAAAAAGGAGATGTTTTAGTAAGATTAAGAGAACCTAATATAGTAATTTGCATAAAGGATGAAGAAGAAATGTTAATTCCATCATTATTTGCAATTATAAGATTAAAAAAAGGCATGAATATAATACCTGAATATTTAACTATGATTTTAAATAGTAATTATGTAAAAAAGCAATATGAAAAAGATCTTGCAGGGAGCAGTATAATTACTTTAAAAACATCTGTATTATCTGAAATAATAATTCCAATAATAGATATAGAAAAACAAAGAAAAAAAGTGATTTTAGATGAACTTTATCAGAGAGAAGTGAAACTTTTTGAAAGGTTAATTGAGCTAAAAAAATTAAAATATAAAGCAGAGATAAATAGAATAATAGTGGAGGATAAATAAATGAAAAAAACAACACAAGAAACAATAAATAATATAATTTGGAAAGCTTGCGACACTTTCAGAGGAACAATGGACTCATCTCAATATAAGGATTATATTTTAACAATGTTATTTGTAAAATACCTATCAGATTTTTATAGAGAAAAGAAAGACGAACTAATATTAAAATATGATGGAAAAATGGATAGAGTTGAGAAACAGTTATCTAGAGAAAAGTTTACTCTTGATGAAACTTGTACTTTTGAATATCTTTTTGAAAATAGAAATAGAGAAAATATTGGCGAGATTATTAATTCTGCCCTAGAAAGAATTGAGGAAGACAATAAAGGGAAATTAGAAGGAGTATTTAGAAATATAGATTTTAATTCAGAAGCTCAATTTGGAAGAACTAAAGAGAAAAATGCAATGCTTAAGCATTTATTAGAAGATTTTAATAGTGAAGAGTTAGATCTTAGACCTAGTAAACTTGCAGGAAATGATGTAATAGGAGATTCATATGAGTATCTTATAGCCCATTTTGCAGGAGATGCAGGAAAAAAAGGTGGAGAATTCTTTACTCCAGCAGAAGTTTCAACTTTGCTTGCAAAGTTAGCAGGAGCAAAAGAGGGAGATAGAATATATGATCCAACTTGCGGATCTGGTTCACTGCTTATAAAAGCTTCAAAAGAAGTTGGAAGCAAAAACTTTCAGATTTATGGACAAGAGAGAAATGGTCAAACACAATCTTTATCTAAGATGAATATGTTCTTACACGATATAAATGATGCAAAAATCCAATGGGGAGATACAATAAGAAACCCGTTACTACTTGAAAATGATAAACTTATGAAATTTGATGTGGTTTTAGCAAACCCTCCATTTTCTCTTGATAAATGGGGAGAAGAGGAAGCAAAATCTGACAAATACGGAAGATTTATATATGGAATTCCTCCAAAATCGAAAGGGGATTATGCTTTTGTGCAACATATGATAGCGAGTATGAATAGCGAGGGAACGGTAGCTGTAGTTTTACCTCACGGAGTTTTATTTAGAGGAGCAAGTGAAGGTAAAATAAGAGAGGGATTAATTAAAGAAAATCTATTAGATGCAGTAATTGGGCTTCCAGCAAATCTATTCTTTGGAACTAACATCCCAGCTTGTATTCTTATTTTCAAAAATAATAGAAAAGACAAGGATATTGTATTTATAGATGCAAGTAATGAGTTTGCAAAAGAGAAAAATCAAAATGTATTGAGAGATGAAGATATTAAAAAAATTGTTAGCACATATAAAGAAAGAAAAGAGATAGAAAAATACTCTCATATAGCTCAAATAGAAGAGATTGAAGAAAATGGATTTAATCTAAATATTCCAAGATATGTGGATACTTTTGAGGATGAAGAGATTGTTGATATAGATGTTTTAGAAGATGAGATTCTTGAAATTGAGACAGAATTAGTTTCAATAAGAGGAGAGATGAAAAAGATTCTAGAAGAGCTAGGTTTAAGAGGGTAAAGATGGAAAATCAAATTGGTATATATGAAGACAGTAAAAAAATATAAAATTTGAAGTTAGGATAGAAAGTGAAAATGTCTGGCTAACTCAAAAACAGATATCAGAACTTTTTGATAAAAGTATAAAAATAATTAATGAACACATAAAAAATATTTATAAAGAGGAAGAATTAATTGAGGAATCAACTATCTGGAAATCCCAGATAGTTTAAATAGAGGTTGAAAGAGAAATACTTTTTTATAATTTAGATGTCATCATATCTGTAGGATATAGAGTTAAATCAAAGCAAGGAACTCAATTTAGAATATGAGCAACAAAGCTTTTAAAAGATTCTTTGATAAAGGATTATTTGATAAATGAGAAAAAATTAAAAGAAAAATATGCTCAGTTTGGTGAATTAAAAGTTACAATAAAAATTTTAGAGAGAATGGTTGAAAAGCAATAGGTTCAATTAAATGAAGCTAAAGGGTTATTAAAAGTAATTTCAGAAACTAAATCTTTTATACTTTATAGTAAAAAATCACTCTTTTTTAGATGGAAATAAAAGAATTGGTGATAACACTTTAGTTACTATAGTTCTCATGATTGCTGAAAGTAAGGCTATTGAAAAAGACTTAATTGTGAAAGTTTTAATAAATCCAATAAATAATAGAAATTAATATTAGGAGATAAGATGAGAATAGAAATTAAAGAAAGAATAGAAAAAATTAAAAATAAAGAGCTACCCCAAGGGTATAGGAAAATTGGAGATGGAGTGTATCCAATTGATTGGAAAAAAGTAAAAATGGAAGAAATTTTTAATAGAGTTAATAATCCAGTTTTAGTAGAAAAAGATAAATTATATCAAGAGATAGGGATTAGATCTCATGGAAAAGGCATTTTTCATAAAGAACATAAATTAGGTGTAGAGTTAGGAAATAAGAGAGTTTTTTGGATAGAACCTAATGTTTTTATAGTGAATATAGTTTTTGCTTGGGAGCAAGCAATTGCAAAAACTACAGAAAAAGAATTTGGAATGATTGCATCTCATAGATTTCCAATGTACAAGCCTGTTAAGGATGTTTTAGACTTAGAGTATATAACATATTATTTTAAAACAAAAAGAGGAAAAGAAAAGTTAGAATTAGCTTCGCCAGGAGGAGCTGGAAGAAATAAAACTCTAGGTCAAAAGGAGTTTGATAGATTAGAAATAGTTTTGCCCAAAATAGAGGAGCAAATAAAAATATCTACTATTTTATCTAAATGGGATGAAGGAATATTAAAGCAAGAAAAATTGATTGAAGCTAAGAAAAAATATAAAAAAGGTATGATGCAAAAAATATTTTCTCAAGAATTAAGATTTAGGGATGAAAATGGAAATGATTATCCCAAGTGGAAAGAACAGAAAATAGGAGAAATTTTAAAAGAGAGCAAAATTATACCAATAGAGCAAACTTTATCGAAAAGAATAACTGTTAGATTAAATTTAAAAGGGGTGGAAAAAAGGATTGTAAATCCTGAAGAAAAAGAAGGAGCAACTTTAAATTATCTCAGAAAAGCAGGGCAATTTATCTATGGGAAGCAAAATTTACATAAGGGAGCTTTTGGGATTATACCACAAGAACTAAATGATTTTCAATCATCGACAGATATACCTGCTTTTGATTTTCTAGGAGAAATAAATGAAAAATGGTTTTTTTATTTTATGTCTAGAGAAATATTTTATAAAAATTTAGAAATATTAGCTACAGGAACTGGGTCTAAAAGAATTCAACCAGCTAATTTATTATTATTAAATATATTGGTCCCTTTTCTTGGAGAACAAACTAAAATTGCTAATTTTCTTTCAACTTTAGATAGAGAAATTGAATTATTAGAAAAAGAATTATTTGTTTTAAAAAGTGAAAAACAAAGTTTAATGAGCATGTTATTAAGTGGAGTTGTTATAACAGTTTAAAAAATTAAAGGGGGAATATTTGAAAATGAAAGAATTAAATATAAATTATGAACAAGAGTTGTTAAAACTAAATACATCTAATAAAAGAAAAGTTTTTGAAAAGCTTTCATTAGCTGCGTTAAGTGCAATTCCATGGGTAGGTGGGGTAATAAGTGCTATGGCAAGTATACCGATAGAAAATAAAGATGAAATATCTAATGATTTAAGAACAGAATGGTTAAAAGAGCATGAATTTAAATTGCTTGCTTTAAAAAACTCTTTAGAAGAAATAATAAATAGAATTTCAAATTTTGGAGAGGAGATAGTAGAGAGAATAGAATCACCAGAATATCTTCAACTAGTTAATTTAAGTTATAGAGTATGGGATGAATCTGCAACAGAGGAGAAAAGAAAGTTTATTACTAACCTTTTAATTAACTCTTCAGGAACAAAACTTTGTTCTGATGATGTGATAAGACTTTTTATAGATTGGATAAAGAATTATCATGAACTTCATTTTAAAATAATTTCTCTAATCTATAAAATTCCTCACATAAGTAGAGGAGAAATTTGGAGAAATCTTTCAGAAAATTTAGAGCCTCCTAGAGAAGATTCTGCTGAAGCTGATTTATTTAAAATGATTATTAGAGATTTGAGCATGGGTGGAGTTATTAGACAATATAAACCTACAGATTATAATGGAAATTTTTTAAAAACAAAAAAGCAACCAGTGACTAAAACGTCTCTAGCAAAATCTGCTTTTGATAATACGGAACCATACGAAATAACAAATTTAGGAAGGCAGTTTGTACATTATACTATGAACGAAAATGTTTCAAGAATTGAAGAGAAAAAATAGTAACAGGAGGGGGATTAAAATTTATACTTCAGAATTATATGATCAGAAAAAGGTAGTAGAACTTCTTACAAATATGGGATATAGATATATTTCAGAAGATGAGTGTATTAAGATAAGAAAAAATAAATTGAAGGATGTTCTGCTTAAAGGTATCTTAACAGAGAATCTAAAAAAAATAAACTCTTATGAATATAAGGGTATTAAATATAAATTTAGCGAAAAGAATATAGAAGAGGCTATAGAAAAATTAGATATTTCTTTAGAAAAAGGTCTTATGAGTGCCAATGCAGAGATTACAGATTTTTTATACTATGGTACTACACTTGAGGAAAAACTTAATGATGGTACTAAAAAAAATTTTTCTTTTAAATATATAGATTGGAAAGATTTTGGGGAAAATAGTTTTTATTTTACAGAAGAGTTTGAAGTAGAAAAAATGGATCTTAATGGAAAAGAAAAACATAAAAGACCTGATATCGTGATTTTTATAAATGGAATTCCTTTAGCTTCAATAGAACTTAAAAAGTCATCGGTAGCAGCGGAAGAGGGAATATCTCAGACAATTAGAAATCAAAGAGAAGATAACATACCTCATTTTTTCAAATTTGCTCAACTTTTAATGGCGGGGAATACCCATGAGTTTAGATATGGAACTACGGGAACTCCTGCTAGATTTTGGGCAGTTTGGAATGAAGAGGAAGATTTAGAAAAGGAATTAAAAAATCTTATAAAAGATAGAATGATAAATAGATTAGATCAGAATATTTATTCTCTTTTAAAAAAAGATAGGTTTATAGATTTACTATATCAATATACACTTTTTGATAATAGAGTAAAAAAAGTTGCGAGATATCAGCAATACTACGCAATAAAGAAAACTCTTAAAAGAATAGAGAAAACAGATTCAGATGGCTCTAGACATGGTGGACTAATTTGGCATACTCAAGGAAGTGGGAAATCTTTAACAATGGTTATGCTAGCAAAGGCTATTCAAAGAAAAATTCATAACGCTAAGATAATTATAGTTACGGATAGAAAAGCACTAGATCAGCAAATAAAAGATACATTTAAAGCTACAGAAGTGGATGTAGTAAAAGCAAGTAGTGGTAGTGAACTATCTAAATTACTTAGAAGCGATAGATCAGCAGTTATTACAACTGTTGTAAATAAATTTGAAAGTGTAGCTAATGAAAATATTGTGTTGAATAATTCAAATATTTTTATATTGGTAGATGAATCTCATAGAACTCAATACGGTGCTTTAAATGCTAAGATGAAGAAGACATTCCCATTGGGATGTTTTATAGGATTAACAGGAACCCCTTTAATGAAAAAAGAGAAAAACTCTATGGATAAGTTTGGAGGAATGATTCATAAATATACTATTGATAGTGCTGTCAAGGATAAGGCAGTTTTACCACTTCTTTATGACGGAAGACTCGTGGAACAGAATATAACTAATGAGAATGCATTAAATAGAAGATTTGATATATTGGCCAAAGGATTAAATGAAGAGCAAAGAGAGGATCTGAAGAAAAAGTGGTCTAGGTTTAAAGAAGTTGCTTCAAGTGAGACAAGACTTTGGGAAATTGCAATGGATATAAATGAACATTATAAAAATAACTGGAAAAATACAGGGTTTAAAGCTATGTTTGCAACGAGCTCTAAATATGAAGCTGTAAAATATCATCAAATATTTCAACAGATAGGAGAAATAAATACAGCTTTTATAATCTCTCCACCAGATGATAGAGAGGGAAATGAAGAAATAGAAGATGAAAATAAATCGCTTGTAGTTAATGAGTGGAAAAAAATTATCAACAACTATGGTGATGAGGAAAGATATGAAACGGCAATGAAAGATGAGTTTAAATCAGATCATGGAATAGAAATATTAATTGTTGTTGATAAACTACTTACTGGTTTTGACATTCCAAGAGCGACAACTTTGTATCTTGATAAAGAGTTAAAAGATCATACATTACTGCAAGCTATAGCCAGAGTAAATAGACTTTTTGATGAAAAAGATTATGGATATATAATAGATTACAGGGGACTTCTTGGAAATCTAGATAGAGCACTTACAACATATAGTACTTTTCAAAATTTTGATGAAGAGGATATAAGTGGTTCTTTAATAGATATAAAAGAGGAAATAAGTAGAGTAAAAAGTTACTATTCACATCTGCAAGAATTTTTTATGAAAATAAAGAATAAAAGTGATAGAGAGGAATATGAGGTTTATTTAGAGGATAATAAATTGAGAAAAGAGTTTTACGATCTTTTAAAAGAATATTCAAAAGCTTTAAAATATTCTTTATCTTCAGAAAAGGTTTATGATTATTTAGGTGATGATTTAGAACGATATAAAAAAGCCTTGAAATTTTATAATGATTTAAGAGCATCTATAAGAATTAGGTATCATGAAGCTATTGATTTTGGTAAATTTGAAAAAGAGATGCAAAAAATGTTAGATACTTTTATAGATGCAACAGGAGTTAATAAATTATCAAAAGTTGTGGATATTTTTAATGTGGAATTTGCTAAAGAGGTAGAAAGATTAGAAGGAAAGAGAGCAAAAGCAGATACTATAAGAAGTGCTGTTTCAAAAACTATAAGTAAAAAATATGAAGAAAATCCAGCTTTATATAAACCATTAGCTGATAAAATTAAAAAAACTTTAGAAGAATATAAATCGAAAAGAATTTCTGAAGAGGATTATTTGAAATCAATGGAAGAGATTTTAGATATTTTAAAGAATGGAGCTAGTCTAAAAAAAGAAAGTTACCCTAAACTTATAAAAGATAATTTTAGAGCTCAAAAAATTTATGAAAACTTAAAAATGCTTATAGGTGATCAATTAATAGGAGTGAATGATATTTCATATAACACAAATCTTTCTGAAAATAGTGTTGACAAGTTTGAAGTTATGGAAGATGTGGCTTATAATAATACGATGTTACTTTCGCAATTAGCAATTGATTTTGATAAAGTATTTTTAGAAACTTGCAAAGTTGATTGGGCAAAAAATCCAACACTACATAATAAGTTACACCAAGAGTTAGAAGATTTACTTTGGGATTTAGAGGATAGCTGTTCTGGTATAGAATTTGATAATGATACTATTATTGAAAAAGTAATAATGGTAGCTCATAGTATGTACTAAGGAGTATAGATGCAAGTAAAGGTAACGAGGAAAAAAATAAAAAATATTAATTTGAAAGTTAGGCCAGATTTTACTGTGGAATTAAGTGCTCCTGAATCGGCTTCTCAAGAATATATTGACTCTTTTTTAGAAAAGAAAAAAGATTGGATAAAAAAGCAAATACAGTTTTTTAAAGATAATTTGACAAATGAAACCGAAAAAAAATATATAAGTGGAGAAAGTGTAAAGTATTTGGGGAAAAACTATAGACTTAAAGTTCATAAAGGAAAAGAAAAATATGTGAAATTCATGAGGGGATATATACATCTTTACTGTTTAGAAAATAGTGATTTGGAGGATAAAAAAGAACTTTTACAAAATTGGTTAAGAGAACGAGCAAAAGATAAGATCATGATTATTGCAAAAAAATATTTAGATAGATTAGAAGAAGTACCTCATATAAAATTTAGGGATATGAAAACAAGATGGGGGTCTTGTAATTCTGAAAAAAAAAGGATAATTTTTAATTGGAAATTGATAGAGAAATCTTCCTATGGAATAGAGTATGTTGTGGTACATGAACTAGTTCATTTGAAGTGCAATAATCATAGCAAGACTTTTTTTAAATATGTGAGTGTTAAACTTCCAGATTGGGAGAAAAGAAGAGAAAGTTTATATAAATAAAATTTGATGCGATGGAGGTAAAATGGCAAGACCAAAAACAAAGGAAGATATACAAAGAAGACTGTATGCTGAATCGATGGGAAGATGTATGAATCCAAATTGTAGAAAAGAATTATTTGTAGATGGTGGTGATATAATCGAAAGAGCACACATAATTCCTTTTTGCGATACAAAAGATAATTCATTTGAAAACTTAATTATTTTATGTCCTAATTGTCACACAGATTTTGATAAAAACTTTGCATTTTCATCTGATGAAGTTAAAGGATGGAAGCAAAATAGAAAAGATGAATTTGAGAAAATTTTTGGTGAAAAATATAAAACTTTTAATGAACTAAAAATTGCAGTATTTCCTTTACTTTTAGAAAATAAAACTATATACGAAGAATATTATTTAAATGATCAAAAAGAATTATGGAATAAATTTGAGAATAAAATATTGATAAATAATGAAAAATTAAAAAAACTTTTAGAAAATAACTTTAATCTATTTCAAAGTCATGAAAGCAAAGCTTTTTCAAATTTAGAAATAGTAAGAATATTTTTGACTCATATTGATGAATTTAAAGCTACTCGTTTGGATAAAGAAAAAAGTAGATACATTTTGTTTCCTAAGGAAATTAATTCTATGTTTGGAATAGAACCAATAGAAGGTTCATTTCTTCCTTCAGTTGAATCTTTAGAAATTCTAATTTCAAAATTAAATAATGAGAGTAAAGTTATAAATATTTCTATAGGAAATGATAAACCTTATATAGAATTCGCTGATGGAGAAAGAATTTTTTTAAATGATACACCTAGATTAAGACAACTTTATTATGAATATGGATGTTTTAGAAGTGCTAAGGTAAGATTAGAAAGCCTTAACTTTGCTTTAAAATATATTGTTTCAAGAGGGTTAGGATTTGAATTTTTAAATTATAATAACTTGAGAGAAATTTTAGTAAATAAAGTTAAAATAATCTTTGTTTATGAATACTGTTTGAGTAAAATGGCATTAATAAATCTTTCACCTGAAATTGATAGTATTGTTGTTAATCTTCACAACTGGAATGGAAAAAGTTGTATTTCAATGGAAGCAAATAACTTTTCAAAGATTTTAGGTGTAACTTTATTAACAATGGATGATTTTTATGGATATATTAGTAAGATGTAATGTAATTGATTTAATAAACGAATATATTGAAATGTTTAATTCATTTGATAATATTTATTTATACGGATCTATTTTAGATACTTCTAAAACTCCTAATGATGTTGACATATTATTAATATACTCGAAATATTCAAATAATTTGATAAACGACTTAGATACAATATCTTTTATTTTAAAAAAAATGAATAATTTACCTATAGATTTGACAGTATTAAGTGTTGAAGAAGAAAAAGATACAAACTTTTTAGAAAGACTTAAATCAAAATACATAAAACTAAAATAAAGTTTTAGAGATTAATGTTTATTTTTTACAATAAATAAGCTTTGATTAAGAGAGTCTTTGCGGACTCTCTTTTCTTTATTTGTAGGTATTGTATCTAGACTAGACCACAAACGACATAGTAAATTTTATATAATTTTGTATATATTTCTATTGTTTTTTTCTTTTTCTGCAGATATATTGCATTATAAAATAAAAATATATTTAATAATACAATGATAGATGTGAAAAAGAGGAAACTTTTCTCTTTACTCTGGTATGGAAAAATAAATAGGATTTAAATTTATAGATATATTAATTTTATTTTAACAAGTTATTTAGTACTAAAAATTATTATACTAATTAATAAAGTAACTATTATTGTAAAAGCACATATTAAAGAGTATAATCAAATTAGAGTTTAAGTAAAAAATATTTAGGTGGGTAAAGATGAAAGAAGAATGTTTACTAGTTATTGTTAACCAAAGCTATAGAGAGGGAATGACACAAGAAGAAGTATACAAAATAGCAAGAAAATCTTGGAGAGTTTCATTAGATAAACTTTCTAGTTTAAAATATGTTTTTGCCGTTTCAAATTCAAAAATTGTTGGGATGTTTGAATGTTATGATTGGCATGAAATAAAAGATGAAAAAAATTTAGAATATAATGGCGAAAATCTTGGAAGAAAATATTTTAATGGCACTTTAATAAAAGAAAATATTTTAAAAAAATATTTATCTTCAGATATTTCGTTTATAACAGCAAAACAACAAACACCGACATTATATTTAAAAGATAATGTGTTAAGAAAATATAGAGTTTGGTTAGAAGATGTTTATGTTACTAGAAAAAATACAAAATTAGATAAAATAACTGTGGATGCAAGTATCTATAGATTAAATAAGAATATTGAAAAGCTAGTTGAAAATAGTTTAATAGAAGATACAATATTTTTCTTTTTATTAAATTCTGAAGAATTAACAGTTTTAAAAGAAAAGTTAGAACAAAAAATTGGAAAGTTAAAAGATTATGCATTTGCTTTTAATAGTTTCATAGCTTTTAAAAAGTTTATAGAAACAGGAGAAAATTTTATAAAAAATTTAGATATTGAAGACAATATTGAACTAATTGAAAATGGGGAGATTAAAATGGAATATCAAAGAATTGTATATGGAGCACCTGGAACTGGAAAAAGTTATATGTTAGAAAAAGAGAGTAAAGAAAAATTTAAAGAGGTAAAGTTAATAAAAGAAGTACCTGTTGATTCTGAAGATGAAAATGATGAAGTAAATAAAAGAAGATATTGGGGAGTAGGGGCATTTTGGGGTCCTGAAAATAAATTAGATGATTTTGTAGAAAATGGATATTGGGAAAATGGTTGGGATGATAAGTTTATAGATAAGGTAAAAGGAATAAAAGTAGGGGATTATATTGCTATTAAATCTGCTTTTGTAACAAGACCAAATGGAATTCCAACAGCTACAGTTAGAATAAAGGCTTTAGGAGTTGTAACAAAAGAAAGTGATGATGGAAAAATTGTAAAGGTTGATTGGAAATTAAAAAATTTATCAAATGACTATGTAGGAGTATCAATTCGTCCAACTATCCAAGAAGTAACAGGAGATTATTTGAAAATTTTTGAACCACTATTTGACTTAGAAAATGATAATTCTAAAAGTTTAGAAACTGTAGAAGAAATTTTAAAATTAGTAGAGAGAGTTACATTCTATGATGGTTATACATATGGTCAATTTGTGGGAACATATAAACCAGTTCCTAGTGAAAATAATTCAGAAAATATTATATATAAATATGTTCCAGGACCATTAATGACAAGTTTGGTTAAAGCTTTTCAAAATCCAGAACATAATTTTCTTTTAATAATTGAAGAAATAAACAGAGCTAAAGCTGATAGAGTTTTTGGGAATATATTTCAGCTTTTAGATAGAAATAAAAGTGGCGAAAGTGAGTATCCAATAGCTATATCAACAGAAGTAGAAAAATATTTAAGAGAACAATTTGAAGATGATAGTCAATATCAAGAGTATTTTGGAAAAGGCTTGTCACTTCCTAGCAATCTATATATTTGGGCAACAATGAACAATGCAGATCAAGGAGTTTATCCTCTTGATACAGCTTTTAAAAGAAGATGGAACTTCGAGTATATAGGACTTGATGATAATGCCGAAAATTTTGGAGATGAAGGAAAAAAATATCTTGTTGATATAAATTTTTCTACAAACAATGAAAACATAAAAATAGTTTCTAAAGGTGTTTATTGGAATGACTTTAGAGAAAATTTAAATAATTTTTTACTTAAAAATGGAATAAATGAAGACAGATTAATTGCTCCATTTTTTATAAATCCATCACAATTCGGTCAAGATGCAGGAGGAGATGAAGATTTTTACTGGATAGAGGAATCACCATATCTTAATAAACTTTTAATGTACATATTTGATGATGTTTTAAAGCATAAAATAAGTGTTAGAAGAAAATTGTTTACAGAAGATATATTAAGTTTTTCTCAATTGGTAAAAGAATATAAAATAGGAAATTGTATTTATTCGGATGAGTTTTTAACTAAATTAAATACACAAGAATGGGAATAGGTTACTATGAAAATATTGTATTTTAAAGAGTTAAAAAAATATGCTTTAGATGAATGTTTCCGGTTTGAAAATAGTGAGATATTAAATAAACTAATGGAAAGTAATGTAGTTGTCAGAGATAATCAAAGTATAAGTTTTAGATTTGTAGGAATGATTGCTTTAACAGATTGTATAGTTATAGTTTTTCCAAAATATAAAGTAGATCCTTATGAAAATTATATTGGAAGAGAAGTGGAGCATAGAAATTATATAAAAACTATTTTTAAAGTATTTGAAAAATATAGAAAATCTAAAAGTTCATTATTGGAAAAAGATTGTGATGAAGAGGAAGAATATTTAAATTTATTTTCATTATATAAAAGTTTAATTGATGATTTTATAGAAAATGGATTATATGAAAATGAAAGACACATTCATACACTTTGTGGTGATGGAGAGATCGATTGGAATAAAACAATAGGTGAGCTAGATAATCACTTTAATACTCTAAAAAATCCAATATATCTGAACTATTACACTCACGATATAGAAGAGGAACAAGAAAATTACATTAGAAGTATCCAAAAAAAATTATTAACAGATGCAGCAGCATATTTTGAAGAGTTTAGAAAATTTGGATTAGATGGCTTTCAATTTGATTTTCATTTTGATGGAGATTTAATAGGAGATGAAGAATATCAAATTTTTAAAATAGATTTAGAATTAAGAGAAAATTTTTCAGAAAGAAAGATTAATCTTTTAAAATTAATGAGAAGTATTTTAAAAGAAAAAGCACATAGTATTTACGAAGATATTAATATCTATGGAACTAAATCGTACCATTCAATTTGGGAAAATGTTTGTCAAAATGTTTTAGGACATGATTCTACTCTTAGAAAAAATATTCCTAAACCAAATTGGAAATCTATTAATAATGAAGAAGATAACTACAGTAGTTCTTTTATTCCAGATATTGTATTTGAAGAAAATAATGATTTACATATATATGATGCTAAATACTATGAAACAGAATTTGATGAAAAAGGAAAACTAAAAAATAACGCTCCTGGAATAGGAGATATAGGTAAACAATTTTTATATGAAGAATCATATAGAGCATACTATAAAAAAGTAGGAATTGAAAAAACTAGATATTATAATGCTTTTTTGTTTCCAACAGAAGAAACACAACATAGTTATATAGGAGAAGTTTCTTTTGAAATCTTCCAAGGAAAAAAAATCAAATTATTTAAATTATCTACAGAAAAAATGTATGAGAATTATTTAAAAAATACAAAAATAAGTTTAGAACCAAAAATAGAAATCCAAGTACGGGACATAACTTTATTAGAGGTAGATATTATAATAAATTCGGCTAATAGTAATATGATGAGAGGTTCTGGACTTTGTGGTGCTATCTTTCCAGGCGCTGGGAAAGAATTAGAAGTAGAGTGTTCAAAATATTCTAAATTAGAAGTTGGAGAGGCAATTTTAACAGATGGATATAATCTTCCAGCTAAAAAGATAGTACACACTGTAGCGCCTAAATATTATTTAGAAGAAACTGATAGATATGAAAACTTAAAAAGATGCTATAAAAATATAATGAAAATAGTTGAAGAAAATAAATTTAAATCAATAGCAATTCCTTGTATAGGTATGGGAATATACAAATGGCCTCTTGAAGAAGGAGCCAAAATAGCTATAGAAACTGTTTTAAATTCTATTACACCAGGAAGTATCGAAAAAATTTATTTTATATGTGGAGATACAGAGCAAGAACGAATATATAAAAAGTATTTAGCAGAAAAATTAAAATAGAAGATCAAATTGGTTCTAAATTAGAATGGAGAAATTTAGAGGATAATAAATCAAGTATGATTATGAAAAGTGTGGAATTTGATATATATAATGAGGAATCATGGGGCGATTAAATAAATTACTTATTATCAGAAATTTCTAAGTATATAGAAGTTTTTAAAAAATATGAGTATAGTATTTAGTTTTGTTTAAATAAAAGATTAAAATACATAAAAACCTGAGAAAGAATCTCAGGTTTTTAATTTTAGGATACTCAAATTTTAGAAAAAAAGTAGTTTAGTATAATTATATTTTTTAAATTTCTTCAATTATTTCATCTTTAGAAAGTCTTGATTTTGGAAGAGCAGCATTAAAATCATCACTTGCATGATATCCTAAAGCTACAACAAAAGAAGCTGTAAATCCTTTCTCTCTAAGATTAAATTCTTCATCTAAAATTTTCATATTAACACCCTCCATAGCAACTGCATCAATGTCTAGAACTCCTAATCCTAATAAAAAAACTCCTAGATTTAAATAAGTTTGTTTTTCAGCCCAGTGGAAAGTATCTTTATAGTCATATTTATGAATATTTGCAAATTTTTTTCTTCCATTATAATTATCCTTTTTAAATTGTTCTTGTACAAACCTTCCATCTTTATCCTCTTGAGCATTAGCATGTCTAATAAAGTCATCTGTTATATCAACCTTTGTGGCGAAAACAACAACTGCAGAGGCCTCCAAAATTTTATCTTCGTTAAACTTATAAAATCCTTCAGCAGATTTTGCTATTCTTTTTTTTCCACACTCTGTTGTTGCTAAAATAAAGTGCCAAGGTTGCAGATTAGTTGACGAAGGAGAAAGCTGTAATAAATCTTTAATTTTCTCTAAATTGTCAGATGATATTTTTTTAGTTGGATCAAATTTTTTAGTAGAGTATCTTTTTTTTAAAATATTAGTTAAATCCATGAAAACCACTCCTTTTATATTGAATTTTTTTGAATCCTATTTTAAAACTCATTATTAAATCTATTTATATTTTCAACATTAGGTAAGAAGTACTAAATAAAATAAAAGATTCCTTTTTGGTATTGGCTATTATGCTATAATAGTAGCATAATTATTTTATGGCGTATTTAATGTTGAAAAAGTTATTAGATATGATGAATTAAAAAATTTAGTTTATAAAATATCTCATAAAATATTAAGTAATAATTTAAAAGAATTAATTAATGATGGAATATTCTTTAATAAAATTTGGTTAGAGTAGATTTTTGTATTTAAAAATTGATGTATCTCCTGCTCCACCTAGGTCTTTATAGTAGTTCTCTAAATCTTTTAGCATCTTATTCTTTAATTTTTTTATAAAATCAGAATCTACCTTTTGCCATAAGTAAAAGCTAAATCCAATATTTTTAAGATCTTTTCCATAATAGATAAATCTTTTTCTTTCAAACTTCTCAAAAGGATTAACTATGATATTTCTTGTCATCTCTTTGTCACTATTTAAATACTCAGCCGTATATGGACATGACTTTTTATCCACTGGTAGTCCATCCTCTAAACGCTTTCTGTAGTAACTTATATAATCAGCTTTAACCTTTTCAAAATCAGCTTCTCCATCTTTTTCAAGATTTTTAATTAAAGCTAATATAAATATTATTTTATACGAAAGGCTATAACTTCCCTCCTCTATAAACTCCCAGAAATCATCTAAAATAGTAGTTTCATCTCTTTTTTTCAGATTTTTTAAAACTCTTATCTCTTCAACTCTTTCAGGTTTAAATTTATAATAACTAATTCTTCCTAATTTAGTTGAATAATCAGGAACTATTTCTCCTTTTTTTATCCAAGCAGTTATAGTATCTGTAGAAAGGAATAACTCTCTAGCAAGTTCTTCAGAACTTATATAATCTCCATAGATACTTTCAAAAGTTTCTATATCAACCTCTTGTAAATCCATCTCTTTTTCCAAAAGATGTTCCAGGTAAATCATCTCTCCATTCCAAGATCTAACTCCCGTTAAAACATCTCCAAAAGGTGAGTACAACGGATTTTTAAAAAGTGAGTTAGCGGTCCAAGGTACCGATGAAAAAGAGTAGTTATCAACTACATCTATAAGATATAGTGCTTCCTTATTCTCAGTTCTTCGTGTTCCTCTTCCCAGTTGTTGATAATAGATTACTTTTGACATTGTAGGCCTAGCCATAACTATCACAGAAGTTTTTGGTGCATCCCATCCCTCTGATATAAGTTGACATGAAGTAAGAAATCTAATCTCTCCATTTAAATACTTCTTAATATTTTTTTGTGAATCTCTATCTTTTCCAGAAACTGCAGCAGCATTTATACCTCTTTCATTAAGTAGTTTTGCCATCATAGATGCATGAGCTACATTAACACAAAATACTATTCCCTGTTTTGTAGAAAGGCCATCTACATCTTTTCCAAAGTATTTATCAATTGTATCAGCTATAAGTTCATTTCTAGAAGCAACAACAATCTTCTTTTCTAAATCTCCTGAGATATAATCTTTTCCATTAAATCTAACTTCAGATAGATCTATATTACTTTCTAATCTAAAGATTCTAATAGAAGAACAAATTCCATTTTCTATAGCTTCTTTTAAAGTTAGATTAACCTCTGTTGTAGAGAAAATTGATTCTAATTTTTTCTTATCAAGACGCTCTGGAGTTGCAGTCATTCCTAGTAAAAAATCCGCATTAAAATATTTTAATATTTTAGCCATACCTGGAGCAACACTATGATGAGCTTCATCTACAACTATATATCTGAAATCATCAGGTTTAAATTCGTTTTTTCTATTTATAATTCCAGAATATGTTGAAACATAAATTTGATTATCTATAGAGTCACCAACTAATTTTTCAGAGAAAGTTATAGTTAAATTTTTTATCCACTGATTTTTTAAAGCTATAGTTGGAACTAATATTAAAACTCTAGCCTCTGGTTTCTCCTGGAGAAATAGTTTTATATCCTCTTCAGCTATAGTTGATTTTCCAGTTCCAGTTGGAAGAACTATAACAGTTGATTTGATTCCATCTTTTCTCATTTCCTGAAGTTGATTAAGAGTTAAGTTTTGGTGTTCATAAAGCTTATATTTTCTATCTTGAACTAATAGTCTTTGAGCAATAAACTCCTCTTTATTTCCCAAGTAGATTTTCATCTCTTCAACCATTCTATCTTTAAACTCAATCTCATTAGTTGAAAATCTAAAAACTTTGTATCCTTGGTAAACCAATGCATTTTGTCTTTCAATCTGCTTTATATATTTAGATAAGCCAGTTTTTTGTGGATGGTGATAGCTTTCGCCATTTTCCTCTATTACAATCTTTTCATCTAATTTTTCTACAACATAATCAACAAAAATATTTTCACCTTGGAATCCAATAAGCTGCTCCTCTTTTGAAAGAAGATCATAACTATCCTCTCCATAAAGCTCAAAGAAAACAGATTCAAAGTGATGCTCAAGATAAGATGCATCTATTCCAGTACGGCCAACATTTTTAGTTGGAACTAATGGAATCTCTAAAGTTTTATCTAAAATCTTGCATAGGTTTTCTCTATTAAAATTTTCATTACAAAATCTATATAAAAATTTATGCTTTTTCATAAATTGATTCTGAAGGTTTGTGTACTCTCTATATGAAAAAACACCACTGTTATCAATCTCAGTTATATTAAAATCTAAAATTACAATAGTATCTAATATTTCATTATAATAAATCTTAGAGCATATATCATCTCTATGATTATAATAGTTTATAGTCTTTATTTTTTGAAACCCTAATCTCTCCATTAATCCCCTCCTGTATTCTAGATAAAGTATACATCAGAAAAAATAGGTCTACAAGGATAAAAGATTAGAAAATTACAAAGTTAGTAGTAAGTGAGATACTTTAATTTTAAAAGTAGGAAATTAATCTATTTTTTAGAATAACTGTCTATAATTATATTAATTAGGAGGTTTAGAAATGATACTTTTTTATAAAAAAAATTCAAAAGAATCTGAAGAGGTTATTGAGATTTTAAAAGACTTTGAGAATGTTAAATATGTAG
Organism: Cetobacterium somerae; assembly: GCF_022430525.1. Lineage (NCBI taxonomy): Bacteria > Fusobacteriati > Fusobacteriota > Fusobacteriia > Fusobacteriales > Fusobacteriaceae > Cetobacterium > Cetobacterium somerae. Next base: position 1,104,871 of record NZ_CP092519.1, on the reverse strand, counting down.
ATGTTGAAGAGAATAAAACACTTGCAGAAGAGTATTCTGTTAAAGTATTTCCAACTTTAATTGTTTCAACAGATGATGATGTCAGTGAAGAAAATGTATTTGTTGGATTAAAGGAGATTGAAAGTTTTCTTGAAGTTGAAGAAGAAGATTTCTAATTAACTTATATATATTTTAAAATTTTAAATATTTAAAAATATATATGGTTAGATTGTATATATTTTGATATAATAACTAAAAAGCTAAGAACCCTTTTATATATAAGGGTTCTTAGCTTTTTAATGTGATATTATTTATAATAAAAGATTTAAAATTAAAGGAGTCATATGGGGTTAAAAAGTTATGATTTTGAAATATTAGATTTTTTAGTTAGAAATAACGAAGTTTCAATAAAAGAATTAAAAAAAAATATGAATTTATCAATTTCAAGCATAAAAGTTTCAATATTAAGAATAAATAAAGTTCTTAAAAAGAATTTTAATTTTGAAATTTTGATAAGTGAAAATAAAATAAAGTTACCTTCTGAAAAAAAAGAACTTTTAAAAATAAAAGTTTTAAATTCAGATAAAATAATTGATATTTGTAAAAAAGAAAGAATTCACTATATACTATTAAAGTTAATTTTTAATCAAAAAATAAATTTATCTCAAATATCAAATGAATTTCTTTTAAATAGATTAACTATTTTATCAGATGTAAAAGAAATCAAAAGTATTCTTAAAGAGTTTGATTTAGAATTAGAAAGTATCCCTTGGAAAGGTGTTGTTTTAAAGGGAAATCATAAAAATATATTGGATTTTAGTATTAAATTTTTAATGTACTTTTATATAAAAAAAATAGATAATTATAATTTAGCACTGTTTTACTATACGTTTGTTAATTCTAAAAGCATAGAATATATAAGAAACTTAATAGACTATGATTTAGAATTGAAAATAAAAAAATGTTCAAAAAAAGTATTTAATAGATTTTCTCTAAAAGCTGATATTCATTTATATTATACTTTTGTTGCGACATTAATATATTATAAGATAAGAGGTAAATTTGAATATGAACCACAAATTTTAGAAATAGAAAATTTAGCTGATAATGCTATAAGAAGTTTAAAAATATTAAAAAATGAAAAATTAATAGATTGTATTCAAATAAATGATGATAAAGATTTTTTAGTTTTAATAGAAATTATATTAAATATAGATGAAAAATATTTAAAAAGTAAAAAAATAAATTCTAATATTAGTATATTTTTTAATTATATTGAAAAAAATCTAAAAATTAATTTAAATGAAGAAGATAAAAGTTATTTAATTTATACAATAAATAAAGGCGCTTTAAAAAAGTTTTTTAATTATTCTGAATATAAAATTCCAGAAGCCATTGATTCCTATATATTTTTTTATATAAAAAATAAAATTGAAAAAAAAGTGATAGAGTTATTTCCTCTATTATCAAACGAAGATATTTTTAATATATTAGTGTATATAAAAAACATTTGTTGGGAATTTATAGATAGTAGTTGTAAAACGAAGGATAAAAGTATTTGTATTATCGATTCATCTTTTAATAGTATCCATGGAGATATTTTAAAAACACATTTAGAAAAATATTATTATATAAAACAGATTAATATTTACAATTTTGTCGAAGATTTAGATTATGATTTTATAAATGATAATTTTGATGCAGTTTTTTATTTAAATATTCATTGTGAAAATGAAAACAACATAAAAATTCCATGGTTTGAAATTCCGTTTATGGAGGTATTATTTTTAAATTTTGAAAAATATGGGTTGTTCAAAAAATAGGAATACAATAAAAGAGTTCAAATAAATATTACTAATAAAAAGGGAGATTTAAAAATGTTTAAAGTGAATATTGAAAAATGTATAAGTTGTGGAGCATGTATAAAAGATTGTCCAGTAAAAGATATTGAATTTGTTGAAAAAAAAGCCTCGATAAAGAATAATGCTTGTGTAAAGTGTGGTCACTGTATTGCTATTTGCCCAGTAAAAGCTATTTCGACAGATGATTACGACATGAATGAAGTAATTGAATATAATAAAAATGATTTTGATATTAAATCAGATAATTTTTTAAATTTTATAAAATATAAAAGAACTATAAGAAATTTTAAAAATCAAGATATAGAAAATGAAAAGATTTTAAAAATAATAGAAGCTGGAAGATTTGCACCTACTTCTGGAAATACGCAAAATGTAAAATATATAGTAGTAAAAGATAAGCTTCAAGAGCTTAGAAAAATGACTTTAGAAATATTGAATGATTTTGGAAAAGAAGTTTTAGAAAGCTCAACAAATAAGTTACAAATAAAATATGCCAAAATGTGGATTGAAATGTATAACGATTATATTTCAAATCCTTTAGGAAATGATAGACTATTCTACAAAGCACCAATTTTAATAATAGTTACATCAGAGCATTCTCTAAATGCGGGGATAGCTTCAGCTAATATGAAACTTATGACTGATACACTTGGATTAGGATCAGTTTTTAGTGGGTTTCTTGTAAGAGCTTGTGAAAGAGATTCTAGTATAAAAGAGTTTTTGGGAATTAATGGAAATCAAAATATAGTTTCTTGTATGGCTATTGGTTATCCAAATGTAAAATATTTTAGAACTGTACCTAGGAAAAGTCCTGATATTATATGGAAATAAAAATATTTTTTAAAATGTGGATTATTTATATAAAAAAGTAACATATGATACATATTTTATCTTCAGATTCAGGTAAAATTCATTTTAGATAGTTTTAATTTTTATTTAATAAAAAATTGAGGTGAAATAAAATGAATGCAATAAGAAATATGGATTATAATAAAGTTATAAATTTAAAGGATTTAGTTCCTTATGGTGAAAAAACAATAAATAGTATGATGATTGCTTTAAAAAATTCTTTAAATTCAGCTGTTTTTGCTTTTGATAAAGAGGAGATGTTAAGTGAACATAGTGCTCCAGCAGATGCTTTAGTTTATGTTTTAGATGGAGAGTTAGAAATCTCTATAAATAAAATAGGTCACAAAGTAAAAAAAGGTGAGATGATATTAATGCCTGCAAATATTCCTCATGCTTTAAAAGCTTTAGAAAAATCTAAAATGTTACTGATAATAGTAAAAAAACATGAAGATATCGGTGGGTTTATAAATTTAGAGTATTCAAAAGAACTTTTAATGAAAGATATAGTGACTGGATTTAAAGGCGGAGTTGTTAGTAAAAGAATTTTAAATTTAGAGAATCTAACATCATTAATGTTTGCTATATCTGAAAATGAAGAGATTGAGCATAATAAAACTGAAGGTGAATTGCTTGTTTTAAATTTAGATGGAGAGTTAGATATCACTATTAATAATCAAAAAGAAATTTTAAAAGAAGATCAAATTATAGTGATTCCTTATAATGTTTTATATGAAATAAAAGCTAAGACAGATAGTAAATTTTTATTAATTGAAATTAATTAGACTTAAAAATAAATATATAAAAATACCCCCTACTTAAATATAGTAAGGGGTATTTTAAATTTATAGTTATTTAGATAAGTATTTAAAAATACCTCTTATCCAGTTATCAAAATACATATGTTCAGAAGACATAACATCATACATTTGAGGAGCGATAGTTTGGAAGTATTCTTTAAAAAGATCTAAGTCCAAAGTTTCCATTCCTGTTTGTCTTTTAATTTTTAAAAACATTTTTCTAACATCATTAGGTGAATATCCTGTATTCTTTTTTCCTAAGTTAATAGGTTCGTTATTTTTTTTAAGTTTATTTTTTTGACAAAGTAAAAAAGCAGCATGCTTCACAGCAAAAACTCTATCAGTTAACGCTAATTTAATTACAAGAGTTTTTATATGAAAATATTCATCCTCATTTAAATCGCAGTCTTTAATTTTATCTAAAGCTTCTAATCTAGTTTTATAAGATAACTCATTTTTTAAATCTTTTATAATTGTTTCCATTTATTTTTCTCCTAGGAATATTTTATCAATATAGTATTTTTAAGACTATAGAGTATTATATAACTTTTTTCAAAGAAGCACAATAGATAATAAATAATTTTGATTACTTAAAAAAAATAAAATTTTCAAACTTTTATTTAAGAAAAAAACGTCTAAAAGTTATAATAATAGTTAGAAGGTAGAAAAGAATTTAAAAGTTTTAAAGTAGAAAAATAGCCATCACACAGTTTCAAAGATGTTTTAATTTTTAAAAAATGAAGAAAAATAGTATTTTAATTAATTTTAACAAATCATGAAGTTGTTTTTCTAACTATTATATGAGGTAATAGATTTAAAGTCAGTAAACTGTTTTACTATTAAGAGATTTAAAAAGTTTTTTAAGAAAATGATTGAAAGTTTTAAAGTTATTCGAAGGTGATTTAGTAGTGAAGTAGAGGGATTTGTGATGGTTGCCCTCTACTTTTTTATTTATAAATTATTTATTATTCATAAATCATTTTTTTAGTCATACCACCATCAATGACTAAATTTGCAGCATTAATAAAATCATTTTCAGTATCAGCTAAAAATAAACAAGCATTAAGAATATCTCTAGGAATTCCTACTCTTCCTGATGGATGTTGAGAATGATCCGTTTCTGATAAACTTCCATAATTATTTACTTGTATCCATCCAGGACTTATAGCATTTACAGTGATTGGCGTTTTAGAAAGAGATATAGCAAGGGTATTAGTCATAGAAATTAATCCACCTTTTGAAGCACCGTAAGCTTCCCAATTAGCTTCATTTTGATTCCAACGAGTAGATGCTATATTTATTAATTCGACCATAGATTTGTCCTTTGTTCACTTCTATAAATTCTTTACAACAAATAAAACTTCCACGAAGATTAACATTTATAACATCATCAAACTCTTTAATCGAAATATCTTCAATGTTTTTATTAAAATTTGAAATAGCTCCATTATTTATAAGTATATGGGCTGCTCCATATTTTTCTGTGATTTTAGAAAAAGCATATTTAATTTCAGTTTCTAATCTTAAATCCACTTTAATAAAGTCAATGTCTTCTGAGAGCTCTTCTTCTTTTTTTATATCTAAAACAATTACTTTATACCCTTTTTTATTAAATCCTTCAGAAAGATGATAACCGATACCACCAGCTCCTCCTGTGATAATGCAAATCTTCTTTAGCTTATCTTTTTCCATAATTCACCTAACTTTCTTAATTCGTCACTATTGTTTAAAACATCAGTTTTTTCATATGCTGATATAGGATGAGAAAATACAAGTTCCCAACCAAGGTATTCACATATACATTCCATTTGCTCAGAAATTATTCTATATTGAGGACCTTTAAGTTCGTCCGCTCCAACAGTAACTAATCCTATTTTCTTTTTTTGTTCTTGGAATTGCTCACTTTTTGAGTACATTTTATCAATAACCATTTTAAGTTGAGCTGATACTCCCCACCAATAAACAGGAGAACCAAATATAATAGTATCAGCATTATAAATTTTATTAATTACATCAGCACTTTCATCAGGAAGAACGCAATTACCATGGTTAGATTTACAACCATCACAATTGATACATCCACTTAACTTATGTTCTGTAACATCATAAATTTCGACCAAAGAATTTGTGCAGTTTTTATTAATTCCAGCAACAATAGTATTTAATGCTGTTTTAGTATTGCCATCTAATCTAGGACTTCCATTTAAAACTAAAATTTTCATAAAAAACCTCCTGTTTAAAAAATTAAGAATATTAAATATATTTGATTTTCAATTTATCAGAAAAACTAGAGTTATTGCTAGAGATTATTACCGTTTTTTCTATATTATATATCTACATATTCAATTTTACAACCATGTTATTTCGTGTTAATATCTGATTATAAATACAAAAGGAGTTGAAAACTAGAAGATGAAATATAATTTTGATGAAGTGATTTCTAGAGCAAATACTAGATGTGCAAAATATGATGAACGAATAAAAAAATTTGGAACAGATGATTTAATACCACTTTGGATAGCAGATATGGACTTTAAAACTGCTCAACCAATTATAGATGCTTTGAAAAATAAAGCCGAAGAGGGTATATTTGGTTATGTTTCAAGACCAGATAGTTATTTCGAAGCAGGGTGTGATTGGCAAAAGCGAAGAAATGGATGGGAGATTGATAAATCCTTATGTTCATTCTCTGTAGGAGTAGTTCCTGCCATGACAGTGATGGCTGAAATTTGGTGTAAAAGTGGAAGTAGTATTTTAATTCAACCACCAGTTTATGGAGAGTTTTATGAAATTGTTCAAAATTCAGGTAATCATGTATTAACAAATCATCTTGTAGAAAAAGATGGTAAGTGGTCTGTTGATTGGGAGGATTTTGAGGCTAAAATAAAAAAAGTATCAATGTTTTTATTTTGTAATCCACATAATCCACTAGGTATAGTATGGAAGAAAGAGGAGATTGAAAAAATTGTAAATCTTTGTGCAGAAAATGATGTCTTACTAATAAGCGATGAAATACATTCAGATTTGATTTTTCATGACAAAAAATTTATTCCAACAGCGACAGTTAGTGATTTAGCAAAAAAAACAGTAGTAACTTGTTTTTCAGCAACAAAGACATTTAATTTGGCAGGATTACAAGCTTGTACCGTTGTTTTTCCAAACAATAAATTAAAAAATGATTTTGATAAATGGTGGTTTTCAAAAGATATTCATCGTAATAATTCTTTTTCTTCTGTTGCTATGGAGGTAGCTTATAACGAAGGCGAGGAGTGGTTAAATCAGCTGTTACCATATATTAGTAACAATTTTGATTTTGTAGTTGAGTATTGTAATGAGAATATCCCAGAAATTAAAACTTATGCACCTGATGCAACATACTTAATGTGGTTAGATTGCAGAGCTTTAAATCTTAGTAATACAGAGTTAGAAAAATTTATGATTGAAAAAGCAAAACTTGGTTTAAATAGTGGAACAGCATTTGATAAAAACTTAAATGGATTTATGAGATTAAATGTTGCATGTCCAAAAAGTGTTTTAAAACAAGCATTGGATCAGTTAAAAAAAGCAGTTGACGAATTATAAGCTTTTATTTTTATGCATTTTTATTTTATGTAAATTTTTTATGATTATACAACTAAATATAACTATTTCATGTAATTTTTAACAAAATTATAAAATAATAGAGTAATATGATAAAAAAGAGGTGCATAAAAAGGAGGAGTTTATGTTAAAAAGTGAAAAAGAACAAAAATTAAAAGAAAAAACAAAAGGGAAAACATTAGAAGAGTTAATAGAGTTGATGATAGCTTCTTTAGAAAGTGAGAAAAATGAATAAAAAATTAATGATGTTATTAAGTATAACTATAATATTTGTAGCATGTAGTAATTCAAAAATAAAGGAATATACAGGAACGTACACTATCCAATAATTAAAAAAATAGCTGAGAGTTTAGAAATTCCACTTACAGTAATCTGTTATAATGGTGCTAGAGTAATGTATCTAAAGATAAAGGAAAAAAGCAACTCATAAATTTATGAGTTGCTTTTCTTTTACTGTGTAATTAAAGAAATAAAAAGTTTATAAAATCAAACTATTTTTAGAACCTTCCAATTGCATTTATAAACCATCCGTGAGCTTTGTAATCGTCTACACCTAAGTTATCACTAAATCCAGAGAAGTTGTAACCTCCTCCAAACTTTAAATTTCGATGGATATTTTTGTAAATTCCTACAATAGCTCCAGAAGCAATATCACTTTCTTTTTCATCTACTAACCAATGGTATTGTCCATATATATCCCAATCATTTAAAATTGTATAGTTAGCTTTTAATCCTATTAAGTATAAATTATTATTTATAACTATAGAGTTTTCAGAAACTCGAATATATGTATCTTGCTCTTTTCGATAAGCTGTTTTTAATCCTAAATCCCATCTTTCAGTTAGAGAGTAAATTGATTCAAACTCTATAATATAAGCTTTTGATTTATCTGAATCATTAGGATCTTCATTTAAAATTACAGTATACCTAGATAAAAAGTTTAGTTTATCATTTTCAACAGGTCTATAAGCTAATCCGATACTACTTTCTATAAATTTATAATTTTCAATATCATCTGTAAAAGCAAAATTTATCTTTCCAGCAAATGTATATTCATCGCTATAAACATAGTTAAAAGTATTTGTTGTTAAATATTGCCTAATCTTTTGATCCTCTTTTTCTTCTCTGTATTCAATTTTATTTTTTAACATAAAATCAGCTTTTTCTATTCTTGAGTATAGAGATACTGCTTTTCTTTTACTTTCACCTTCGTTATCAGGAAGTTCAATTTTTCCAAGTTGGAAAGATGCTCCAAAAGTAACATCTTCATAGATTTCATAGTCAGCACCATAAGATTGCATAACTCCATTTCTTCCAGATTCTTTTACAAATTGGTTTTCCTGATAGATGTTAATCTTGTCATTTAAACGAGCTCTTTGTCCTCCAGTAATTTTATTGATATCCTCTTCTCCATCCATACTATATCCAAGATACACTGTGTAGTCGTCAGTTAAGTTATAATCAGTACCCACTTCAGTATAGTTTCCTCTAGTTCCAAAACTAGTTTTACCATTTACTGTTAACTTTTCAGTTAAAGATTTCTCTCCACCAAAAGTTATAATATTGTTAGTTTCATAGTTACTGTTTTTATTTACAGTGATTTGTCCCTCTGTATAAACTGTTGTATCTTCGTCAATTTCATATTCTACTCTAGCTCCAACTAAATCTCCTGATCCAATTTCATTTTGATCAAGCTCTTTAACGTGATTAAAAGCTAATCCTGCAGATATTCTTTCTGTTATTAAATATTCTAATTGAATTCCTGTAGTTTCTTTTTTATCAATTAAAGAGTTAAAATAGTCTTTTTTCTCCATGCTTTCGTATTTAATTTTTGCTTTCATTCTATCAGAACTTCTGAAGTTAATTTCACTACCGTAAGTTTCAAGTTCTTTATCACCTAAATCAGAAGCAAAAGAGTAACCTGATTCTTTTTTCTCATACCAAGCTCTTATATCATTTCCATAAGGAGAGAAAACTTCAGGATTTAAATCAGCAAAATTTAAAACTCCACTGAAATTATAGGCATTTCCAGAGATGTTTTCAATATCACTACCTATTTTTTTAAAATTTAAACCGCCATCAAATGATAAGAATGAATTATCACTTTGAATTCCTTCACTTCTACTTATCTCTCCTTTTAAATATGAGTTTTCAGTAGCTTTTAAAATTACCTCTCCACCAGTTAAAGTATATCCTTTACCTTCTTTATTTTCTTTTATGTATGTTCCTCCAACACCCACATGATCATTAATAAAAGTTTTACCACGAAGTCCGTAGTCTTTTTCGTTCATATTTTGTGAGTTCGTTGGAATATATTCATAATCTACAATTAGGTACGAATAATAATTTCCACTAGAGGACCCTTGAATTATATCCCCATTTATATTAGATGCAACTCCAGTTAGAGGTTTATTTAAAATAATTCTACCTTGATAAGGATCAAACTCATAATCTTTTCCTTCTTGAAGATATATAACTTTCTCGGTTAAGCTTGTATTACTATTTACAATTTTTATCCAAACTTTCTCAGTTCCAGATAGAATATCTCCATTTTTAAGGAAATATAAACTACCACCAGTTCCTAAAAATTCATCATGACCATATAAAGAGTCTGGTTCAGATGCAAAGGCAGTTATATTATTTTTATTATCTCCAAATTTAGTAGTTTCATTTGATGTATAATTACCTTTAGCTCCATAAAGACTTCTATTATATTGCATATATTTAGAACCTGTAAAACCAGTATTATAATTTCCCCACATAATAGAGGATTTTTCGTATTGTAATTTTAAGTATATTTTTCCATCAGTTTCAACATCTCTATAAATATATGACTTATCTCCATATGTTGGATAATAAGCATAATCTGTATCTTCTACTCTTTGGAACAATGTTTGTTTATCTCTTTTTAAAACGTCATTAAACATTTCGTTTAGACTATTAGCCTTTGTATCGATATGAGCTACAAATCTAAACTTATCTTTATATTTTCCTCTTCCGTAGTAAGCTATTCTACCTTCATTATATATATTATCTGCAAAATATTCTGGACCAAATGGATTGTCAACATTTAAAACCTCTTGATTTCCAGATATATAATTTCTTCCTATTGAAAAATCAGCTATTCCTGTAGACATATAATAAGTTTCTGGTAAAGTTACTTTTAATGAATATTCACTTTCATTTCCATTTTTGTCAACAACTTTAACAGGGATATTGTATTTATCACTTGGCATATACTTTGAAGCAATGAAAGCATCTTGATCTACATCGTATTCATCTTCTCCAATGTAAACTTTTTCGATATCTTTTAAGCCATCTCCAGTAAATCTAGCCATTCCTGTATTTAGTGGGATATTTTGTATTTGCAGAAATATTTCATTTTTACTCTCGTAGTCAAATAAATCCACAATCGGTTTTTTAGAGACAAGATCGATATATCCTATTTCTGTAGCATCAAAGTTTCCAAATTTATCCCAGACTTTTAATCTTACTTTTAGTTGTTTTCCAGTTTTAAAATCTAATCGATCCTCTTTTTTAGAATTCCAATTTACTTTCATATCATTATAGATTTTTTTTCCAGAAATAACTCCAATTGGTGACGATAAAGTTGAATCTTCTTGAGAATATATTTCAATTTCATACTTTTCTATGAAATCACCATAATTTGTTTTTAATGTGAAATCTAATTCTTCTGTTAGCTCTCCATTTTTTACAACTATTCTCTCAGGCAGATTTAAAATTAATTCAGGTTCTATTTCAATGGAATCATTAATAACCCAAATAGCTCCATCTGGTAAATAGATTCTATTTTTATCTTCGATATTTTTACCTTTAATTCCTCGTACACTGAAATTAAATTTTGTTAATCCTTGAGGTGTAACTCTTTTTATTTGAGGATTTTCAGATAAAATCTCCACATTTTCTGGTAGAGTTGTTATATCTAATTTTATTTCATAGTTTTCACCCATTTTACTATAAACCCATTCATCAGGAACGTGGTATCTACCAAATCTATCTGTAATTGCAATGACTCCAGTGGGAGTTATAAGTCTTACTCCAGGGATTCCTTTTTCGCCATCATTTTGATAACCATCTCCATTTTCATCAAAGAAGACTTTTCCTATAATAGAAGCCGTATCTAAAAGACTATCACCTATTATAGAGACTGTAGCTGTAGCTGTATTAGAAATTTTATTTCCATTTAAAGTCATGTAGGCTTGATTTTTATATTTTCCAAAAGTCACACCGATACTAGGCTTTAATAGATATCTTACTCTAAACTTAGTAAAAGGTTCCATGGTGATAGATGGAAAGTTTAATCCATTGCCTAAAACAGGTTCTGAAATACTAGTTAAATCGTCATTTGTATTTAAAATACCATCTGTTCCAGATTCTACTAACTCTGTAGTACCTTTTATATATTTAAATCCAGGAGGAATAAGGTCTTTTAAAACTACATTTATAAATCGTGATTCATTATTATTTTCTACAGTGATTTCATATTCAACTGCTTCACCGATTTTTATATCTCTTTTAAGGGCTCTTTTAATAACTTTTAATTCGCCCTCATTATCAGGGATTTTCTTTATATAGTTTGTAACACTTGCTGTATCAATTTTTCCTGTTAAAGGGTTTTTAGCAATGAAGGTATTTGTGATTGTATCATCAATACCTTTATTTATTTTTCCTGTTATAGTATAAACTACTTTATTTTGTGCATCAGATCTTAAATTTAAAATATTATTTATATCCTCATTGTCTTTAACTGGAATATGTTCATTTGCTATAACTCCAGTTTCTTTAACTGTTATTTGCCAATCTGTAAATAAAGAGTTACCATTTTTTCCTTTTAAAGATGAAATCAAATCAGTAACTTGGATATCTCTTATATTTCCGATACCTTTATTTTCAATAGCTAAGGTATAAATAATAAACTCATCTTCATCTCCATAGTTATCTTTGTTTGAAATTTTAGATAAAGATAGAATTGCTTCTGGTGGAGTAAATGTTACACTATTTTTAAACTCCTCTTTATTTAAGGAGTCTAAAACATCTGACTCTACAATAATATCTCCAGATAATTCAGGATTTACAACTGCAGTTACTTTATAAGTAATAATACCTTTTGGAGGAATATTTACAACTTCATCAATATCAGTATTTGATAAATCATTAGCTCTATTCATAACTGAATTCTGGCTTTCTGACTTTGATATTGTCCAAGAATTAAAACTTTTTAAATTATTTCCAGCAATACCTAAAGTTAAACTATTTGTTATGATCTCTTTAACATCGATATTATAAGCAAAACCTAAACCAATATTTTCAACGATTAAATCAAATTGAACCTCTTTTCCTGGAATATAGGTAGTTTGCTCTTGGGTCATTGTAGCTTCTATTTTATAATTTTCAGATAAAATTATATTTTCTACAGAAACTCCTGCAGCAGAAGCTATATTTTTTATAGGACCGATGGCATTAGGAGCAACAACTGCACTTACTTCATAAGTTATAGATGAGTTTGGAGGCATATCTAATAGATCTTCTAAATCAACACCTCGAACTTCATTTTTTATTGTTGTAACTACATTTGGAGATATATTTTTTATTTTTATAGTTGCTGATGATATGTCAAAAGCATTTATATTTCCTGTAGGTGTAGTAACTACGATGTCACTTAATATATCTTGAACTATTATATTATCTCCATATCCAAGACCAACATTGGAAACTGTTATATCGTAAGTTAATAGCTCTCCTGGAACATATTTTTCTATTTGAGGTGTTTTAGTTATAGTTATCTCTGATTCTTTTGGTAAAGATTCAAAAGATGAAGAGTATGGTTCTCCAAATTCACTTGCAGATACAGTGTTCTTAATAGCTCCAATAGCATTGTCGATTACGATTGCTTCTATTGTAAAAGTTACTGTATCAAAATTATGAATATCCATAACTACATTTATATCTTTTCCATCTTCAACAACTCCTGTAACAGTACTCAACGAATCAGAAGTATAGCTTACTTTCCAACCTGGTTTAAATGCTGGTACAGTTTCTCCATTAGAATTTAATACTGTGACTTTTGATATTAAGTCTTTTAAAAGAACACCACGAGCATTGTTAACAGTATTATTGACAACAGTTATAGTGTATGTTATTGGTTGTCCAACTACATATTCAATGTTATCTCCTATTTTTTTTAATTCTAATTTAGGGATTTGCTGTATTGCAGTTACAGTGTCACTTTTGTATGTAATGCTATTTTGAACAGCTCTAGCTGTATTTTGTATTATTCCAATAGCATTTTCAGATGTATTTCCACCAATGACTATAGTAACTGTCGTATTAGGTGCGATATCTCCTTTGACAACTAAATTACCTTGAGTTATTTCTTTTGAATCAATAGTTAGTGTACTAATACCTTGACTTATGATTGAAGCACCAATACTGTTGGTTTGAAAAGCAGCTCCAATTCCTCCACCTAAAACTTGAGTTTGAATAGCGGCAAGATCATCATAAATACCGACACCTTTTAACCAACCGTCACCAGTATTTTCAATAGTTAACGTATAGTAAAGTTGATTTCCAGGTTCATAAAACCCTGTACTTTGATCTTTATTTATAGTTAGTATTCCAGGCACAGAATTTAAAACTATTGTATTATCAAAAGTTGTTCCTAAATACGTTGCCTCTGCAGTATTAGCAATAGATTCGATTCTCGTTTTTAAAACTTGCGCTTGGATTTGTATGTTTATACTTTCTCCAGGGTGTATATCTGCAATGGCTGTTAAAATTCCATTTTTTATATTTAAGTTATTAACTTTAGACAGACTATCCCACGTTGGTGTTGCTACAATTGTTGCTAAATCAAAAGCACCACTTAAAGAAAGATTATCTTGTACAAGAACTCCAGATGCATAACCATCACCATTATTAGTAACTTTAATGTTATAAATTAACTCTTTTCCTGGAGTAAACGATGTTGTTGGTGATGTTTTGGTAATTAAAATATTTCCTGTATTTGGTTTTATTGTTGCATTTTTAGTTGTAGATTTAGAATCGTAAGTTAATGTAGCTGTATTAGAAATTTCTCCAACAGCATCATCTATTGCAAAACCAGATACACTAATAATAGCAGTTGTATTAGGTGCTAAATCTCCAGTAACATTTATATTTCCTGATGTTGGAATATTTAATGATGTATTTGATGAATCACCAATGATAGAGGTATTTATTTGGTATCCACTTTTAAAAGGAAATTTTTTACTACCATCAATTGTATCTACTACCATACTTTCAATTAAATCTTGAATATTTAATCCTGCTGCAATAGCTGGACTATTATTTTCGATAGTGATTGTGAATCCTAAATTTCCTCCAGGTGAATATGTTGAGTTATTAAAAGACTTTGTTAATAGAACAGTAGCTTTTTTACTTGTTGCCGTTACACTAGCAGTTTGTTGTTCGTTATCTTTTGATGCAACTGCTTTGTTTGTAATATCACCATAAATATTATTGCTAACAACTCCTGTAACTGTGAAGACAGCTGCAACGCCAGGAGCAATATCTAGTGTATCATCTAAATTTTCTGTATTAGGATAAGAGTTATCAACATATACAATTCCATCGATTGGATCAGGTTTTCCAGAAACTGACCAAGTTGAAAATGCTGAGGATATTTTTCCACCAACAGAGTTAGTTTGGATATTTCCTATTAAATCTTGAATTTTTATATTATTTAAGTATCCAAGACCAGTATTTGCAACTCTAACTTCATAACTAAGTAATCCACCAGGAATATATGTAGTTTCTGAAGTTAAATTTTTAGTAAGTTCTAACTTTCCAAAAGCTGGAGAAATTGTAGGCGTTCTGGAGTTTAAAATTCCAAGGTTAACTTGATTACTAGGAATTACTCCTAAACTTTCATCAGAGATTTTCCCAGTTAAAGTTATAATAATATTTGATTTAGGAGCAATCGTTATCATTGTATTTAAAGGTGTGTTAGGCATGAAAGCCCCACTATCTATAACAGTTCTTTTACTATTAGAAATATAGCTCCAACTATATTGAGATAAAACATTCCCGATATTATCACCAGCTAATTCTGTGACTAAAAGACTAATGTTGTCTGTTAAAGAGGTATTGTTTAAATAACCATCTCCAGTATTTGTAATGTTTATTTCATAAACTAATTCGTCTCCAGGAGAGTATGTCATTCCAATATTGTAATTTTTACCACCTATACTTTTTATAATTTTTGTAATACTTGGTTTTGGTGCAGAAGGTAGTACAATCGTTTCTGCACTATTTGTTTTAGTTCCTTGAGAAACTTTAGCTAAATTTATGATGTTTCCTATAGGACTTTCAAATTCTGTTTCATTTAATGTAGCTTCTAACTTTATTATTATTTCCCCATCTTTTTTTAAAGCACCACTAACAAAAATTGATTTATCTGTAATATCCTTATTCAATTCTATATTTGAGGTAATGTTGTCTTCTTGTGGGTAATTGAATTCCGTAATTTTATAACTACTAAAAGCCTTGATGGTATTATTAAGACTACTTCCTACGAAAATATTTAGAATATCATCAGTTAAAATTATATCTGCAGCAGCAGCACTCTGTTCGTTATTTTTTAAAATTATAGTATAATTTATGATATTTTTTTCAGTTGGATCTATACCATTCCCTGTTTTATAAAATTCATCAGAAGTTATCGTTAGATTCAAATCTTTTATTACAGGCGTAGAAATAACTTCGTTTGTAAAACTTCCGTCTACATTGGCAGCATTTACTATATCACCTATTGTTCCAGTTTTTAGTGTTCCTGAAATTGTTAGTGTTTTAGTTGAATTTGGTGCAATATTAATAGTTTGATTTAAATCTGTTGAGTTTTCAAAAGCCAGTGTAGTTGTTCCATTAACAAATTCTGTTTGTATTTTACTTAACTCATCTATTACTGATATATCTTTTAGCCAACCTTGACCTGAATTTATTAAGTTTATTGTATATGTTAAAGTATCTCCATCAGAATAGTTTAGTTTATCTACAGATTTGTTGGCAGTTAAAATACCTTTTACAGATTTTAAAGTTACGCTTCCTGTGGATAATCCAGCTGTTGCTGTATTGGTTATTGGTCCATAAGCATTCTCATTTACTAAAGCACTAATAACAACTTTAACAGTGTCACCAGGATAAATATCAGCTGAATTTTGTAAATATCCGTTACTTAAATCTACAGGTCCAAGTATAGTATTTGAACCAGATGTTTGATTAATTAATTTAATATTTGTAAAAGCTGGAGCAGTTGTTCCATCAACAAGTTGCACTGTTTTATCTAATAAATTATCTGTAATTACACCGTTATTTACATATCCAGATCCAATGTTTTGAATGTTTAATGTATATTCTATTGTTCCTCCTGGAATGTAGTTAGAAAGATTTGCACTTTTTGAAATCTTTAAACTTCCAACTTCTGGTTCGATAGTTACTTTATTAGTTTCAGAGCTTGATCCATTATAGCTCCACTTAGCAGAGTTTTCAATTTTACCTAAAGATTTTGAACTTGCAACTCCAGCAATACTTATAGTTAATTCAGTTTCTTTTGCCAAATCAATTTCATTATTTATTAAATCACCAAATCTTGGGATTTTTATAGCAGAATTTTCAGTATCTCCAATTATATTTGTCGTTATTGACCAACCGGATTTCAAGGCTTGATTAGATGTTCCGCCTGCTTGCTCTGTTTTAATTCCACTTATTAGATCACTTATCAATAGATTGTTTATTGTTGTATCTGAATTATTTTTTATGGTTATTTGAAATCCAACATTCCCATCAGGAACATATGTAGGGCTTGATACTATTTTAGTTACTTCAATATCAGATAAATTAGCAGGCTTTAATGTTATAGCTTCTGATGTATAAACTTTATCACCTAAAGTTGCTGTATTGATAACATTTCCAACTATATTTTTAGATAAAGTTGCTTCTATATTAAAAGAAACTTCAACTCCAGGACCAATATCTATAGTTGTATTTAACCCAGCTGGACCATTGATAGCTCCATTTAAATATGTGAAATTACTGAACTCGCTTCCTGTAGCACCGTTGTAGATGATATTCCAAGAGGTAAATGCAGCACCTTGTTTGCCACCTACAATTTCTGTTGTAATTTCTCCTATTAAATCTTTAAGAACTACATTATTTCCATAACCAAGTCCTGTATTTTTTAAAGTTAGCTTATATTGAACATTATCTCCAGGTACATAGATTCTATTAGACGGCATAATTAATGCTTTTGAACCTGTTAGAACTGCTTGTTCAGGATTAATTGTAGCTGACTTTGTTTCAACGCCGTTAACCATTAAAGAATTTTCAGGTATTATTCCTAGAGCTTTTTTGCTTATTGTAGCAGAAGTTATTATTGTGATAGTTTGACCAGGTAGTATATCTGCATTTTTTCTAACCAGGATAGAACTATCTCCTTGTATCGGTTCTACAAAGTTTTCTCCTGTATTGACTGTAGGAGGACTAATTGAGATATTTTGAAGAGCTTGATTTAAACTAGAAGCTCCAGATTCTTCTGTTAATATATTTGTAAAAATATCTGTTATTTTAACATCATTTAAAATACCTCTACCTGTATTGCTAATTGTTATTTCGTAAGTAATAGCATCTCCTGGTTTATATGCCTGTCCTGTAAAAGTATTTCCATTTAAAGTTTTGATTATATTAGTTGTTGATATAACTCCTGGATATGGCTTTAGTACAGCAGTTTTAGAATCTTGTCCATAAGTTGATGTATTAAAAATATCACCAAATATTTTATCTCCAACTGTTGTTTTTATTGTAAATACAACACTACCATTTTGAGAAATAATCATGTTATTAATTGAGATATTTTCATTGTTTTGAGGAAGAGTTGCTCCTATTAAAGTTATATCACCAGATTTTTCAGTGTTAATTGTCCATTTGTTTCCAAATGGATTAACCTTATTACTTCCACTTCCAGCTTCGTTTGCCATTATAGATGACAATGTGTCGAAATAACTTTTTCCATAAGCCGTTCCTTTTCCAACGTTTTGAATTTCTATTTTATAAACAATAGTATCACCAGGTGCATAATTTGTTATTTCTTTAGTTCCTGTAGAATCAAATGCTTTCTTTGTGTGTAAAATTACTTCAGGTGCCATTTGAGCTGTTTGAGAAGTTCTTATAACACCGTTAACATTTACAGAGTTGGAAAAGTTTCCAACAGCTAGAGGATTTACTTTAGCTAAAATAGTATATTTTATAAATCCATTAGGTCCTATATCTACTGTTGTATCTAGATTTTGATTATTTTGAAAAATACCAAAATCTGTAGCATTAGAGGTATCTTTTTCAGCAGTAATAGTCCATGACTCAAAAGCTTTCCCCACTCCACCAGTAGCTAAAGTTGTGTTTATATCACCTATTAAATCTTTTATAGGATAATTATTTATTATACCTGCATTTTGATTTGTAATAGTTACTGTGTATTGAATGTATCCTCCAGGAACATACCCAGCATTAACAGCTGTTAGCCCATCAACATCTAAGTACCTATCCATTGTTTTTGTAACTAAAAATCTATTTTGTGGAGAACTTGTTCCAGCTGAAACAGTATCACTATCCACATCTAGTTCGTTTATTATTCTTCCAATGGCAGTATCTGCAACTGTTCCTGAAATTTCATATTGAATATATCCTCCAGTTGGAACATCAATTTTTACATTGATATTCTCAGAATCGGCAGGAATAGGTGCTGAGGCTCCATAGCCACCAATAGAAATGTTAGCAACTTTTATACTTCCAGGAACAAAAGCAGGGATAATTCCACCTTTGGAACTTTCAACTTTTATATTTCCAATGTTATCAACTAAGTCAACTTGTCCAGCGTTTCCATTACTATTATTTTCAACTCTTAAAAGATAAGTTAAAGTTTGACCTGGAAAATAGTTTCCTCCTACAACTTGCTTTGTAATCGAGAGATTTTGTCTATAAAAAGTAGTAACTAATCCTTTGTAATTTATATCACCTAAAATATCTGGTCTGATTTTTCCAGTTATTTTATAAACTAAATAGTCTCCTTGAGCTATGTCTACAATACCAACTAAATTTGTATTTGGCTTGATACTCTCTAGAGGTATAGGAACTGTACCAGTAGAAACTTTTGATTCATTTTGTATAAATTCTACATTGAATTCATTTTTTCCTGTAGTAGGATTGAAAAAGACATTTCCTTGAGTTCCATTCATAAGTTTTACATTTAAGTTACTTATATCTTCGTTAACAGAAAAATTATTTAAATAGCCAACGCTATTTGGAGATATTTTTATTATGTATGTTAAGGTATCACCAGGAATATATTTGCTTGGAGTTACACTTCGAGTTATTCCGCCGGTAGACCCTAAAACATTATTTTCTATAAAACTGCTAGCTATGATATCATTGCCGTTATAAACATTTGCAGTATTTTTTAATTTTTGAATCAAAAGTTTGGGATTAGGGACTGCTATAATTTTATATTCCACACCTTGTTGTGGGTTTAAATTACTTATTAAATCATCTAATTTATCATTGGTTCCAGTACTTATTAATACTCCACCTTTGAAAATTTTCCAA
Source organism: Cetobacterium somerae (assembly GCF_022430525.1). Classification (NCBI taxonomy): domain Bacteria; kingdom Fusobacteriati; phylum Fusobacteriota; class Fusobacteriia; order Fusobacteriales; family Fusobacteriaceae; genus Cetobacterium; species Cetobacterium somerae. The sequence goes on along the minus strand of NZ_CP092519.1, from coordinate 1,085,133 downwards.
GATGTAAAAGCAGGACCTGTAATATCTGTTGTTGAAGTTCCATTCTCATTAGCTAAATTACCAATAATGTTATTTAAGTCATCAACTATTCTTATATTTTTTATTGGATTTTTAGAGTTGTTTAAAACATCTATTATATAAGTAAAATCTTCTGTGGGTATTATAGATGGTATGTTTGTAGTTTTTCTAATAAAAATAGTCCCATCTTCATTTGCATTATCCTCACTAGCTGAAGCAGTGCTGATATTTCCATTTTGAGGATCATACACCTGAACTTCGTTTGTAATTATTCCTGTTAAATTTTTATTTAATTGAGCTACAATATTATAAGTAATACTTCCTCCAGGAGCTATATCAACTGTAGTATTTAGATCATTATTATCACTTATATTACCAATTGTTGTTCCATATCCCTTTGGTGTTCCTGTAATTGTCCAAGATGAAAAAGCTTTATTTTTAGCTCCGTCGACAACGTTGTTTAAACTATCAATTATTTGAGCGTTATTTGCATAACCACTACCTATGTTTTCAACAACAATTGAATATTCAATTGTTTCTCCAGGTATGTAACTTGTATTTGTTGAAGATTTAGAAATTCTTAAAAATGGGTCTTTTGGTGATGTTGTAGCTGTAGATGTAATACCATCAGCTGTTGCACTGTTAGTAAAAGATCCATAAAAAATTTGAGTTCCATTATTATTAATATTTCCTGTTATTGTAAAGACTACTTTTCCTCCAGGAGCTATATTAACTCTGGTATTTATATCTTTTCCATCTTCAACTAAATCTCCTGAAATAGAAGTTCCTTCTCCAATTAATTGCGTATCTATTTTCCAACCTGGTTGAAAAACTAAAGCTTGATTACCAGATAGAAGTTCAGCTTCTATTGTAGAAATGCTATCTTGAACAGGAACATTCATAGCTATTCCACTAGCAGATGAGTTTTCGACTTCAATTGTATAAATAATAGTTTCATTTTCTTCGCTGATTATATTTCCATTAGAATCTAAGTTATTTGGATAAGAGTTTTTATTTACACTTTTCTTTATACTCACATTCGTTGTTCTTGTAACAATACCTCGATCACTTGTTAGCTCTCCATCAACTAAAGCAGTATTTATGATTCTTTGATCTGCTAGAGGATTAATTGTTGCTATGATAGTATAAACAATACTATTTCCTGGAGAGATTATAGCTTTTACATTTAAATCTTTATCTATTAATTCATTAACTAATCCTGTTTTATCTGGACCAGATGTAACTATATTGCCCTTAGAATCATAAATAACTCCAGTTACGACTGTTTTTGTGTATGCTTGACCTTGAACTCCTGTTACAAGAGTGGTTTTAATATCTGAAAATATATCTTGAACAGGTATATTTACCGCTGTTCCATTACCAGTATTGCTTATTGTAACCGTATAAATTACATTTTGCCCAGGAGTATATTCTGTCTCATTTACTTCTTTTTGTAATTCTAATTTATACGGAGACATAGATATTCCATTTCCATTTTCAACAACATTTCCAGATGGATTATCATCATAAATTTTTCCCACAATATCTGGATTAACTTTAATAATTAATTTATAAATAACTTCTCCATTAGGACCTAAATCAGCTACTATATTTAAATCTTGTGTTCCTGGATTTTCAACTCCATAATTAAATTCTCCTTGAGTTGTTCCATTACCTGTTTTAGATATAAAGTTTAAACTCCAACTTTTAACAACAGCTGAATTTTCACCATTTGTATTTAATGCAGTTATTTTAGAAAGGCTGTCGGTTATATTGATGTTATTAGCAAATTTAGTATCTAAATTTCTAACAATAATATTATAACTAATTGTTCCTCCAGGAGTATATTCACTTTGATTTGGAGTTTTTACAATTGTTATGGATTCGTTGCCTGTAGTAATTACTTCAGCAGGATTATAAATAGCTGTAGATGTCTGACCATTTATCTCAGCAGTATTAGATATTGTTCCAATTGATGTATCTTTAGTAATAATTGTTACAGTGTAATTAATCTCTTCTCCTGGATAAAGAATTACATTTTGATCATTTAAATTAACATTATTTAAAAATCCTCCATTTTGTAGAAGATTAGAGGTGCTATTTGTTGATTCAGTTCCTAAACTAGCAATGATATTCCATGTAGATACAGGATTCCCTTCGATATCTTGAGAGGATACTCCACTCGAATTTGCAAGTGAAGATTTAATGTTTGTAATATTATCGATTACATTTAGATTGTATCCAATACCTTGACCTGTATTTTTAATAGTGATTAAATATTTTATAGGTGCACCAGGAGTGTAAACATCATTGCTTAAAGGTGTCTTTGAAATCTCTATATTTGCAGGTTTAGATATTAAGCCACTATCTTCTGAGGTAAGAGTATTTCCATTTCTATCTGAAATTGTAGCTGTATTTTTAATCTCACCAACTACATTTGGATTAACAAATGTTCTAACAGTGTAACTTACATAATCTCCAGGGGCAATTGATATATTTTTTATATTCAAATCTGTATTAGATGAAATATTTCCGGCAGAGCTAGAGTTAGTTCCTGTAGATGGGATAACAGTTATTCTAGTTGTATCAAATGCTAATACTTGATTTCCATTTGCATCAACTGAGTAAATTTGAGAAAAATAATCTGATAAACTCATATTTGTTATAGGTATATCTTTACTTGTATTTGTGATTAAGAGTCTGTACGCTACAGCTCCATTTGGACTATATTGTTTATCTGGATTTAAAGTTGTTTTTTTAAAAGTATAGCTGTATTTAGCTAAATTAATTGGGTTAGCATCAACAGTTTGTGTTTTTTTTCTAGAAGTGAGAGAAACACTGTTGTTAAGAGTACCAATAAAACTGTCATTTAGTTGTCCAGTAATTGTGTATGTAATATTTCCACCAACTGCTATATATGCACCTTTAGCCATTAAGTTTCCAGTTGGAGAATATATTCCTGGATTTGTACCTATTCCAGTAGAAGTAGCTGAAATACTAGAGCTAACGAAAGCAGAGTTATCTAATATATCTTCTATATCAATGCTTTTAATAGGAGCTTTACCTATATTTTCAACAAGAATATTATAGCTTACAGTTCCTCCTTTTTCATAATAAGGGAGTGTTGGAATTTTATTTACTTCTAAATCGTAAAAAACTCTAGTCATAGTGTTTTCCTGAGTAATTTTTTCTCCTGAAGTACTTACAAAATTGGCTATAGCATCTATTGTTCCATTTATATTTGGATTTATCGTTCCTTTAACTGTATATGTAATACTTCCACCAGCATCGATAAATATTCCAGTTGCTTCTAAATTTCCGGTAAATGAAAAGCTTCCAGGATAAGTATATTTACCGTTTGTTTTGGAACTGTTTTGAAGATTGTTAAAAATTATTCCTTCCCCTCCACCATCTAAGGTAGAAGTTAAATTCGCTAATGGAAATGAAAGTGTACCACCAATACCTGTAGCGGTGTTGTTGGTTAACGTAAGTTGATACTCAACACCATCTCCATTGTCGTATTCCCCTTGTGGTGATATTCTTGTTAAATTAAAGTCTATTGCTAACATTATTTTAGATAGCAAAATAAAAAAAATAAGAAAAAATAATCCCCTTTTCCTCATTTAATACCCTCCTAGTTTTTCTTTATAAATTGCATGATAAATGTTTAATAAAAAAATCCAAGATAATTATAGGATATATTTACCTTGGATTTTTAATTGTGGTTAGTCTATTTTTTCAATTTCAAACTCGAATTTATTTTCTTTAAAAAGGCTTCTTATCTTTGGATCAGAAAAATCTTCAGAAGTTTTTAACGTTACAATTCTTGCAGGATAATCAATTGATACAGAAACCACTCCTTTAATTCCTTCAAAAACAGTTTTTACATTTTCGGCTTCTTCTCTACTTTTGAAATTTTTAATAACGATATTTTTTTTCATCATGATGAACCTCCTTAGGTTTTAAATAAAATTACATTTCAAATTTATTGTTCAAATTAAGATAGATGTCTCCTTTAAAAAATTATAATAAAATTTTATAAAGGAATTGCATAAAAGATTTAGAATAGCAATAACAAGAATTATATAAATGAATAAAATTTATAAAGAAATGGAGGTGAATCGTTACTAAAAGAGTCTAAAAATTATAAAAAGACTCGTTTGCAGAGATATTCTGTAAATAAATAATTAAATCTATAATTATAGATTTTTGTGGAGAAATAGTAACGAATTTAAATGTATTTAGCAATTTTTGTATGGCAAGATTTAAAGACAAATGAATTTGGTTGCGAATTTAAGTTAAGTGAAAATTTAGAAAGTATAAAAAAGTTTTCTTTAGAAATGGCAAAAATAGAGTTAGAAGAGGAGTTTTTAAAAGAAGATTTAATTAATAAAATGGATGATTTGGGTAATTGGAGTACCTCTTTTTCTAAAGTAGATGTTTACGAGGTTGATTGGTTACATAAATCTGATAATTAGTTTATAAAATAAAATTTAGGCAGCTTAAATCTTATATCTAAATAAGTTTGAGCTCCCTAAATTTTAAAATTATTAAAATATTAATAAACTAGTTGCCATAACAATCATTCCGCTAATTAATCCATATATGGCTAAATGGTGTTCGCCGTAATTTTCAGCAGCGGGAAGTAGTTCATCTAATGAGATGAAAACCATAATACCAGCTACTCCAGCAAAAATTATACCAAAAATTAAATCATTCATAAAAGGTAATAGTATTAAATAGCCAACGACTGCTCCAAGAGGTTCTGATATTCCTGATAAGAAGGAATAGATGAGAGCCTTTTTTTTATTCCCAGTAGAAAAATAAATAGGAACTGAAATAGCTATTCCCTCTGGGATGTTATGTAATGCTATTGCAATGGCAATAGATACTCCTAAAGTTGGATTATCAATTGCACTCATAAAAGTAGCTAAACCTTCTGGAAAGTTATGGATAGCAATAGCTAGTGCTGAAAAAATACCCATTCTATGCAAACTTCTATTTTTTTCTAATGTTTTATCATTAATATCTTCAATATTTTTTACTTCGTGTGGATTTTCATAGCTTGGGATTAATTTATCGATTAAAGCTATTAAAAGCATCCCTCCGAAAAAAGCTAATACAGTAAAAATTGTTCCATTTTTCTCTCCTGCAAAACTAATAAGAGATTCTTGTGCTGTAGGAAAAATCTCTACGAATGAAACGTAAATCATAACACCTGCAGAAAAACCAAGTGTTACTGATAAAAATTTTACATTTGTTCTTTTTGAAAAAAATGCAATAAAACTTCCAATTCCAGTGCACAACCCAGCGCCTAATGTCAAAAGAAATGCAAATAAGATATTATTCAAGTGAATTCCCCTTTCTATAAATATTTCTAATTAATTATATCATTTAAATATTTGAAAGTCAAAGTAAAATTGAAAAAGTATAACACAAATATTTGGAAGGTATTTTAGGTGGTTTTAAATACTTTAAATTAATTTATAGGTGTAATTCTATCTTTATAAGGACAAATTCAAACGAACGTTTTAAATTTAAAATTAGAGAGTCAAAAAAATTGACTTTTGTCCAAAAAAATGAAAAAGTAGGTATTTGTATATATTTTTTTAATAAAATGTTTTAAATATGGTCTTAAATTTATAAAAGTAATTAAAAATAGGAATAGGATGCAAATATCCTATTCCTATGAAAAACTATCTTATAAAGTAATATATCATAATAGCGCTAAGAATATATAGTCCAATATGAATTTCCCTTGCTTTTCCAATTAAAACTCTTAAAAATACATAAGCTATAATCCCAACACCAACTCCATTTGAAATACTGCTTGTGTAGGCAGTTGTAGCTATCATAAAAAACACTGGAAATGATTCTGAAAAATCTCCATATTCAATTCCTTTTAAAGATTCAAGCATCATTATTCCAATTATAATAAGTACCGGTGCTGTAGCAATGGCAGGAATCATTAAAGCAATTGGAGTAAAAAATAGAGCTGTTAAAAAAATTAATCCTGTAGTTACAGAAGTTAATCCAGTTCTTCCACCTTCGGCAACTCCGGATGCAGATTCAACATAAGTTGTAACAACGGTTGTACCCAAAACAGCACCAGCAATTGTGGCAATAGCATCAACTAAAAATGGTTTTTGAATATTTGGTAGATTTCCATCTTTATCTAATAGTCCAGCTTTCTCTGAAACACCTAATAGTGTTCCTAAAGTTGAAAAGAAGTCTCCAACAAAGAAAACAAACATTATAGGTAAGAACTTTATACTTAAAACTTTTGAAAAATCTAGTTTAAATGAAACATCAGCTATTGATGGAGGTAAAGACATCAGCGATGTTGGAATTTTAGTTATTCCTAAAGGAATTCCAAGTATAGTAACTAACAAAATTCCAATTAGTATAGCTCCTTTAACTTTTCTAACAATTAAAGCGGCAATTATAAATAAACCTACTATAGCTAAAATTGTTTCAGGAGATTTTAAGTTTCCAATGGCGATTTTACCTTTTGAAAGATCCATTAGTTTTGCTGAGCCAAATCCCAATTGAATTAAAAATATTCCTACAACAGCTCCAATTCCTATTTTTAAATTTTTAGGAAGAAGCTTAACGACGATCTCTCTAAAACCAAAGAAAGACATTATTAAAAAGATTACACCAGAAACAAATACTAAACCTAACCCCTCTTGCCATGTTGTTAAACCTGAAGCAACAAGAGTATAAGCAAAGAATGCGTTGCTTCCCATAGCAGGGCCTAGAGCAAAAGGAAGATTAGTGTAAATTCCCATAAATATTGAAAATATTCCAGCAGTTAAAGCTGTTACAACTGTCATTGCACCAATGGGCATTCCAGAAGCACTCATAATAAGTGGGTGAACAATTAAAGCATATGCCATTGTCATAAAAGTTGTAGTTCCGGCAGTTATTTCTGTTTTTATATCTGTATTATTTTCTGATAGTTTAAAAAGTTTTTCAAATAAATTTTTATTTTTTTGTTCAATTTTTATTTGTTGCATTGTATCTCCTTTTATTTAAATAGATTTATAACTTTTTGTTCTTTAACATCAATAAGTCCTAGATCACTCATTTTAGCATTTGGAATTACTATTAGAGTTAATGTGCTAGGTCTTGTTATTGGAGATGCACTTTCAATTCCCATTTTTCTAAGAATCGTATTCATATGACTAATCTCTTTTGCTAAAATTTCAGCAGGCTGATCTGAGAGCATTCCAGCAATTGGAAAAGGTAAAATTCCAGTAATCTCTCCATTTTCAGAAGTTACAATTCCACCACCAAGCTCTTTTATTCTTTTAGTAATAGCCAGAGCTTCATTTGGTTTGTTAAATACAATTGTTAAATTATGACTATCGTGAGAGTATGTTGTTCCAACGCCTCCTTCTTTTAAATAGAAATTTTCAACAACTGCTAAAGCTATATTATTATTTAAATTATGTCTATTAACAATAGCAACAAAATTTAAATTTGAGTTTTCAGAGATATCAATAAAACCATCTTTTGCTTTAACTAACATAGTTTTTCTATCTGTTATAGACCTTTCTTTAGTAAGATATGATAAAACTTCAATTTCAACCTCTCCATTTTGGATAGGAGATTTTATTTTAAAATCACCTTCGCTTAATTCGCCAACATAAACTGAATTTAAATATTCAATATCTAATTTTGGAGAGTTTATCTCAACAACTAAGCTATCATTTTCTGCAATTAATTTTCCTTGCCAAAAAGTTTTTAAAACGTTAAAATCCACTAAATTATCTAAAACGACTATATCAGCAAAGTAACCAGGTGCGATTGCACCTATTTTATCTAATTTATACTCTTGAGCAGTATTTAAAGTTGTAGCTCTGATAGCTTCGATAGGGTCTAGTCCAGCTTTTACAGCAACTCTAACACAATCATTAATGTGTCCAACTTCCAAAATATCTCTTGGTTCTCTATCATCTGTACAAAGAGTTAAATTTCTAGGTGATTTCATATGTTTAATATTTTCAACTATTGAACTTATATTTTTAGAGATAGAACTTTCTCTAGCATCAATATACATACCTTTTCTTATTTTATCTGGAGCTTGGCGTCCATCTCTAGTTTCATGACACGATATTGGACCGCCACAAATATATGCAGATAGTTCGTTTCCAATTAATTCAGGAGCATGACCTTGAATGAACATCCCTTTTTTGATTGCTGTTTCAACTATTTTAGTCATTCTATCACTTTGATTAATAACTCCCACAAAATCCATAACTTCGCCAAGACCTAAAATTCTAGGTAAATCTAACATTTTTTCTATTTCAATATCATCAAATTCAGCTCCAGCATTTTCAAGACCAACAACAGAAGGAACACATGATGGAATTAGATAATATTGATTCATAGGTACATCTTTTGAATTTTCAATCATATATGTAACACCATCGATACCTAATACATTTGCAATTTCATGAGGATCAGCAATTATAGTTGTTGTTCCTTTTGGTAAAATTGCTCTTGCAAAGTTTACTGGTGTCAAATGACTACTTTCAACATGAACGTGAGAATCAATAAAACCAGGAGATACAAATTTTCCATCAATATCAATTATATTTTTTCCTAAAGTAATAGTGTCTAAGTTACACTCGACAACATTAGCAATGTATTTATCGTAAATATATATGTTAGCTTTATATATCTCTCCTGAAAAAACATTTACTAAACTTCCATTTTTTAGAACCATATCAGCTTCTCTTTTTCCTAAAGCAACTTCAACTAGTTCTTTTCTTTTTTGTAAATTCATAAAATCCTCCTTTAAAAATAAAAAAGTCTTTTCTCTATTTAGAGAAAAGACTAGAATAAATTAAATGAAAATACAAAAAAAGGTATTTCAAATGATATATTTGTCTTTCCTCATAGTGACCTATTTACGGTAAGTCGTAGAAACGTTCGTCCATATTACGAATATATATGAGAAAAATTTATTTTATTTATTGAATTCATAATATCATTTTTTTAAATATTTGTAAATTATTTTATATTATCTTCTTTTTACTTATATCTTTACAAAAAAACAATAAATGTTATAATTAAGTGCAAATTTACAATAAAGGGGGACAAAATGAAAAGTATTAAAGCTAATAAACAGAAAAAAGATTTTTTGATGAAGTGGTTAGATCGAATAGAAAAGGTTGGAAATTCATTACCACATCCAGCTACGATTTTCTTTATTTTGACTATAATTGTAGCACTAATTTCTATGATCGCATCTCAATCTGGAGTTCAAGTAACATATGAAATCTATGATGCACAACAGAAAAAGATGGTTGAATCAACGGTAAAAGCAGTAAATATTTTAAGTGTAAATGGAATAAGAACTATGATTCCAAAAATTGTTAGTAATTTTACGGGATTTTTTGCTTTGGGAACAGTTTTTACGGTGATGTTAGGAGTTGGTGTTGCTGAAGGGACAGGGTTATTAAGTACTCTTCTTAGAAAAGCTGCGCATTCTACACATAGTAAATCTTTAGCATATGTTGTAGTATTTTTAGGAATAATTTCAAATATTGCTTCTTCAGCTGGTTATGTAGTGTTAGTGCCATTAGGTGCAGTTCTTTTTATGAGTTTCAAAAGACACCCAATTGCAGGACTTGCAGCAACATTTGCTGGAGTATCTGGAGGATGGAGTGCCAATATATTGCTAGGAACGAATGACCCTGTATTTGCAGGAATTTCTACACAAGCAATGGCTATGATTAATCCAAATTACATAGTTCATCCAACGGGAAATTGGTATTTTTCTGTTGTTTCAACTGTAGTAATAACTTTTATAGGTGGTTTTATAACAGAAAAAGTAGTTGAGCCAAGATTACCAGAATATGATTATTCTAAATTTATACATACTAATGATATAACAGAGGCAGAACATAAAGGAACTAGATGGGCTTTAATCTCATTTTTAATTTACATAGTTGTTGTTTTAGCAATGGTTTTACCTCGAAATTCAATTTTAAGAAACCCACAAACAGGGTCAATAATGCAGTCACCATTTATGAGTGGAATAATTTTCTTTATGATGCTGTTCTTTTTAATTCCAGGAATATTTTTTGGAATAGGATCAGGGAAATTGAAAAGCGATAAAGATATAATAGATCTAATGACTAAAAGTATATCAGGACTTTCAGGATTTTTTGTTTTGATATTTTTTGCAGGTCAGTTTGTAGCATTTTTTACATACTCTAACTTAGGGACGATTATTTCGGTGAAAGGAGCAGAATTACTTGAAAAAACTGGGTTTGTAGGATTGCCACTAATAATTACATTTGTGATATTTACTGCAATTATTAATTTATTTATGGCGGTAGATACAGCTAAATGGGCGTTAATGGCTCCGATTTTTGTTCCTATGTTTTATAAGGTTGGTCTTTCTCCAGAATTAACTCAAATGGCTTATAGAATAGGAGATTCAAGTACTAATATAATTTCACCACTTATGCCATTTTTTCCATTGATAGTGGCATTTGCTCAAAAATATGATGACGAAGCAGGTATGGGAACTTTAGTATCAACAATGGTTCCGTATTCTTTAGCATTTTTAATAGGATGGACACTGCTACTTGCAATCTGGTATATATTGGGATTACCACTAGGACCAGGAGCTTTTCCTTTAGTATAAAATGAGGAGGTATTTTAATGAGAAATACAGAAAAACAATTTAGAAAATATATATCAAAAGATATTGATTATGTAATAATCTCTTCACCTGAAAATTTTTATTATATTTCAGGTTATGCATCACATCAACATACAGTTTCAAGAATGGCAGGAATGGCAGCAATAGTGATGAGATGTAATTCAAAAGAGGAGTTTACAAAACTTCTTGTAATGGATTATGAATATAATAATGTTATTAAATATGTTAAAGATAAAGATTATGAAGTTATTGCTTACGATACTTGGGTTGGGGTGAAAGATGAGGAAGAAATATCTAAAAATAGATTTATAAAAAAGAACGATAAAAAAACAATATTTAAACTTTTAGTTGATATAATTGAGACTTCTAAAAATAAGAAAATAAAAGTTGGAATAGAAAAAGATTTTATTTCAAGTAATTTTTTTACTCAATTAGAAAGTATATTTCCGAATATAGAATTTGTGGATATTTCAAATCAATTAATTTATTCGAGAAGTGTAAAGACTGAGGAAGAGATATTAATATTTAAAGAATTAATAAAGATTCAAGATAAAGCATTGTTAAAAGTTATGAATAGTTTAAGAGTTGATATCAGTGAAAAAGAGCTAGCAGATATTTATATAAAAGAGGTCGTAAAAAATTATGGAGTTTCGCCAAGTGTTTGGAGTATGTTTGCAATTGGAGAAAATGCGAGTATATTAGGGTTACCCTCTGAAAAAAAATTAAAAGATGGAGAAGTATTTAAATATGATGGAGGAGTAAATAAAAATTTTAGTTTTTATACAACTGATTTTGCTAGATCATGGATTGTTGGAAAAAAAGATCAAATGTTGATAGAATTAAAAATTAGACTCTTTGAAGCTCAAAGATTAATGATTGAAAATATGAAACCTGGAGTAAAGATAAAAGAAATTTTTAATATAGGGTATAACTATGTAAAAGAAAAGTATCCTCAGTATGAACGCGGGCATTTAGGGCATAGTATTAGTTTAGGTCCATCAACATGGGAAGCACCGTTGATAACTAAAGCCGAGGAAAGAGTTTTAGAGAAAGGTATGGTTTTATGTGTAGAAGTACCATTATATATAAAAGGGCTAGGTGGTTTTAACATTGAAGATATGGTTTTAATAAAAGAGAATGGAGCAGAAATATTAAGTAATATAACACCACATTTTGGAGAAGGAGATATTTTTTAAAAATTCAAAAAACAGCTACTAGTTGTTAATAATTAGTAGCTATTTTTCTAATATTATGACCAGTTTCTAAATGGAGCTAAACCAGCACCAATTAAATTAGAAGATTCCCCATATTTTGAGAACTCTAAAATATTTTTATCCTTACAAAATAGATTGTTAAACACTAAATTTTTTAGATTTTCCTCTAAATTAAAATAATCTTTATAAAAACAGATTTCTCCTCCAATAATAACTTTATTTAAATCAAAAATAAGTAAAAGTGTTTGAATAGCTCTCGCTAAATATTTTGTATATTTTTTTAAGATTTCTTGCCCAATAGGAGTAGTATGTAAATCATTAAAAAATATATCGTTTAAAGTATGAATTTCTAAATTAAAGTTTTCTTTAAAATCGTTTATTAGAGCTATATTAGAGCAATAACGTTCAAAACACCCAGTATTTCCACAAGAACATTCTCTCCCATCAGGAACTATTGATATATGTCCAATCTCTCCAGCTTTGAAATTATCACCTTCATATATTTTATTATTTAAAACAATTCCAGCACCAATTCCAGTATCAATAGATATAAATGCTAAATTTTTATGTGTAAAATTATTTAGAATATATTCACCAAAAATTCCAGCATTAGCTTCATTCATCAAAAAAATAGGAAGTTTCATTTCGTCTTCAATGAATTTCATATCTTGTGAAAAGATTTGGAAATTAGTACCTATTTCAAATTTTTTAAAAGTGTCATCTACAATTCCAGGTAGTGATATTCCAATTCCAATAAGTTTTTCTTGCTCTTCAAATCCCTGTAGAAATAGTTTAAGTTGTTGAACAATATATTTGGCAAAATTTTGATTATTAAAAAAGTTATTATGAATTTCATTTTTTCTTAAACTTTCACCTAATATATTAGTTATAATAAAACTAACACGATTAACCTCAAGTTTAATTCCTATGGAGTATAAGCTGTTAGGATTAAATTTATAAGTTGTAGAAGGTCGATTATGTTTACTATTTTTTATTCCAATCTCTTCGATAATATTTTGTTCTAAAAATTCTTCAATGTATTTTGTAACTGTTGGAAAACTTAAATTTAAATTTTCTGAAATATCCTGTTTGTTAAAAATTTTATTTAATGAAATATATTTAAAAATTTTATTTTTATTTTTTAATTTTTCTTTTCTTTGATATCCCATATTAAGCACCCCTTTAATATTTTAATATAATATATAATAAAATTAAGTTAAAGTCAATTTAACTATAAATAAAAAAAAACTAAAAAAAATTTGACAATTAAATAAAAAAAAGGTAATAAAGACATCAATAGAATTAAATTGACTTTAATCATAAAACGAGGAGGAGTTATATGGCATTTTTTTCAAAGGTAGAAAAAATTAAATTTGAGGGGAAAGATAGTAAAAATTTATTATCATTTAGACATTATAATCCTGAAGAGATTGTATTAGGGAAAAAAATGAAAGATCATTTAAAATTTGCGATGTCTTATTGGCATACTTTAACTGCTGGTGGAAACGATCCTTTTGGAGATGCTACTTTAGTTAGAGAGTGGGATAACTTATCACCTATGGAGAAAGCAAAAGCTAGAGTAAAAGCCGGATTTGAATTTATGGAAAAACTTGGGTTAGAATACTTTTGTTTTCATGACAAAGATATAGCTCCAGAAGCAGATACTTTAGAAGAATATTTCAAAAATCTAGATGAAATAGTTGATTTAATAGAAAGCGAAATGAAAAGAACAGGAATAAAGCTGCTTTGGGGAACATCAAATATGTTTTCGAATCCAAGATTTTTACATGGAGCAGGAACAAGTTGCAATGCTGATGTTTTTGCATGGGCAGCAGCACAAGTTAAAAATGCATTAGATATAACAAAAAAATTAGGTGGCCAAGGGTATGTTTTTTGGGGAGGAAGAGAAGGTTATGAAACTCTTTTAAATACAGATATGAAATTAGAGTTAGATAACTTAGCAAGACTTTTAACTTTAGCTACAGAATATGCAGATGAAATAGGATTTAAAGGTCAATTTTATATAGAACCCAAACCAAAAGAACCAACAAAACATCAGTATGATTTTGATGTAGCAACAGTCATGAACTTCTTAAGAACATATAATTTAGATAAAAAATTTAAAATGAATATAGAAGCAAATCATGCAACACTAGCAGGACATACATTTCAACACGAGCTTCGTTTAGCAAGAATAAATGGTATGTTTGGTAGTATAGATGCAAATAAAGGAGACTTATTGCTAGGATGGGATACAGATCAATTTCCTACAGATGTATATGATGCAACACTAGCAATGTATGAAACACTTATGGCTGGAGGATTTACAACAGGTGGATTAAACTTTGACGCTAAAGTTAGAAGAGAATCAACGGATACTTTGGATTTATTCTATGCTTATATAGGAGGGATGGATACTTTTGCTAAAGGATTAAAAGTAGCAGCTAAATTAATAGAGGATAAAGTCTTTGAAAGTTTTATTGAAAAGAGATATGAAAGTTATACAAGAGGAGTAGGGAAAGATATAGTTGAAGGAAAAGTAACACTAAAAGAGTTAGCAAAGTATGCTTTAACATTAAAAGATATTAAAAATGACTCTGGAAGACAAGAGATGTTAGAGAATATTTTAAATAATTATATTTATTAAAAAAGGGGAGGTTGTTATGAGAAAAAAAATTTTATCATTAGGAATTTTTTTACTAGCAGGAGCTATGCTTAACACATCTTTAGAAGCAGCAAAAATGAAAATAGGTATGACAGTTGATGATTTGAGATTGGAAAGGTGGCAAAGAGATAGGGATATATTTACAGAAGAAGCCAATAAATTAGGAGCAGAAGTTGTTGCAGTATCAGCAAATGGAGATTCTGATAAGCAAATGAGAGATGCAGAAAATTTGATCTCTCAAGGGATTGATCTGTTAGTAGTGATTCCTAATAATGGAGATGTTATGGGAGCTATTGTTGATCAAGCTCATCAGGATGGAATAAAAGTTTTAGCATATGATAGATTGTTAACAAATTCAGATGTTGATGCTTATATATCTTTTGACAATGAAAAAGTAGGAGAGTTACAAGGAGAAGCAATAGTTGAAGCAATGCCAAAAGGAATGTATTTCATGATGGGAGGATCTCCAACTGACAATAATGCAAAGATGTTTAGAGCGGGGCAAATGAAAGCAGTTCAGCCGTATATTGATAGTGGAGAGATAGTAATAGTAGGAGATCAATGGGTAAAAGATTGGTTACCAGAAGAAGCTATGAAAATAATGGAAA
Organism: Cetobacterium somerae; assembly: GCF_022430525.1. Classification (NCBI taxonomy): domain Bacteria; kingdom Fusobacteriati; phylum Fusobacteriota; class Fusobacteriia; order Fusobacteriales; family Fusobacteriaceae; genus Cetobacterium; species Cetobacterium somerae. Next base: position 1,069,944 of record NZ_CP092519.1, on the reverse strand, counting down.
ATGCTTTAACTGCAAATGATAATAAAATAGATGCAGTAGTTGCTTCAAATGACAGTACAGCAGGAGGTGCAATCCAAGCTTTAGCTGCTCAGAACATGGCAGGTAAAGTGCCAATTTCTGGACAAGATGCCGATTTAGCTGCAGTAAAAAGAGTTGCAGAAGGAACACAAACTGTAACAGTTTATAAACCTATTCCTAAACTTGCAAAAGAGGCAGCAAAATTATCTGTAAAAATGATAAAAAATGAAAATTTAGGAACAACTACAACAGTAAATAACGGACAAAAAGATGTACCAGCAGTTTTATTAGAACCAATTGCAGTAACAAAAGATAATATAAAAGAAACGATAGTAAAAGATGGCTTCCATACAGAAAAAGATATCTATGGAAAATAAAACTAAGGAGTGATAACCTTGAAAAAAAATATATTAGAAATGAAAAATATAACTAAGGAGTTTTCAGGGGTTAAAGCTCTAGATAATTTAAGTCTAGCTGTAAGAGAGGGAGAAATTCTCTCTCTTTGCGGTGAAAATGGAGCTGGAAAATCAACCTTAATGAAGGTTTTGAGTGGTATTTATCCTTATGGTACCTTTACAGGAGAAATTTTATTTAATGGAAATAAAATAAAAAATAATAGTATAAGGGATTCTGAAAATTTAGGAATTGCGATAATACATCAAGAGTTAAATTTGATACAAGAATTAAGTATAGTGGAAAATATGTTTTTAGGAAATTTTAAATCTAAATATGGATTGATGAGTTTTAATGAAATGTGTAAAGAAGCAAAAAAAGTTTTAGAAAAACTTAATTTATATAAAGATCCTAATACTAAAATAAAAGATTTAGGAATAGGAGAACAACAATTAGTTGAAATTGGAAAGGCATTGTTAAAAAATGTAAAGTTATTAATTTTAGATGAGCCAACTGCTCCTTTAACAGATAAAGAGGTTACAATACTTTTTGAAATTTTAAAAGATTTAAGAAAAAATGGTGTTACGTGTATATATATAAGCCATAAATTAAACGAAGTTATGGAGCTATCAAATCAAGTAGCTGTAATTAGAGATGGGAAAATGATTGGAACTAAAGATAAAGATGATTTGACAAAAGAAAATATTATAAAAATGATGGTAGGAAGAGAGTTAGGAAGTTTATTTCCATATGAATCTCATGAAATAGGAGAGCCTATTTTAGAAGTGAAAAATTTTAATGTTTATGAAAATTTTTCTTCAAATAAATTTAGAGTTAAAAATGCAAATTTTGATTTAAGAAAAGGAGAAATTCTAGGAATAGCAGGACTTATAGGTGCTGGAAGAACGGAGTTAGTATCAAGTATTTATGGTGCTTATAAAGGTAAATATTGTGGTGAAATAAAGTATTTTGGAAAAAATATTGAAATAAAAAGTACAAATGAAGCAGTTAAGCTTGGAATTGCAATGGTTCCAGAGAATAGAAAAAAGGATGGAATAGTAGGGTTACTTTCTGTAAGAGAAAATATGAGTTTATCAAATATAAGAAATTATAGTTTATATAATTTTTTTATAAAAGAAAATAAAGAGCTTTCAGATATAGTTAAAATGACAAAAAATATGAAGGTTAAAACACCAAGTTTAGATATAGCAATTAGCAGTTTAAGTGGGGGTAATCAACAAAAAGTTGTCATAGGAAAAAATTTATTAATTGAACCTAAAGTTTTGATATTAGATGAACCAACTAGAGGAATAGATGTAGGTGCTAGATATGAGATATATAAATATATATTTCAGTTGGTAAAAAGTGGAATATCGATAATTGTTATTTCGTCAGAATTACCAGAAGTTTTAGGTTTAAGTGATAGAGTTTTAGTTATGCATGAAGGAGAGATAAAAGGGATTTTAGATAATCAAGATTTAACGCAAGAGAAAATAATGGAAATAGCAATAGGAAGGAGTTAAATATGAATGACACAATGCAAGTAGAAGGGAAAATTTTAAAGAATAAAAAAAGTTTTTTAAAAAATATATTGAGTCAAAATATATTCATGATTATATTATCAATTGTTTTCATATGGATTGTTTTTTCTTTTTTTACTGATGGAAAATTTTTAACAGCTAGAAATATTTCAAACTTATTTAGGCAAATGTCTATAACTGGGATGATATCAATAGGTATGATTTTTGTTATTATTTCAAATGAAATAGATCTATCCGCTGGATCTGCAATGGCTTTATTAGGTGGGATTGCAGCAATATTGAATGTAAAATTAGGTCTTGGAGTAGTTCCTGTTGTTATTATAACTTTATTGTTGGGAATGTTAATTGGTATTTGGAATGGATTTTGGGTATCTTTAAAAATTCCATCTTTTATAGTAACTTTGGCTGGAATGTTAGCTTTTAGAGGAATTCTAGTTGGTATAACAGGAGGAAGAACAATTGCACCTGTAAGTTCCTCTTTTAAATTAATTGGACAAAGCTATATACCTAATTTTGTAAGTTATATTATAATACTTATCTTGATCAGTTTCATGATATTCTCTAGTATATTAGATAGAAAAAATAAAATAGAAAATGAACTTGAAGTAGAATCTGAAACAAATATGTATATAAGAATACTTTGGAAATCACTGTTGATGTTAACAGGAGTATTTCTTTTAAATCAATATTATGGAGTCCCAACTCCCGTAATGATTTTGATAATATTTATAGCAATTTTCTCATTTATAGCTAAAAAAACAGTTTTCGGAAGATTGATGTATGCAGTAGGTGGAAATAAAGAAGCTGTAAGGCTTTCAGGTATAAATGTTGATAGAGTAAAAATTTCTATATATGTTGTTCATGGTATATTAGTAGCAATAGCTGGGTTAATATTAACTTCTAGACTTGCTGCAGCATCAGTTTCAGCAGGAACAAATGCAGAATTAGATGCAATAGCTGCATGTTATATAGGAGGAGCAAGTACTTCAGGAGGAGTAGGAACAGTTTTAGGTGCAATTTTAGGTGCTTTAGTTATGGCAAGTTTAGATAATGGAATGAGCATGATGAATGTAGAGCCTTCATGGCAATATGTTGTAAAAGGATTAATTTTACTTTTGGCAGTTTTATTTGACATTTTAAGTAAAAGAAAAAAGGGATAGGAGGGCTTAATTGTGTATATAGGAATAGATTTGGGAACATCATCAGTAAAGCTTCTTTTACTTGATGATAAAGGAAAAATAAAAAAAGAAGTTAGCAAAGAATACCCATTATACTATCCTCAAGAGAATTGGAGTGAGCAAAATCCAGAGGAGTGGTATGATAAAACTTTTGAAGGACTAAAAGAATTAGTGATGGGGTATGAGAACGAGGTAAAAGCAATTAGTTTTAGTGGGCAGATGCATGGACTTGTTTTATTAGATAAGGAAGATAAGATTATACGTCCAGCAATATTATGGTGCGACCAAAGAACGTCTTTAGAGTGTAATGAAATAAATAGTTATTTTAATAAGGACATTTTAAAGTTAACAGGAAATGTTGCTTTAACAGGATTTACGGCTCCAAAAATTCTTTGGGTAAAAAAAAATGAGCCAGAAAATTTTAAAAAAATAAAGAAAATTCTCTTACCAAAAGATTATTTAGCATTTAAATTAAGTGGAATATATAGTACGGATATGTCTGATGCATCAGGGATGTTACTACTAGATGTAAAAAATAGAAGATGGTCTGAAAAGGTATTAGATTTTTTAGAGATAAAAGAATCTCAGTTACCTAAATTGTTTGAATCTTATGAAGTTGTAGGAACTTTAAAAGAGGATTTGAAAAATAGGTTAAGTTTAAAAAATGATATTAAAATAGTCGCAGGAGGTGGAGATCAAGCTGTCGGAGCAATAGGAGTAGGAGCAGTTAAAGAAGGAGTTTTATCTGTTGCCTTAGGAACTTCAGGCGTAGTTTTTGCAAGTAGCTCCAAGTGTGTTGTAGATAAAGAGGGAAGATTGCACTCATTTTGTCATGGGAATGGTGAATACCATCAAATGGGAGTGATGTTATCAGCAGCAGCATCTTTAAAGTGGTGGGTTGAAGATATTGAAAATACCAAAGATTACAATAAACTTTTATTAGAAGCAGAAGAAGCAAACTTTGATAAAAATTTACATTTTCTTCCATATTTAATGGGAGAAAGAACTCCTCACAATAATCCTTTTGCAAGAGGATCATTAACAGGATTAAATATTCAACATAAAAGAGGAGATATAACTAGAGCGATATTAGAAGGAATAACTTTTGGTTTGAAAGATACCTTGGAAATAATTAAAGATATGAATATTGATATAAGAAGTGTTAGAGTAAGTGGCGGTGGAGCTAAAAGTGAATTTTGGCAACAGATAATTGCGAACATTTTTGAAGTGGATGTAGATGTAGTGAACTCAACTGAAGGGCCAGCTTATGGTGCAGGGATACTTGCTATGGTAGGAGATGGAATATATAAAGATGTGAATACGGCATGTTCTAGTTTAGTAAAGGTTATGAGCTCAAAAACTCCAAATAAAATAGTAGAAAGTAAATATAGAGAAAAATATGAATTATTTAAAAAGTTATATCCAATACTAAATAATAATTAATTAAAAATTTTAAGGTAATATATCTAGTATATATTACTTTTTTTTTATATTTAAAAATTATAAGTTTAAAAAAACGATAAAATGTTGTTTTTTAGAAGCAAATATATTATTATTAAATATACTAGTATAGATACGGAGGAGTTTTTAAATGAAAAAAAGATTATTATTACTATCATTGATGGTAGTTATGGGGAATCTAAGTATGGGAGAAAATTTTAAAGAAGGGACATACTTAGGAAGTGCAAATGGATATAAAGGTGAGATAAAAGTAGAGGTAAAGCTCTCTAAAGATAAAATAGAGGATGTAAAAGTAATTTCAAATACAGATACACCAATAATATCAGAGGCACCTGCAAATATTATTCCTAAAAAAGTTTTGCAGACACAAGGACTTGGAGTAGATGCAGTTGCTGGTGCAACAGGTACAAGTAGAGGGATTATTGCAGCTATAAATAATGCAATAAAATCATCGGGGTATAAAAAAGACTTAAGAAGAGTGAAAGAGGTAAAAGAAAAATTTACTGATAAAGTGATAGAACATAAAGAGGATGTTGTTGTTATTGGAGCTGGTGGAGCTGGTTTAATTGCAGCGATAGAAGCAAAACTAAATGGAGCTAATGTTACTGTTATAGAGAAAATGGCTTTTCCTGGAGGAAATACACTTATTTCAGGAGCGGAGTATGCAGCACCAGAGAACTGGGTACAAAAGAAAGAGGGATTAAAGGATAGTAAAGATCAATTTTTTAATGACACAATGAAGGGTGGGGATAACGAAAGTAATCCTAATCTTGTAAGAGTTTTAGCTGATAATGCATTAAATGGAGCTGTGTGGTTAAAAGATTATGTAAATGTTGTATTTGAAGATAGACAGATGTTTTTTGGTGGACATTCAATTAAAAGAAGTTTAGTTCCAAATGGAGCAAGTGGAGTAGAGGTTATTGGAAAATTAATGACAAAAGCAAAAGAGTTAGGAATTCCAGTTTATTTAGAGATGAATGCAGTGGAATTAATAACAGAAGGAAATAGAGTTGTTGGAGTAAAAGCTTTAACACCAACAGAGACACATAACTTTATGGGAAAAAATGGAGTAATTATAGCAAGTGGTGGATTTGGTTCAAATATAGAGATGAGAAAAAAACATGATCCAAGAATGGATGAAAAAATTCTTTCTACTAATACGACTGGAATAACTGGTGATGGAATTGTAATGGGAGAAAAAGTTGGAGCAGCGACAACGGACATGGAGTTTATTCAAACTTATCCTGTTTGTGATCCAGAAAATGGGGCGCTTCTTTATACAGGAGATGTAAGATTAGCCGGAAGTGCAATTTTAGTTAATAAAGAGGGAAAACGTTTTGTTGAGGAGTTAGATAGAAGAGATGTGATATCTTTTGCTATAACAAAACAAACTGGTGGAGTAGGATATCTGTTCTGGGATCAAGCTCAACTGGATAAAACAGAAGTAGCGATTCATCATAAAGGAGAATATGAAGCACTACTAAGAAGGGGAATCCTAGTAAAGGCAGATACTATTGATGAAGCAGCTAAACATTTTGGAATAAATGCAAAAGAACTGAAAACTACTGTTGAAAAATATAATGAATATGCTAAAAATGGAAAGGATTTAGAGTTTAATAAAAGAGGGGGACTTGTAGCTTTTACAGAGGGTCCATATTATATTCTAAAAAATACTCCAGCAATTCATCATACAATGGGAGGATTAGTAATTGACTCAAAAGGTAGAGTTTTAGATAAAAATGGAAATCCAATAGAGGGGTTATTTGCAGCTGGAGAGGTTACAGGAGATATCCATGGAAAAAATCGTTTAGGAAGTAATGCTATTACAGATATTACAGTATTTGGAAAAATCTCAGGAGAAAGTGCAGCTAAAAATTTACAAAAAGTGAATTAAAAAAGCTGCTAAAGATTAAAAAATAAACAAAATAAATAATACAAAAACATTGTGTTGACGTATAAGTCAAAAATCAGATAAAATTGAACAAAGCAAAAATAAAATAGTACGAGGGGAGTAGTATGGAAATATTATATTTTGTAGTTTGTCTTGGGGCATCAATTTTAGGAGCTATAAGTGGAATTGGAGGAGGAGTTATTATTAAACCAATTCTTGATGCTTTGGGAACAATGCAGGTATCGACAATTAGCTTTTTATCAGGATGTACTGTACTTGGAATGACAACAATGACATTATATCGTAATAGTAAAGCTGGGGTAAGGCCTGAGAAAAAAAGAGGAACACCTTTAGCTATTGGGGCAGCTATTGGAGGTCTTTTAGGAAAGCAGTTGTTTGATTGGGTGAGAGTTGTAAGTGGAGATCCAAATATGGCTGGAGCGGTTCAATCTTTTGTTTTAGCAGCAGTTACAGTTGGTGTATTAATATTCACTATTCAAAAATCTAAAATTACACCTTTTAATATAGAAAATACAACAGTATCTCTAGGAATTGGATTTCTTTTAGGAGCATTATCTGCATTTTTAGGTATTGGAGGAGGACCAATTAACTTAATGATTTTATATCTATGTTTTGGTTTAAACTCAAAAGAGGCAGCAATAAACTCTATCTACATAATATTGTTTTCACAGGGAGTAAGTGTAGCTCAAACAATTTTTAAAGGGATACCTGAATTTGTTTGGCTAGCATTTGTAATGATGGTTGCAGGAGGAGTAATAGGAGGTACAGTTGGTCCTATAATTTCAAAAAAACTTTCATTAAAAGGTGTGGACAAAATATATTTATGTATGGTTGTAGGAATAATTTTGATTAGTATTTATAACGGAATGAGTTATCTAGGAGTTTTATAAGTATTAAAAATAAAAACAAAAACAATGAGTTAGGAGAGAGAAAATGAGTATTTGTGCAAAATGTATGACAAGAGGTTGTTTATCAAAAGATCAAGAGAAAATGCCAAAGGTATTTTGCCCTAGTAGAAATGAAGAGATGCAAAATAGAGCAAAAGATCTACATGTAGGAGATGATTTAACAATTGCAGTTCAGTCAGCACTTGTTGAAGCAGAAGGAAATACAAACTGGACTCGTGTACAAGAAACTATAGCTTTTGCAAAAAAATGTGGATATGAGCGTATAGGATTAGCTTTCTGCACAGGTCTTCACGAAGAAGCTAAAACTTTCGTAAAGATATTAGAGCATCACGGATTAAAAGTAGTTTCTGTAATTTGTAAAAATGGAGCTATCTTAAAAGGATTTTTAGGAATACCTCAAGAGGAAAAAGAAACTTACGTAAAAAATGATATTATGTGTAATCCTATTGGACAAGCTTTACATTTAAATGAAGAGCAAACAGATTTAAATATTTTATTTGGTCTTTGTGTAGGACACGACACATTATTTATAAAACATTCAGAAGCACCAGTGACTGTATTTGCAGTAAAAGATAGAGTGTTATGTCATAATCCAGTGGCAGCGATATATCAAGCAGATGCATACTATAAGAAAAAACTATTTTAATATAAAAAATAAGGTATCTTGAAATTATCAAGATACCTTTTAATTTATAAAATAATATTATTTTTTTCTTTTTTTCTCATAGTGATGAACGATTAAGTATGAAATTATTGAGAAAATAACTGGTCCAATAATAAACTCATCATATACACCAGGAATATTTATTCCAAAAATTCCAACATCTGAGCCATTTAAATCCATAACTGAGAATATATTTGCAAAAGTAACAACTAAAGTTACTACCCATCCAGCAAAAATACCAAAACTTTTATTTTTTGATAAAACTTGGAAAGGTTTTTCAATACTATCATTATTTAAGAATCTAATATAAGCGTATGAGATAAAAATATATGGTAATGTCATAGCAATGTTAGTCATTCCTTGTAAAGTTGCAAAGAATTTAGATGCTCCAGATCCACCGAAAGCTACAAGTGCAATCATAACAACAACGAAAACAGCTTGCATAGTTAAAGCTTTTTTAGGCGTTCTAGTAACAGGGTCATCAGATCCAATTCCATATGGCCATAACTCTTCAGGTGTTCCATCAATCATCTGTTTTAATGGCGCATAAACTAGTGTAAAGAAGGCACCAACATATGCAAAGAACATTCCAAATCCAGCAAATCTAGCGAATAAAACTTTTAAGATTTCAGGGTTACTCATATTAAATATTTTTCCAATAGTAAGTCCAAGTTGTCCAACAATAACATAAGTAACAGTTGCATAATTAACAATTGCTTCACCATTTACATCAGTAGCTCCCATAATATCAGCCCAGTTTGTAAATGTTCCAACTAAAAATACTCCAATAGCATATCCAATAGAGATAATTGCTCCAGCAAAAGTTAATCCACCAATATATGATTTTTTATCTTTTACATTATCAACTAATCCACCAGATGCTTCCATTCCACCAAAAGCAAAGATTGAATAAACTAGAAATCCTAATGAAGCAACAGGAGTTGCAAAGTTAGGATTAGGTGAAGTAAATAGATTAAAGCTAGTTTCTCCAAAAGTCAATCCTTTAGTTAAAAGAACTAAAATTCCTCCAATAAATAGAAGAATATTTAAAGCTATAACAGCAATTCCACCGATTGATGCAACCTTTGAAATTCCTTTAATACCCTTTATAGCCACATAAGTAGTGTAAATCATGAATATAATTCCAATAATTCCGAAAAACTGAGATGATTTTAATCCTGTCCATGCCATAACGTTAGCATCTGTAAAAATATTTTTACCAAAGATACCAAATGATAGAGGAATCCACATATTAGTTGCTTTTCCAACCATCCATACAACATAAGATATCCACCACATGAAAATTCCAGTGAATGCCCATTTAATACCCACAGATTTTTCCATCCAAGTGTATATTCCACCATGGTCATCTTTAAAAGCTTGTGCCATCTCTGCAATAATTAGAGAGAATGGAATAAAGTATAAAACTGCTGATAAGAGGAAATAAGGTATCGCAGAGTATCCCATATTGAAAAAGGATAGGGCGATATTAGCGAATCCATAAACCGATGTGAAAATCATCAATGCAAGAGCTGTCATTCCCATTTTGTTCTGATCTGTTTTTGTATGATTACTCATAAATGTCCTCCTTAAATAATAAAGTGATATATTATTTTAGCATTGAAAAATATAAGGTGTCAAACAAGTCAGAAATATAGAGGGATTATGGAGAGAAAAGTTCTGATATGGTTAAAAAATGACATTTTTAGGTTTGTTGTGATATAATATACCATTATGAAGATACGTGAATTTTTAAAAAGAAAAGATGTAGAATTATCAGGGAGAAAATATTTTGTAGATGCACTGGGGGCCATGGCTCTAGGGATGTTTTCAACTTTAATAACAGGATCAATTTTAAATATGCTAGGGCAACAATTAAACATAAAATTTTTAACAGAAATTATATGGCCTATTGCGAGAGATATTACTGGAGCTGGAATAGGAGTAGCTATAGCATATAGTTTAAAAGCACCTCCTTTAGTTTTGTTTTCATCGACTTTTACAGGCATGATTGGATACTCTTTAGGAGGACCTGTTGGAGCATATATAGCATCACTTATTGGAGCAGAATTTGGAAAAATTATTTCAAAAGAAACAAAGTTAGATATAGTTTTGACACCAGCAGTAACAATTTTAATAGGAGGATTAGTAGGAACAAGTGTTGGACCAATTTTAGGAAAATTAATGACTGGAATAGGATTTTTAGTTATGGAATCAACAGAGTTACACCCATTTTTTATGGGAATATTGATATCTGTATTTATGGGAATGGCTTTAACTTTACCAATTAGTAGCGCTGCTATAGCAATGATGTTGAAGCTAGAAGGACTCGCAGCTGGAGCGGCAACACTGGGGTGTTGTACTCAAATGGTTGGCTTTGCAGTGACAAGTTTTAAAGAGAATGGTTGGGGAGGATTAGTAGCTCAAGGATTTGGAACATCGATGCTTCAATTTTCAAATATAGTTAAAAACTGGAGAATTTGGATACCACAAATATTAGCGTCAATTATTTTAAGTCCACTTGTAACAATAGTTTTTAAAATGGAAAATAGTTTTGCAGGAGCAGGAATGGGAACTAGTGGATTAGTAGGAGTACTCGAAAGTTATATAACTATGAATAAAATTGGAAGAGGAGGAGTGGAAACTATTATTTTGATAATCACTCTTTATATTTTACTTCCAGGTGTGGTAACATACTTGATATCAATTTTTCTTAGAAAAAGAGAGCTTATAAAAGATGGGGATATGAAAATAGAAAATTAGAATAAAGGGGAGTGATAAGATGCTAGGAGTAATAGTTAATACCTTAGCTGTAATTATTGGTAGTTTTATAGGTTTAATTTTTAAAAGTAAAATTTCAGAAAAATTTACTAACTCTATTATGATAGGAATTGGGTTATGTACTCTATCAATAGGAATTTCTGGAACTTTAAAAGGTGAAAATCCATTGGTTTTAATAGGATCAATTATACTAGGGGTGATTATAGGAGAGGGAACTGATTTAAATAAAAAAATTCAAAATGTAGGAGAATATTTTGAAAGAAAAGTAAAAAAAGATGAAAATTCTAAAGTTTCAGTAACTCAGGGATTTGTTACTGGAAGTCTTTTGTTTTGTATAGGAGCTATGACTATTGTTGGTTCGTTGAATGCAGGATTAACTGGAGATAATCAAATGTTATATACAAAATCATTTTTAGATTTAATATCATCGACAATGTTAGCAGCAACACTTGGAATAGGAGTATTATTCTCTTCGATATTTGTTTTTATTTTTCAAGGATTATTGGTAGGTTTAGCACAATACTTAGAACCAATTCTGACACAAAATACAATATCAGAAATAACAAGTGTAGGATCACTATTAATAATAGCGTTAGGATTAAATATAATTGGAATAACAAAAATAAAAGTTGCAAATTATCTTCCTGCAATATTAATTGTTCCGATACTAACATTTTTTATAAAAGTTATAGGATTATAAATTAAAAAACTTTATCTATAAAAATTTAGATAAAGTTTTTTTTATACTTTAAAATAAAAAAAAGTTTTAAAAAAAATAAAAATAAAAAAATATTTGCAAAAAATAAAATAAAGATGTATAATCTTTTTAAATTTTTAATAGGGGGTAAAAAGAATGGTCCTATATATTTTAAAAAGAATTTTAACAACAATTTTTACACTTTTCTTAGTTATCACATTAACATTTTTTTTAATGAGACTCATGCCCGGAGGCCCTTTTGATGGGGAAAAGAATATACCTCCAAAAATCAAAGTAAAATTAGAAGAAAAATTTGGACTAGATAAACCTTTAGGTGAGCAATACATAGCTTATATAAAAGATTTATCAAAGGGAGATTTAGGACCTAGTATGAAAAGAGAGGGCCGAACAGTAAATTGGATAATAGGTTATTCATTTCCAACATCTGCAAAATTAGGTTTAGTCGCAGTGGTATTATCCCTAACTATTGGAATATCCTTAGGAATCTTAGCAGCACTGAATTTTAATAAATGGCCAGATTCTGTTTGCATGTTACTTTCCACATTTGGTGTAACTATTCCAAGTTTTGTAATAGGAGTTTTCTTAATGTATATTTTTGGAGTAAAACTAAAACTGTTTCCAATTGTTGGACTTAAAAGTTGGCAGTCCTATATTTTACCAAGTGTCGCTTTATCAGGTTATTCAATAGCTTTTATAGCAAGACTAACTAGGTCAAAGTTAATTGAGGTTATGAAATCAGATTATATAAGGACAGCAAGAGCAAAAGGGCTAAGCAGGGGAAGAATAATTATAAGACACGCTTTAAGAAACACTCTTATTCCAATAGTAACATATCTAGGACCATTAGTAGCAGGGATCTTAACTGGAAGTTTTGTTATTGAAAAAATATTTGCAATTCCAGGTTTAGGAAGTGAATTTGTAACAACGATAACAAATAGAGATTACACAGTTATTTTAGGAGTAACAATATTTTATAGTGCATTTTTAATGATTTGTAACCTTATTGTAGATCTACTTTATGTGGTTATTGATCCAAGAATTAAACTTGATAAATAGGGAGGAAGTATGGCTTACAAAAATATAGAAGTAGATTTTGCTAATTTTAGAGAAGAGATATTTTCTTCTAAAGCTGTAAAATATACCAATGTGGAAAATAAAGAGGAAAGTTCAGAATTAGATTTTACATTTGCTAGTGAAAATGAAAAAGTGAAAGAAGAAATAACTAGAAAAAGTTTTACTTTCGCTGAAGATGCTTGGAGAAAATTAAAACAAAATAAACTTTCAATAGTAGGATTAATATTTATTATACTGATAACAACTCTGGCTGTGGTAGTTCCAATTTTTTCAAAATATAGTATCTTTGAAACTAACTTAAGCATGACAAATAGATTTCCAAGTGCAGCTCATTGGTTTGGAACTGACCAACTAGGAAGAGATATTTTTGTGAGAGTTATGTATGGAGCACGTTACTCTTTAGCAATTGCATTTATAGCCTCTTTTTTAAATCTAATAATTGGGATTTTATATGGAGGAGTATCAGGGTATTTTGGAGGAAGAGTTGATACCTTCATGATGAGAGTTGTAGATATCATCTACTCTATTCCAATGACAATATATGTAATCTTAATTATGGTTACTTTTGAAAAAGGTGGATTTTTAAATATAGTTTTAGCACTAGCACTATCATACTGGATTGGAATGGCAAGAATAGTGAGAGGTGAGATTTTACAATTAAAACAACAAGAGTATATTTTAGCTGCTAGAACACTTGGAGCTTCAAATAGAAGAATACTTTTCAAGCATCTTTTACCAAATAGTATGAGTTCGATAATAGTTACATTAACTTTACAAATACCATCAGCAATTTTTACAGAAGCATTTTTAAGTTTTATAGGTTTAGGAATTACTCCACCAGCAGCTTCTTGGGGAACGCTAGCAAATGATGCATTAGGTGGATTTAGATTATATCCATATCAATTAGTATTTCCAACTTTAGCGATATGTTTAACAATATTGGCATTTAATCTATTAGGGGATGGATTAAGAGATGCATTAGATCCTAAGGTAAGGGGGTAGTTATGGAAAAATTATTAGAAGTAAAAAATTTAAGAACATCTTTTGATACACATCATGGAGAGGTACAATCAGTTAGGGGAGTGACCTTTGATCTTTTAAAGGGAGAGGTTTTAGGAGTAGTAGGGGAGTCAGGAAGTGGAAAAAGTATTACTATGATGAGTATAATGAAACTTCTTGAAGAGAATGGAAAAATAAAAGAGGGCGAAATAGTTTTTAAGGGGCAAAGAATTGATAATATAAATGAGAAGCAGATGAATAAAATTAGAGGAAATACAATGTCAATGATATTTCAAGATCCTATGACATCGTTAAACCTTTTGATTCCTATAGGAAAGCAAATAATGGAAACACTTATTGTTCATAAAGGGATGAGCAATAGCGAGGCTTTTGAAAAAGCTGTGGAACTTTTAGATGCGGTGGGGATTCCTATGGGAAGAGCTAGAATGAATCAGTATCCACATGAGTTTTCAGGTGGAATGAGACAAAGAGTCATGATAGCAATGGCACTAGCTTGTAGTCCAGAGTTACTTATAGCAGATGAACCAACAACAGCATTAGATGTAACAATACAAGCGCAAATTTTAGATTTAATGAGAAAGATAAAACAAACAATAAATACATCGATAATTTTGATAACTCATGATTTAGGTGTGGTAGCAGAGATGTGTGATCGTGTAAATGTTATGTATGGTGGAGTAATTGTAGAGCAAGGTTTGACAAGGGATATATTTTATAATACAAAACATCCATATACAGCAGGGCTTTTAAAAAGTGTACCAAATCCTGAAAGATTGGGAAAAGAGCCACTTAAACCAATAATGGGAACACCACCAGATCTTTTAAATCCTCCAAAAGGGTGTCCATTTTATCAGAGATGTGATTTTGCAATGAGAGCATGTAAGGAGAATATGCCACCACTTTTTAAAATTGATGAGAATCACAAATCAGCTTGTTGGTTAAATCATAAGGATGCACCTAAAGTAAGTATAAGGTAAGGAGGAGAGATGGGAGAAAATTTACTTGAAATAAAAGGCCTTTGTAAACATTTTAACTTAAAGAAAAGTATATTTGAAAAAAATAAAAAAGTTTTACATGCAGTTGATGATGTGACACTAGAGATAAAAAAAGGAGAAACACTTGGATTAGTAGGGGAATCTGGATGTGGAAAGACAACTTTAGGTAGGACAGTTGTAAGGTTATATGAACCTACTTCTGGTGAGATAGTATATGATAATAAAAATATAACTAACTTAAATTTTCAAGAGATGAAAAGTTTTAGAAGAAAGATTCAAATGATATTTCAAGATCCATATGCCTCTTTAAATCCGAGACAAACTATTGGAGATATAATAAAAGAACCAATGGAGATTCATAATTTATATGAAGAGAAAAATAGAGATAAAAAAGTTTTAGAGATACTAGAATTAGTGGGGCTAAACTCTTCACATATGAGTAGATATCCTCACGAGTTTTCAGGAGGACAAAGACAAAGAGTTGGAATAGCTAGAGCACTAGCTTGTGATCCGGAATTTATAGTTTGTGATGAACCAATATCAGCTTTAGATGTTTCAATTCAAGCTCAAATAATAAATACTTTAGAAGACTTACAAAAGAAATTAGGATTAACTTATCTTTTTATAGCTCATGATCTATCTATGGTAAAACATATTTCTGATAGAGTTGGAATAATGTATTTAGGAAAGTTAGTTGAGCTTTCAACAAGTGATGAAATTTATAATAATCCATTACATCCTTATACTGAAGCACTATTATCAGCTATACCAATACCAGATCCAGATATATCATCAAAAAAAGAAAGAATAATTTTAGAGGGAGATATACCAACTCCAATAAATCCAAAGGGTGGTTGCAGATTTAAAAGTAGATGCCCAAAAGCATTTGAAAAATGTGAAGAGATAGAACCTAAATTAGTAGAGGTTAGAGAGAATCACAAAGTTGCATGTCATTTATATACTAATATCTAAAAGGAGGAGTTTATGTTCGGGAGATTAAATGGAAAGAGTTTAGCAATAGCATCAGCGGTTTTATTTTTAGTTGCATGTGGTGGGAAAGATGAAGAGAAAAAAGCACAAGCTTCAGTAGAAAGTAAGAAAAATTCAATATCTTATAATTTAGGAACTGATCCAAGAACAATAGATCCACAACTAAATACAGCAGTAGATGGTTCAATTGTTTCATCTAACATATTCGAAGGGCTTTTCATGGAAGGGGATGATGGGAAGTTAGTTCCAGCAGCAGCGGAAAGTGTTGAAGTATCTCCTGATGGTAAGGTATATACTTTCAAACTGAAAGAGAATGGAAAATGGTCTGATGGAAAACCAGTAAAGGCACAGGATTTTGTTTACTCTTGGAAAAGAGGATTAACACCAGACACAGGAATGGAATACGCTTACATGTTATTTTATTTAAAAAATGGTGAAAAATTTTATAATGGAGAGGTTACAGAAGAGGAGATTGGAGTAAAAGCAATAGATGATAAAACTTTAGAGGTAACTTTAGAGAATGCTACGCCATATTTTTTATCTTTAACATCTCTACCATCATACTTTCCACTTAGAGAGGATGTTGTAAAAGATAATCCAGCATGGGCAATAGACGCTAAAACTTATATAGGAAATGGACCATTTAAAATTAAATCATGGAATCCTAAAGAAAGTATATTATTAGTTCCAAATGAAAATTATTGGGGAAAAAATGATGTTAAATTGGACGAATTAAGATTTGATATAATTGTGGATGATAAAACTTATTTGAATGCTTTTAAAGCGGGAGAAGTTGATATTATAGATGCACCACCAGCTAGTGAGATACCATCTCTTTTAGCTAGCGGAGAGGGAAAAATATATCCATATTTAGGAACATATTTTTATGTTGTAAATGTATCTGGAAATAATAGTAATCCAGAAGTAGTAAAGTTTTTAGGAAATCCAAAAGTGAGAAAAGCACTAGCATTAGGTTTAAATAAAAAACTTATTGTTGAAGAGGTTACAAAAGGTGGACAACTTCCAGCTAGAAGTTTTGTTTCAGAGGGGATAGTTGCTACAGATGGAAAAAACTTTACAGAGAATAGTGCATATTTACCTGGAGAGGGAGATGTTGAATTAGCTAAGAAGTTGATGGCAGAAGCTGGATATACAACACCAGAATCGATTCCTAAATTAACATTTACATTTAATACTGGAGATGGACATGCAATGGTGGCTCAAGCAGTTCAAGATATGTGGAAGAAAAATCTAGGTGTAGATGTAGATTTAAAAAATGAAGAGTGGGCAGTATTCCAAACAACTAGAAATAATAAAAATTATGATATTGCAAGACATGGTTGGATAGCTGATTATAACGATCCGATGAACTTCTTAGACCTTTGGGTAACTGGAGGAGGAAACAATGTTTCAGGATACTCTAATCCAGAGTATGATAATTTAATTAAGGAAGCTCAGAAGGAGAATGACCCAGAAAAGAGAACAGCACTACTTCATAAAGCTGAAAATATTCTAATGGATGATATGCCAATAATTCCACTTTATTATTATACAAGTGTTGTTGTTGCCAATCCAAAAGTAAAAGGATGGGTAAAATCACCTTTAGGAGGATATCATTTTAAAAAGGCTTATGTAGAAAATTAATAAATAATTCATAAAAGACTTCATCTATAATTAAGGTGAGGTCTTTTTTAATGAAATATTTAAATGAAAATATATAAAGATAGCGAATAAAATAAAAAAAGGGAATGGAGGAAATGTATGTTTAAAAATAAGGATATAACAATAGGGTCTTTATTTGTGGCTCTTGGAATAGTTTACGGCGATATAGGAACCTCCCCTCTTTACGTTATGCAGGCTATTCTTTATACTAATAATAGTATCGCAACTAGAGAATTGGTCTTAGGTGGAGTTTCTCTAGTATTTTGGACACTGACGTTACAAACAACAATAAAGTATGTGGTGTTGACTTTACAAGCTGATAATAATGGAGAGGGAGGAATTCTTGCACTTTACGCACTTGTAAAGAGATATTTTAAGTGGCTTATAGTTCCGGCAATAATTGGAGTTGCAGCAATTTTAGCTGATGGAATATTGACTCCACCTATATCTGTAAGTTCAGCTATAGAGGGTTTGAATCTAATAGTTTTTCTAAAAGAGGATATAACTGTGATGATAGTGCTTATAATTATTTTATTACTATTTTCAGCTCAGAAATTTGGTACAGAAAAAATAGGGAAAATTTTTGGACCAATTATGTTTGTATGGTTTTCCATGATTGGATTTTTTGGAATAGTTCAATTGGTACAAAATCCGAGAATACTAGAGGGATTAAATCCATACTATGCTTTTAAATTATTAGCCAATGGAAACGTTCCATATATATTAGGGGCAGTATTTCTTTGTACAACAGGAGCAGAAGCACTGTACTCAGACCTTGGACACTGTGGGAGAATAAATATATATTATAGTTGGATTTTTGTAAAAATAACGCTACTTTTAAGTTATTTTGGTCAAGGAGCATACCTTCTTTCAAGGGAGGGGCATTCTTTTGTAAATAGTCCATTTTTCTTAATAATGCCCAAATGGTTTATAATACCGGGAGTTATAATAGCAACACTAGCAGCTATTATAGCCAGTCAAGCTTTAATATCAGGGTCATTTACTTTAATATCTGAAGCTATAAAGTTAAATATTTTTCCTAAGTTAGCTATAAGATATCCAACAAAAGAGAAGGGACAAGTATATATAGGAACTGTAAATAAAGCTCTTTGTATTGGGTGTGTAGGAATAATTTTAATTTTTAAGCAATCACAGAATATGCAAGCTGCATATGGACTTTCTATTACAATAACAATGCTTATGACAACTTTACTTTTATCTCAGTATATAAGATTTGTAAAAAATCAAAAAAAACTTTGGATTGTTGTTTTACTAGTTTTCGGAACTATTGAATTATCATTTTTATATGCAAATAGTTTTAAAATATTAAGTGGTGGATATGTAACTTTATTAATTACTGCTGCTTTAGCATTTGTAATGTATGTTTGGCAATATAGTTTTGAAATTAAGAAAAGATATCTTAAATTTGTAAGTTTAACTGATTATAAAGAAAATTTTAATATATTAAAAAACGATAGTGAATTACCACTTTATGCAGGAAATGTAGTTTATCTAACTAAATCTAAATTATGGAATCAAGTGGAACCAAAAGTTATATATTCAATATTTAATAATGATCCAAAGAAAGCTGATAACTATTGGTTTATAAATATAAATGTAACTGATGATCCATATACGAGGGAATATATTTTTAACAAAATAGAAGAGAATAGAATATTTGTAATAGATTTTAATTTAGGGTTTAGAGTATCTCAAGGAATAAATACAATGATGTTTCAAGTGATTCGTGATTTAATAAAATCAGGAGAGGTTGTATTTAAACCTAGAAATTATATGATAGACTATGAGAATTTGAAGGGAATAGGAAACTTTAAATTTATAATAATTGAAGAAGTGCTGGCTTTAGAAAATGATTTCTCAACATGGGACAGTTTTATAATTTCAACACAACTATTTATAAAGAAATTTACTGTTTCTCCTCAAAAATGGTATGGAATAGACACCAGTGTAGTTGATGTTGAAAAAGTTCCAATTCTATTTAGTAGAGGTTTACCTGATGAAACTTTAAAAAGAATAAAGTAATAAAAAAGGTCGTAACTATACGACCTTTTCTTTTTCTATGCTTTTAAATAGTTATATTCTTTCATTACTTTTTTAACATAGTTTTGAGTTTCTTTAAATGGTGGAATACCATTATACTTTTTAACATTTCCAATTCCAGCATTATAAGATGCTAGAGCTAATTTCAAATTATTATTTTGCTGTTCTAAACACCAAGCAATATATTTTGTTCCACCTTTTATATTAGCATTCATGTCATTAGGATTAACTTTCATAAGTTTTGCTGTTTTAGGCATAAGTTGCATTAATCCTCTTGCACCAGCAGTAGAAATAGTACTATGTTTAAAGTCACTTTCAACTTTTATTATAGCAGCAATTAATTCTGGTTCAACATCATGCTTTTCTGAATTCTCAATAATACTTTTATATATATTAGTAGCAGTTTTCTCAGTAGTGGTATTTTTCTTTACGTAATCTTTTATTTTATCTGAAGAGTTGTTTTCCTGAGAGAAAACGCAGATTGTTAAAATAAAAAATAGCGCAACAAATTTAAATATTAACTTCAATAAACCTCACCTCTTGTAAAAAATATCACATAGTTATTATAGCATAAAAACCAATAAAATAAAAGGAAACCGTGGGTCAACTAAAGTGTTTGACTACGATTTCCATGACTACTTGGTTATTTGTAGATTAAAATTTTTTTTATTTTTTTTGTAATCTTAAGCTTTCTAAATGTAAATTTTCTTTTAAGCTTTTTGTTTTTTCTTCTTTTTGTTTCATTAAATCTTTAATTAAAAGACTTTTTAAATCCATAAAAACACCCCCAATTATAACTCCCTTAATAAAATATATACTATATATTTATTAATAAATCAATATATTCTACATAAATATACAAAAAAAGGTTTGTAAATCTTTTTTTTGAGATAAAAAAATCTTATTAACATTAAATTTACTATAACTTAATTTTGCTTTAACATCTTTTTGATAAAATGGATATATTTACATAATATTAGGGAGGAGATTAAAGATGATATTTAAGGGAAGTTTTAATAATAATAAAAAAATTGAAAAATTAGAGTATAAATTTATGGTAACAAATGATATCAATAGAATATCTTTAAACTTAAATAAAGGGCCTTTTGAACACGTAATCATATCATTGGAAGATAGTGAAGGAAGAACTAGAATACTAACATCTTTTAAGACTAATAAGAAAAAATATTATTTAACAACACACTGGGAAAGTACTTCAAATTGTTGTATTCCAGGGGAGTTACCAGAAGGTGAATGGAAACTAAAACTATTAAAGAACTATGGTGTAGGTGATGAGTTTGAGCTAGAGATAAAAATTGAAAATGGAAATCTTATAAAAAAAGAAAATATGAAGAAGATAACTTTAAAAGAAACTTATTTGGATACTAAAGAGTGGTATGCAGGAGAACTCCATAATCATACAAATATATCTGATGGCAGGCTGTCTCTTATAGACATAAAAAAAGAAATAATAAAAAAAGAGATAGATTTTATATTTCCAACAGAGCATAACAGTGTTTTAACAAAATATCCAGATATAGATATCCCCGTTATACCTTCAACAGAGCTGACATTAGATAACTTAGGACACTTTAATCTTTTTGGTTTAAAAAAGTTAATAGATTATTATAATCACATAGATGAAGATGATACTAGAGAGATATCATTGGCAAAAATATTTAAAGAGGTTAAAAAGCAAGGTGGGTATGTATCATTAAATCATCCCTTTCATAATACTTCAAGAATGTTTTTAGGATTGTTTTATAATATTGATTTAAAAGATTTGGATTTTATAGAGGTAATAAACTCTCCAACAAGAGAAGGGAATAATCCATATTATGATAGAAAAGCATTAGAAGCATTGGATATGCTATGGAATGATGGACATAAAATATTTGCAGTAGGTGGAAGTGATAATCATGGAGAAAGTTTAGGAGATCCTTTAAATTATATAAGACTAGATAAGTATGAAAGTAAAAATATTTTAGAAAATATGAAGAAAGGAAGAATGTATGTTTCAAGAATTGGAGAGATAAAACTTAGAATGGAGAATAATGGACAAATTATCTATCCTGGAGATGAGGTCAAAGGTGAAATTAGTATAAAGATACTTTCTTCACAAACTTTAATTTGGAGAATTATTAAAAATGGAAAAGTTATAAATATGGTTGTAGGACAAGAGGTTAATATTTTTAATGAACTTAAAGAGGGAGAGTATCTAAGAATTGAGGGTGTATCAGAAAAAGATGAACCCATGGTAGTTATAAATCCACTATATAATAGTTTGAAAAAACCAGCTTTAGAAAAGTGGTTTCAAGTAAAAGATAAAATATGGGTAGAGTGAAAAAATTAGCTTGAATACTAATTCAAAATAATAAAAATAAAAAAAGTATTGATTTATAGTACAAAAAGAGTTATTATTGGTGTACACTAAAAAATACATTTATTAGGAGGCTATTATGTCATATGCTTTTTTCATGCCATCAATTTCTTATATGGGAGAGGGATGTATTAAAAATCTAGGAAATGAAATTAAATCGAGAGGTTTAAAAAAGTCTTTAATAGTAACAGATAAAATATTAGTAAATATTGGTTTAGTTAAAAAATTAACAAATGTATTAGATGAGAATAAAATAGAGTATGTTATCTTTGATGAAACAAAACCAAATCCAACAGTGACAAATGTTAATGATGGATTAAAGATGTTAAAAGATAATGGATGTGATTTTGTAATATCTTTTGGTGGAGGGTCACCTCATGATGCAGCAAAAGGGATAGCTTTAGTAGCTGCTAATGGTGGAGATATAAAAGATTATGAAGGGGTAGACAGATCTGCACACCCTCAACTTCCTTTAATGTCAATAAACACAACTGCTGGAACAGCTTCGGAAATGACAAGATTTTGTATAATAACAGATGAAGATAGACATGTAAAAATGGCTATAGTAGATAAAAATGTAACTCCAATTATAGCAGTGAATGATCCAGAGTTAATGTTAGATATGCCAAAGAGTTTAACAGCAGCAACAGGTATGGATGCTTTAACACATGCAATAGAAGCTTATGTTTCAACAATTGCAACTCCAGTAACAGATGCATGTGCTGAAAAAGCTATTGAATTGATTTCTAAAAACTTAAGAGATGCAGTATTTAATGGAAAAGATATTAAAGCAAGAGATAATATGGCTTATGCAGAGTATTTAGCAGGAATGGCTTTTAACAATGCTTCTTTAGGATATGTTCATGCAATGGCTCACCAGTTAGGAGGATTCTATGATTTACCTCATGGTGTATGTAATGCAATTTTATTACCTCATGTAGTTAGATATAACGCTGAGGTGTCAAAAGAGAAATTAAGAAAAGTTGCAATATTGTTAGGAGTAAATCCTCATATTTTAAATGAAAATAATTCAGCTGATTTAGCAATAAAAGAGATTGTAAAATTATCAAATGATATTGGAATTCCAAAAGGAATAAAAGAGTTAGGAGCTAAAGAGGAAGACTTTACTATTTTAGCAACAAATGCTTTAAAAGATGCATGTGGATTTACAAATCCTAAGCAAGCTACTTTAGAGGAGATTATTGAGATATATAGAAGTGCAATGTAAAAAATAATATGAATATTTTAAGTGAAGTGTCAGAAAATGTTTCTGGCACTTTTTTGTTTAAAATTTTATTTGAACTTTAAAAATAGTTTTTACAATTAATTTACTGATAATTTATTTTATATTAACAAGAAGGTGTTAAAGTAAGTTAGAATTAAAGTTTTAGGGAGGAGAAATGATGAAAAAATTTGTTTTATTGGCAACACTTTTATCAACTGTTTTAACTTATGGAGAAACTTTACAAGAGATTCAAGAGAAAGCACAAAAAGAAGGAGAAGTATTATCTGTTGGAATGCCTGATAATTGGGCCAATTGGAAAGATACTTGGAGTCAAATAAAAGAAAAATATAATATAAAACATAGTGATACTGATATGAGTAGTGCTCAGGAAATTGCAAAATTTAAAAATGAGGGAAAAAATGCCACAGCAGATATTGGTGATATAGGGGCAGGATTTGCAAATATAGCTCTGAAACAAGGGGTTACTCAACCATACAAAACAAGTTATTGGGAAGAGGTACCAGAGTGGGCTAAAGATAAAAATGGACATTGGATGTTAGCTTATACAGGAACAATAGCTTTTATAGTAGATAAAGATAAAATTCCAGAAAAGGATATACCTAGATCTTGGGAGGCTTTAAAAAATAGCAAATTTAAAGTAAGCCCAGGAGATGTAGGAACAGCAGCTCAAGCTTCAAGTGCCGTTTTAGCGGCAGCTTATGCATTAGGTGGAAATGAAAATAATATAGAACCAGCAATAAAGTATTTTGCTAATTTAGCAAAAGAGGGCAGAGTTTCAGCAGCTTCACCAAATATTCAAAACTTAGAAAAAGGTGAAGTTGAAGTTGGATTAATCTGGGATTTTAATGGTTTAAGCTACAGAGATTCAATTGATAAAGAGAGATTTGAAGTTTTAATTCCTTCAGATGGTTCTCTTATAAGCGGATATACAACAATAATTAATAAATGGGCAAAGAATCCAAATGCAGCTAAATTAACAAGAGAGTATATATTTAGTGATGATGGTCAGATAAATTTAGCTAAGGGAAATGCAAGACCAATTAGGAAAATTAATCTACCAGAGGATATAAAGAAAAGGATGATTCCAGATGAGCAGTATAAGAATGCAAGAGCTATTGAAAATCATGATGCTTGGGACAAAACTTCAAAAAATTTAGGAAGAGTTTGGCAAGAGGAAGTTTTAGTAAATAGAAAGTAGGAGGGATTATGAGGAAGTTAATTTTAGTTTTAATCGATGGTATGGGAGATCATGTAAGTCATAAAATGGGATATTTAAAAGCTTTAGAATCAGCTAATATGGGGGAAAAATTTACTTTATTAAGTGAGCTTCCAAGTCTTTCAAGACCACTTTATGAAACTATTTTAACAGGGAAGACTCCAATAGAAAGTGGAATAATAAATAATCAGATAAATAGAATGTCTAAAGAGGAGAGTATATTTTCTTTAGCAAAAAAAGCCAATTTGAAAACAGCAGCAGTTGCATACCATTGGGTACACGAGCTATATAACGGATCTTTCAATATAGAAGAGGATATTGAAGTTGAAGATTTGGAAAAAAATATAAATTATGGAAGATTTTATTGGGAGGATAGCTATCCAGATTCTCATTTATTTTCTTTAACTAATAAGCTTATAAAAGATAAAAATCCAGACTTTTTACTTTTACATACTATGAATATTGATGATGCAGGTCATAGATATGGGGGGCTTTCAAAAAAGTATGAAAATAGAGTTCACAAATTAAATTACTACTTCTCACACTATGTACCTATGTGGCAAGAGGCTGGATATGAGATTGTAATAACTTCTGATCATGGAATGGATGAAAAGGGAAATCATGGAGGAGATAGCAAACTTGAAAGAGAAGTTCCTCTTTGGATTTTAGGAGATATATCTAAAGATTATAAAGAGAAAAAAATAGATCAAAAAGATATAAAGAAAATATGTTGTGATATTTTAGGAGTAAGTTGAGATTGGAGGAAGCCTTGGAAAATATTTTAAAACTTGAGAAATCCAAAAAAATAAGTATACCGAAAAGAGGTTTAAAAGAGCATGAGAAAGGATTTTTAATTCTTATTCCTTTTATAATTTTAATAGGAATGTTTTTAATAACTCCTTTTATCTCAGTTTTCATAGGAAGTTTTTTAAATGAGTTTAGTGAGATTACTTTAGAAAATTATGAGTATATATTAAAAAGTAAATTTATAAAGCAGTCGATTTTTAATTCCATAGAACTTGCGGTAGTTTCAACTTTTATTGGATTATTAATCTCTCTTCAAGGAGCATACTCTTTAAACAGATTAAAAAATAGTTCAAAAAAGAATATCTTACTATTTATAAATATGCTTTCAAATTTTAGTGGAATACCACTTGCTTTTGCTTTCATAATTCTTCTTGGAAGTAATGGAGTGATGACAATTTTACTGAAAAATATTGGATTAATAGATGGGTTTGATGTTTATTCAAAGACTGGTTTAATGCTTATGTATATATATTTTCAGTTACCACTAGGATTACTTTTACTATATCCAGTATTTGATAGATTAGATCCTCAGTGGCAAGAGATGGTTAATATATTAGGGGGAGGAACATTCATATTTTGGAAAAGAGTTGGAATTCCAGTTATGTTAAAAGAGATTTTAGGAACAGTACTTATAATGTTTGCTAATGCCATGGGAGCTTATGCATGTACGTTAGCTCTAACAAATGGAACATACAATGTAATGACAATAAGAATTACTAGCTATATAGCTGGAGAGGTAGCTTATGAACCAGGTATAGCTAGTGCAATGTCAATACTGTTAGGGGGAATATTGATTTTTGTTGTAATAATAAATGAAGTGATGTTAAAAAAGAAAAGAGGAAGATATGAAAAATAAAATTCATATATGGATTGTAACAACTATATTAACGACACTATTTTTACCAATATTAGGGACATTGCTATACTCTTTAAGCACTAAATGGACTAATACTTTGTTACCTCAAAGTTTGACACTAAAATGGTATTTAGAAATTTTTCAAAATGAGATGTTTTTAAATGCTATTGGAAAAAGCTTTTGGATATGTTTAATCTCTCTGTTTTTTATAGGGATAGTGCTTGTACCAACTGTATTTGTAGCTACTTACTACTTTAGAAAAATAGAAAAAATGATGGAGTTACTGGTGTTAATTTGTTTTGCTGTTCCTGGTGCAGTTTCAGTTGTAGGACTTATAAAATTATATTCAAATGAACCTTTTAGATTGGTAGGAACAACATATATTTTAGTGGGAGTGTATTTTGTCTTAGCTTATCCCTTTGTTTATAGAGGGATAAAAAATAGTTTATCTGGATTAAATATAAAAGAGTTAGTTGAAAGTGCTAATATACTTGGGGCTAGCACAAAAGTAGCTTTTTTTAGAGTGATAGTTCCAAATATTTCAAAGGGATTGAGTGTTTCAATGTTACTAACTTTTTCTATGTTATTTGGAGAGTTTTTATTAGTAAATATGCTGGTTGGAGGAAAGTTTCAAACCGTTCAAATGTATATAAATAGCATAAAATCTGGATATAGTGGTCATTACTCAAGTGCTTTAGTAATAACGTATTTTGGGATACTATTGATGCTAACAACACTAGCTTTTTATATAGGAGAAAAAAATAATAGGAGATAGATAATATTATGAGTTTTATAGTTGGAAAAAATTTAGAGAAAAGATATGATAAAACCACAGTTTTTAAAAATATAAACTTTAATATAAAAAAAGGTGAGTTTGTAACACTTTTAGGACCATCAGGTTGTGGAAAATCAACATTGTTGAGATGTATAGCTGGATTAAATGAGATAAACAATGGAGATATTTATATTGATGGAGAAAATGTAACAGATAAATCAGCTAAAGATCGTGGTATAGGAATGGTTTTTCAAAACTATGCTCTTTTTCCAAATATGACTGTATTTGAAAATATAGCTTTTGGTTTAGAGATGAAAAAGTTAAAAAAAGGTTATATAGAGAAAAAAGTTGATGAGATGTTAAAGTTAGTACATTTAGAGGAGAAAAGAGATTTTTATCCAGCCCAACTTTCAGGAGGACAAAAGCAAAGGGTAGCTATAGCTAGATCTTTAGCCACAGAACCTAAAATATTGCTTTTAGATGAGCCATTATCAGCTTTAGATGCTAAAGTTAGAAAATCTTTAAGAGAACAATTAAAAGAGATTCAAAAAGAAACTAATGTTACAACAATTTTTGTAACTCATGATCAAGAGGAAGCTCTTACAATTTCAGATAGAGTTTTTATAATGGATAAAGGAAATATAGTTCAAGTGGGAACTCCAGAAGAGATATATACAAATCCAAAGACAGTTTTTATGGCTCAATTTATTGGAAATTATAATATTTTGAAAGATGAGGAAACAAGAAAAGTTTTTGGAAATGAAATATTTGGAAATATAGCTATAAGACCAGAGGCCATATATGTAAGAGAGCTTGAAAGAAACTATAATCTAGATGATTTCATATTAAAAAAAGGAATAGTTAAAGATTTTTCTATTTTAGGAAATGTAATCAGATATTTTATTGAATGTAAAGGTGTTAGCTTAAGAGTGGACCTTTTAAATAGAGGACTTGGAAAACTTTATGAAATAGGATCAGTTTTGGATTTGATGTTTTTGAAAAAGGAGATTAAATACTATTAACAAAACTTTTACCAAATTTTTATATTTGTTTAACATCACTGTGGTATTTTATATATAAATATTAAATATAATATGAATAGGTTGAGTTCTTGAGAAAACCCAAAGTATTAAAAAATATCTAGGATATTTTTTAATACTTTTTTTTTAAACAAACTTAGGAGGGAATTAAATGAAAAAAAAGTTATTAACAGTGGCATTAGGAAGTTTATTTTTTATGGGAATGAGTTTAGAAAGTTCAGCTTTTTTCGGAAAAAAAGAGGAGAAAATAGTTCTAGGATTTTTACCAACAGAAGGAAGTGCAGAATTCGAAGGGTTTAGAGATGGATTAGCTGCAGAAATAGAAGCTGCAATAGGTAAAAAGGTTGATATTAGGACTACAGATTCATATGAAGCTCTAATAGATGCGATGTTAGCTGGGGAAATGGATTTAGCTTTTAGTGGAGGAAATCAATATATAATGGCAAAGGATGATTCTAAAGGGAAAGAAAATATAGAAGTTATCTTTACATATGGACCAGATGGAGTTTTAGAAAAGGCGGGATATCAAGGATGGATAGCAACAAAGAAAGACTCAGATTTATATAAAGATATAAAAAAATCAGGAATTGGAGATGATTTAACTCCAGGTGGAAAAGATGAAATTGAAAGAATAAAAATGTTAAAAGATAAAAGATTTTCTTTTGTCTCATCATCATCGTCGTCAGGATTTAAAGTTCCAAGAGCTATTTTAAATAATACGTTTGGACCAGAGGGTACAAAAGAGATAAAAAATAAAGATGATTTTGCGAACCCACAAAAAGTTAATATTATGGATATAACATTTTCTCCAACTGGAGACCATCAAGGAAATATAAATCTTATCTATAATGGTGGAGTGGATGCAGGAGCATTTTGTGAGGGATATTTTGTAGATGGAGTAGATGCTAAAGGAATTGAAGATTTCTATATTTTAGCAAAAAGAATTGTACCAAATGGACCTGTTTGGGCTAATGTAGATAGTTTAGGAAAAGATAATCTTGAGAAAATAAAAGTTCATTTTAATAATTTGAGCTATGACAAAGCTTCTGAGGTAGGAAAACAACTTTGGACTTCAAAAGGAACTCTGTTAAAAGGAAAAAATGAGAAATTCTTATTAGTTCAAGATGGATTTTATGAAATATTGAGACAAATGTAAAAAATATAAAATTTATAAAGGGAGATGGAGATGAAAAAAACTATATTAGAAATAAAAAATCTTTTTAAAACTTATGATGGAAAGAAAAATGTATTAGAAGACATAAGTTTAGAATTTAAAGAGGGGGAATTAATATCAGTTATTGGTTCTTCTGGAGCTGGAAAATCTACATTTTTAAGATGTTTAAATAAAATGATTTCTCCATCTTCTGGAGAGATTTTATTTAATAATGAAAGTTTGGTAAAAGCTAATAAAAAAGAGATAAAAAAAATTAGAACAAAAATAGGAATGATATTTCAACACTATAACATTGTAAAACAACTTACAGTTATAGAAAATGTTTTACATGGTAAATTAGGTCAAATGAGTTCAATAAAAGGCCTTTTAGGTATTTATAGTGAGTGTGATAAAAAGGAAGCTTTTGAACTTTTAAAAGAGTTGGGATTAAAAGGACATGAATATAAAAAATGTGGAAATTTATCTGGAGGACAAAAACAAAGAGTTGGAATAGCAAGAGCTCTTATTCAAAATCCCCATTTAATTCTTTGTGATGAACCAATAGCTTCTTTAGATCCACAATCAGCTAAGGTAATTATGGATATATTAAAAGATATATCTGTAAAGAAGGGGATAACATGCGTTGCAAATTTGCATCAAGTGGATGTAGCATTAAAATACTCAGATAGGATAATAGGACTAAAAAATGGGAAAATATTATTTAATGGTCCTCCAAGTAAATTAACTCCAGAAATAGTTCATGAAATTTATGGAGCTAAACATGGTGAGCTAATAGTAGATGAAGAAGTTTCTATAACTTCAAATAAAGTTGTTGCTTAAGGGGAGATTGATGAAATTAGTAATAGATAACTGTATATTTAAAAGAAAGAGAAAGAAAATGATAGGAATTATTTTGATTACTTTAATAATATCTTTAGTTTTTATGATTTTATCAGATTTTCAAATTATTAAAGTAATAGAAGGTACAGGAAAAATAGGGGGATTTTTAAAACAATATTTTCCACCGAAGTTTATTGACTTTAAAAGTACTTTAAGAGAGTTATGGATAACAATAGCAGTGAGTATTGGAAGCACTGTTTTAGCGGCAGTTTTCTCATTTTTTATGAGTTTATGTACAAGTAAATCAATTGCTCTGAATAAAACTTTAGGAAAAATATTTACAGGTTTAGGGCTTGTGTGTAGAAATGTTCCTATTTATGTTTGGCAACTTTTATTGGGAATGATATTTTATATGGGAGGATTTTTCTTAGCATTTTTAATAATATTTTTAATATCATTAGGATTTTTAATTAGAGCTTTTACAGAAACTATTGATGAAACTTCTAGTAGTAGTATAGAAGCTTTAGAATCTGCAGGAGCAGATAAATTTGTAATTATAAAAAATGCGGTTATTCCAGATACAATAGCTCAACTTGTTAGTTGGACTTTGTTTTGTATAGAAACAAATATAAGAAGTTCATCATTAATAGGTTATTTAACAGGAGCAGGAATAGGATATTTAATCTCCTTTCACAGAGGATTTAAGAGAGATTTTAATACAACTTTAGGTCTTATTATAGTTATAGGTATAACTCTTATTTTATGGGATTTTTTTAGTAATAGATTAAGGGGGATAATTTTAAATGAAGATTAAAAATGGAAAAATTCAAATAAAAAATTACGACTTACAATACTGGGTATTACAAGGAGTAATCCTTTTTTTAGGAATAATAACAATTTATTCTTTTACAAAACTTGGTTTGACAGTAGAAAAACATAATCCAATATTTGATTCACATTATTACAGAGTGGGGCAAATGTTTGAAAGTTTTTTAAGATTTAATATCAATTTTAAAAAATATTTTAGTACAATGATTACATCATTTTTATCAACTTTTGGTCTTGCTTTTTTATCTACAATATTAGGACTCTTAATTGGAGGAGTTTTAGCATTATTTTCAGCTAGAAATTTATCTAACAAATGGTTAAGTGATGTTATTAGGGGAAGTAGTGCAGCAGTAAGGGCTGTCCCAACATTTTTAATAGTGTTACTGTGTATATCAATTTACGGAATGACAGGGACAAGTGCTGTTATAGGAATGACTTTTCATAGTACTGTGTTCTTTGTTAAAGTTTTAGGTGAAACTTTTGAAGAGGTTGAAGAAGGAACTTTAGAAGGAATAAAAGCCTCTGGAGGAAGTTGGTTAAATTTAATACACGCAGTAGTAATACCATCGAGTATTAATAAAATAGTAGCTTGGTCTGCTTTTAGGTTAGAAATAAATTTTGGAGTAGCAGTTATAATGGGACCATTTGCAGCAGTAAAAAATTCATTGGGATCAGATTTGAAAAAGGCAGTTAGTACATATAATTTTACAGAAATTTTCTTTACAATAGGAGTTATATTTATAACAATGTATGTTTTACAATATCTAGCAGATAGACTTAAAAGAAAAGCTAAGATAGATTAAGTTAGGAGGAAAAATTGAAATTTAATAGAACAACACCAGTTATAGTAAATGAGATATATTATGAAAAAGCTTTAGAAAGTAAAAGCCAATTTGTAGTTTTTGAAATGGGTGATTTTATATCTTTAAAAGATAGAGTTGATGAATTAAAAGAAATGAAAAAAGAAGTTTTTGTAAAGATAAATGAAATAGAAGGGCTAAAAGAGGATGATGATGCCACTATGGAGTTTTTAAAAAGTATTGGAGTATTTGGAATAACTTCAAATAAAACCAAGGTTTTAACAAAAGCTAAAAAAATAGGATTGAAAACAGTATATACAGCTTTTGTTTTTGATACAAAATCATTTGGAACAACTTTAAAAAATATAAAAACAATAAATCCAGATATAATAGAGGTGAGACCTGGACTTATGACAAAAGTTATAAAGATAATAAAGGAAGAGAATCCAAATATTCCAATTTGGTCAACAGGACTAATAACAGAAGAAGTGGAAATAGATGAAGCTTTAAATTGTGGAGCTCAAACAGTTGTAACTAGTAAAATAGAACTTTGGTAAAATTTACATTTCTTTTACAAAAAATAAATATTGATTTAACAAAGAGTTGCTATAATAGCATTATAAAAATAAACCAATAAATAACTTTAATACTATGAGGTTGAGACCTTGAGAAAACCCTAAGTGTTGAAAAATCTAATTCTATAGAAATTATAGATGGATTTTTCAATTGCTTAGGGTTTTTTATATTAAAAAATAGGAGGAAATATGAAAAAAAGAAGATTATCTTATATTTTAGCTCATACAAATATAGAGAACTTAAAAAAAGAGGTAGAAAAATTAGAAAACTTATATAGAGTAAGTACAGTAAAAGAACCAGAGATGGGATTGACTATGGTCAAAGTAAAGGATGGTGTTTATAAGGAAAAATTTTATATAGGAGAGCTATTAATAACAGAGTGTTCTGTACACTTAGATGGAATTTTAGGTATGGGAATAGTTCAAGGTGATGACTCAGAAAGAGCATATTTAATGGGAGTTATAGATGCAGCTTTTAATAGTGAAAAAGTTGATAAAGGAGAACTTTTAAAAGTGATTGAAAATTGGGAAAAAACTATAAAAGATATATATATAGAAGAAAAATCTATGGTTGAAGGTTCAAAAGTAAAATTTAATACAATGGGAGTGTAAGAATGAAAATAGAAAAATTTGATTTTGTTCATGATATTCAAAAAATATATAGAAAGTTACTAGATAGTATGTCAAAACCTGGAACAATAAACAATATAGAGAATGAGATTCAAAATTTAGAGGTCTATTCAAGTTTATCTAAAGAGATGATGGGACTAGCATATACTTTACTAAATATAGAAAGTAAGTTTTATATAGAGAATGAAGATGAGAAAAAATATGTAAAATTACATACTTTTGCTCAAGAAAAAGTTTTAGAAAAAGCAGAATTCATACTTGTTGATTCAAAAAAAGATGGAGAAGAGAAAATTTTAGAAGTAATTGAAAATGCATCTATAGGAACATTAGAAGATCCCCATTTAGGAGCTACTTTAATCATAAGCGTGGATAAAATAACAAATGAAGAAAATTTGATTCTAAAAGGTCCTGGAATAAAAAATCAAACGAGTTTTTCAATAGATGGGTTAAGTAAAAAAATATTTGAAAAAAGAGATTTAGTAAATTCAGAATTTCCTTTGGGAATAGACTTTATATTAGTCGATAAATTTGGAAATATCGGTTGTTTACCAAGAACTACAAAATTAGAGGTGAAAAGATAATGGCTTATGTTGCAGTAACAGGTGGAAAAGAAGCGATAGAACATTCAAATAATCTTATAAAATATTATAGAGTAAAAAATGGAAGTGATTTAACTGTAGATATGATAAAAAATCAAATGAGAGGATTAGTAGATAGAGTTATGAGTGAGGGTGGATTATATTCACCAGAATTAGCTGCACTATCTATAAAACAAGGAGAGGGAAATATAGAGGAAAGTGTATTTTTAATGAGAGCTTTTAGATCTACTCTTCCGAGAAAATACTACTCAAATGTAGTGGATACGGAAAAAATGAAAGTTATTAGAAGAATATCAGCTGCTTTTAAAGATATTCCAGGAGGGCAACTATTAGGACCTACATATGATTATTCTCATAGACTTTTAGATTTTGATTTAATTCAAGAAGAAAATTGTCAAAGTTGGATAGAGAATTTAAAAAAAGAAGTTGAAGAAAATTATATAGATGAAGATATAAATTATCCAAAAATATCTAATTTATTGAGAGCAGAAGGGTTAATAAAAACAGAGGTTCATGAAAATGAAGAACCCTTTGATGTAACAAGAGATAAAATTTCATTACCTTTACCAAGATCAGCAAGACTTCAAATTTTATCAAGAGGTGAAAGTGGAGCAGTTGCAGCAATTGGATATAGTAGTTTGAGAGGGTTTGGTGGAAATATTCATCCAACAGTAGGAGAACTTAGAGTGGGAAATGTAGAAGTTGATATACCTTATCCATTAGATGAAGAAGAAAGTTATTATATTGGAGAGATGATGTTAACAGAAGTAGAAAATATATTTCCAGAATCTGAAGGTGAAGAGATTGAATTTAAATTAGGTTACGGTTTAGTAATGGGGCAAAATGAGACAAAAGCTATAGCTATGTCAGTATTAGATAGAAATTTAGATATACCAGGAGATACTCCTGCTCAAAATGAAGAATTTGTTTTATATCATATAGATAGTGTAGAGTCATCTGGATTTGTATCTCATTTAAAGTTGCCACATTATGTAACATTCCAATCAAAACTAGATAGAATAAGAAGCAGTAAAAAAGGAGAAAGATAAATGGCTGTAAAATATAATTATGGATTTTTAGATGAAGATTCGAAAAAAGAGATAAGAAGATCCGCATTAAAAGCATTAGCAATTCCAGGGTATCAAGTTCCTTTTGCTTCGAGAGAATTACCAATTGGAAGAGGATGGGGAACAGGTGGATTACAACTAACTCTAGCTTTAATAGGAAAAGAAGATACTTTAAAAGTAATAGATCAAGGTTATGATGAAAGTGTAAATGCTATAAATTTAAAAAAGTTAATATCAAAGTGTACAGATGTAAAAACAACTACAGATTCAGAAAAGGCAACTTTAATTCAAACAAGACATAGAGTTCCAGAAATTCCAATGAGAAATGATCAAATTTTAATTTTACAAGTTCCAATTCCAGAACCTCTTAGAGAGATAGAAGGAAGTGAAAGTGAAACTAAAAAACTTCATGCAGATACAGAATACAGTGGAGCATGGCTATCTCTTTATGAAGATATTGTAAAATTTGATGAAGTTACACAGGGAGCAGATTATCCGACATTAGTAAATGATAGATATATGATGAGTCCTAGTCCTATTCCTAGATATGATAACAACAAATTGAATATGAGTGAAACAACATATTTATTTGGTGCAGGTCGTGAGAAAAAAATATATGCTTTACCACCGTATACGAAAGTTGTGTCTTTAGCATTTGAAGACTTTCCATTTGAAGTTGAAGATTTTAAAGGAAAAAGTTGTAAAATTTGTGGTGCTACGGATGTATTTTTAGATGAAGTTTTTAATCAAGATACAGGAGATATTTTTTATCAGTGTTCAGACACAGGTTATTGTGAAAAAAGAAGGAAAGAGGTATAAAAAATGCAAGAAAAACCAATTTTAGAGATAAAAAATTTAAGAAAAAAATTTGGAGAGGGTTGTGATTACTGTTTAGAAAATCCAAAAAGTTTCAAAATAAACAGGTGTCCAAAATGTGGTACTGTATGGGGATGTAAAGATGTGACTTTTGAGGTATATCCCGGTGAAATTTTAGGAGTGGTTGGTGAATCTGGTTCTGGAAAGTCAACTATGATGAAGTGTTTATACTTTGATCAAGATGTTGACGGAGGAAAAGGTTTAATTGCTGGATATGAAAGTGAAAATATTTTTTCTGAAAGCTCTCAAAAAAGAAGATATATTAGAAATAATTTAATGGGAATGGTATATCAAAACCCATTGTTGGGACTACGTTTAGATTACACAAGTGTAGGAAATATAGCGGAGAAACTTATATCAGCAGGAGATAGAAATGTTAAGAATATGACAGATAGAGCAAAAGAACTGTTGACACATGTGGAAATTCCACTTACTAGAATGAAAGAATTTCCTAAAAACTTTAGTGGTGGAATGCAGCAAAGGGTTCAAATTTCAAAGGCTTTAGCAAATAATCCACCTATTTTATTGTTAGATGAAGTAACTACAGGATTAGATTTATCTGTACAAGCAAAAGTGTTAGATTTAATAAAATCTATTCAAAGAGAATTAGGTGTTTCTATGATTGTTGTTTCTCATGATTTGGGTGTAATAAGAATGTTGGCAGACAGAACAATAGTTATGTTACAAGGAGAGATAATAGAACAGGGATTAACAGATCAAATTTTGGATGATCCACAACATTACTATACTCAACAATTAGTTCATTCGCTTTTATAAAATTGGAGGAAGAAATATGAAAACATGCATATATAACGGAAAAATAGTAACGCCAAATGAAATAGTAAAAGGTGCTATTTATATAGCAAATGGAAAAATAGAGAAAATAATTTCAGGAGATATACATCAATTAAAAGGTGGTTACAAAAATTTAAATG
The DNA here is from genome assembly GCF_022430525.1 of Cetobacterium somerae. Classification (NCBI taxonomy): domain Bacteria; kingdom Fusobacteriati; phylum Fusobacteriota; class Fusobacteriia; order Fusobacteriales; family Fusobacteriaceae; genus Cetobacterium; species Cetobacterium somerae. Next base: position 1,033,945 of record NZ_CP092519.1, on the reverse strand, counting down.
CCAACGGAAATTGGGTTTTACCAGGAATTGTAGATTGTCATAGTGATGCGGTTGAATTAGAGCTTCAACCAAGACCAACGAGTATATTTTCTATGGATATAGCTTTTAAGGAATTAGAAAAGAAGCTAATATCTTCAGGAATTACAACGATGTATCATTCTCTTTCTATTTCTAAAAATATATTTGGAGAAGAAAAAGTAAAAAAATATTATAGAACATCAAAAGGTGTGGATGAACTATCAAAATGGATTTGTGAAAATAGAAAAGATTCTCTTATAAATCATAAATTGCATATAAGGTATGAAATAGATAATAGAGATGGAATAGATCAAATTAAAGATTTAATAAAAAATGGTAAAGTTGACCAACTTTCGATAATGGATCATACACCAGGACAAGGACAATTTAGAAATTTAGAAAAATATAAAAAGGTTATAGCAGCATATAGAGATTGTTCAGAGGATGAAGCGTTAAAATTTATAAAGGGTTCAATGGAAAATGAAAAAATGTCTATAGAAGAGATTGAAAATATGGTTAAGTTTGCAAGAAGTTATAATATACCAGTGGCATCTCATGATGATGATTTAATTGAAAAAATAGATTTAATAGAACCTTGGGATGTAAAAATAAGTGAGTTTCCAATAACCCTAGAGGTTGCAAAATACGCAAAAGAAAGGGGACTATATACAGTAATGGGAGCACCAAATATTTTATTAGGTGGATCTCATAGCGGAAATCTTTCAGCAGAAGAGGCTATAAAAAGTGAAGCAGTAGATATTTTATGTTCTGATTATTACCCAGCTTCTATACTACATTCAATATTTTATATGAAAAAGAGTGGAAGTTGCATAAAAGAAATGACTAAACTGACATCTTTAAATCCAGCTAAGGCTTTATCTATAGATAACTTGACAGGATCTTTAGAGGAGGGGAAAATAGCAGATATTTTAGTAGTTGAAGAAAGAGATAGTTTACCTATTGTAAAAAATGTATTTTCATCAGGAAAGATGATAATGAGTATTGGAGGCTAAAATGGATATATTGACAGAAAAAGGTTTTTTTCATGAGAATTCAGAAATAATAGATACAAAATTTGGAAAATGGAATGAAGTAGCTAAAGAGTGTATATTTTTAGAAAGTGAAATAGGTGATTATAGTTATTTTGGATCTGGATGTGACATAGCTCATACAGAGATGGGGAAGTTTTGTTCGATAGCTAAAAGCGTTAGGATAAATCCTGCTAATCATCCAATGGATAGAATTAGTCAACATCATTTTACATATAGAAGGCGAAAGTTTCAAATAGATGAAAAAGATGATGAAGATATTTTTCAGTGGAGAAGAGATAAAAAAGTTATAATAGGGGATGATGTTTGGATAGGGCATAATGCTATTATAATGGGAGGAGTAAAAATAGGAAGTGGAGCAGTTATAGCAAGTGGGAGTATTGTCACAAAAGATGTAGAGCCATATACTGTGGTTGGAGGGGTTCCAGCAAAGTTTATAAAAAGAAGATTTAGTGAAAAAATTTCAGAAGCTCTCTTAAGTATAAAGTGGTGGGATTGGTCACATGAGTTAATAAAAGAGAGATTTGATGAATTTTTAGGCAATATAGAAGGATTTATAAGAAAATACGAAACTAGAAAACCTATACTTGAAATCAAAGGTTTATATAAAAATTTTGATTTATATAACTTAGATGTTGAGATAAAAGGATGTCAAAATATAAACTTTTCAGTTTATGAGGGAGAGTTTATAGGTATAACAGGAACTAGTGGAAGTGGAAAATCTACAATTTTAAAGTGTCTTTATAGAAATTATTTGCCTACAAAAGGTGAAATCTTATATGTTTCAGACAATTATGGACCAATAGATATTGCTAAGGCCAGTGAAAGACAAATGGTTAAAATAAGAAAAGATGAAATTGGATATGTTTCTCAATTTTTAAAAGTTATGCCAAGAGTAACAGCTAAAGAGTTTGTAAAAGAAGCTGTGTTAGAAATAAGTGGAGATAAAGAGTTAGCAGAAAAAGAAGCTTTAAAAATGTTAGAACACTTTAAGATATCAAAAGAGTTGTGGGAAGCTTTTCCTAATACATTTAGTGGTGGAGAAAAATTAAGATTAAATATTGCTAAAGCTATGATAAAAAAACCAAAGCTTTTAATTTTAGATGAACCAACAGCATCTTTAGATAATGGTTCTAAAATATTAGTAAAAGAATTAATAGAAGATTTAAAAAATCAAGGTACAACAATGTTGGGAATATTTCACGATATTGAATTTATGGAAAACGTAATAGATAGAGAATATAATATGTCAAAAGGAAAGATAGAAGCGTAAGGAGAGAGAATGAAAGGTGATTTACATATTCATTCATCAATATCAGATTGTAATTATTCAATAGAAGATATTGTGAAAAAAGCTAAAGAAAATGGAGTAACACATATCTCAATAACGGATCATGATACAATTTTAGGAATTGAAGAGGCTTTAAAACATGGGAAGAAATATGGGATTGAAGTAATACCTGGAGTTGAAATATCAGCATATGATTATAAAAGAGAGCGAAAAGTTCATATATTAGGGTATAAAAATCTAGGCGAAAATGTTAAAAAAATTTGTGAAGAGATTCCTAAAAAAAGAGAAGAACTATCTAGAAAGTATTTTGATGAAATAAAGAAAAAAGGTTATGATATATCTTGGGAAAGAATAAAAAAATATTCTGGAAAAACAGGAGTATTTAAGCAACATATAGTAATAGATTTAATAAAACAAGGTTATACTGAAAAAATTTATGGAGAATTATATCAAAAATTATTTAAAGAAGAAACATCGATAAAAGATATGGAATATATAGATGTATATAAAGTAATCAAAGCTATTAAACAAGATGGTGGAATTGCTATAATGGCTCATCCTTCATTATATAAAAATGAAAAATTAATTACAGAGTTAATTTGTGAAGGTTTAGATGGGATAGAAGTTTATCATCCGAAACATTCTAAAAGAGATATTGAATTGTTGGAAGAAATCGCAAAAAAAAATAATCTTTTGATAACAGGAGGAACAGATTTTCATGGAGATATAGATAGTAAATATATTGAAATTGGAAGTTTTTATTGCAAGGAGGAAAGTTTGAAAAAAATAGTTTAAATATTTTTACGAAAAATTTACTTATAGTTAATAAAAGCTTAACATCTGTATGCTAAACTTACTTTAGAAAATAAAAACTAAGGGGGAGTAAAAATGAGTAAAATGAAGATTAAGTTAGTAACACTAACAGCATTTTTAGCAATGACAGCTGTAACACAAGGGGTACAATTAAAAGATGTAAAGCCAGGATTTGCTAAAAATGTAATCTTTTTAATTCCAGATGGATCAAGTTCAACAGTGTCAACTTTAACTAGAGCAGTATATAATAATGGTGAAAGTTTAAATATTGATGAGATGGCATCAGGAATGGTAAAAACTTATAACTCAGATACTTTTATAGCAGATTCAGCACCAGCAGGAACAGCTCTTGCAACAGGGTGGAAAACACAAGATAAACTAATAGGGGTAAAACCTAAAGCAGCAACTTTAAATGGAGCAAGAGTTCCAGAGGTAGGGGATGAGCTAGCTCCAGCAGCTTCAGTTTTAGAAGCAGCTAAGTTAGAGGGAAAAGCTGTTGGAATTGTTGCAACTTCTGAAGTTTTACATGCTACTCCAGCAGATTTTACAACACACTCAATACATAGAAATAACTATTCTGTAATAGGAGAGCAACAAGTTCATCAAAATTTAAATGTAGTTTTTGGAGGGGGAAAAAGTTATCTTAAAAAGGATAATGCAACAGAGGCAAACTCTAAAAAGCGTACTGATGGTGAGGATATGTTAGAAGCATTACAAGCTAATGGTTATAATATTGTTCAAACTTTAGATGAGATGAAAAGTCTGAATAAAGATTTTGTATGGGGACTATTTGCTGAAAAAGATATACCTTATGATTTAGATCGTGATAAAGCAACAACTCCATCTTTAGCAGAGATGACAGAGAAAGCTATTGAACTTTTATCAAAAGATAAAGATGGGTTCTTCTTAATGGTAGAAGGTTCTAAAGTTGATTGGGCTGGACATGCCAATAATCCAATTGCTATTACATCTGAGTATGCAGCTTTTGATAAAGCTGTAGGAGTGGCATTAGATTATGCAAAGAAAAACAGTGATACTTTAGTAGTAGCAGTAACAGATCATGGAACTGGAGGATTATCTATAGGAAATTTAAAAACGTCATATAATTATCCTGAACTACCTGTGGATGTATTTACAAAGGATATGAAAAAAGCTAAATTTACAGAGGTTCTAACAGCTGAAAAAATATCAAAGGATAAAGCTAATGCAAAGAGTTTAGCTAAAGAGATGTTAGGATTAGATTTAACAAATGAAGAGTTAAATACAATTGAAAAAGCTCAAAAAACCTCTGAGATAGAGACAATTTTAGGAAAAGTTATGAGTGATAGAGCTCACTTAGGTTGGACAACAAATGGGCATACAGGAGAGGATGTACCTCTTTATGTTTATACATCTAACTATGCAAATCAATTAACAGGAACTGTTAATAATTCTGATATAGCTTTATATATTGCAAAAGCTATGAATTTAGATTTAGATAAAGCAACAGATGAGTTATTTGTATCTGGTAAAAAAATCAAAAATATGGGAATAGAGTTAAATATAGATTCAACAAACAAATTCCAACCTGTATTCAAACTAAGTAAAAATGGAAAGCAGTACACATTCCATGAAAATAAAAATTACTATGAAACAGATGGAAAAAAAGTTAAATTTAATGGAATAGTTGTATTTAATGGTAATGAAGTATTTATTCCAAATGCAGCTATAAAAGATATAAAATAGTAAAAAAACCACTTTGGAGTAAAAAGTTTTATACTCCGAGTGGTTTTTTATTTGAAGATATTAATTTTTTTAAAAATATATGTAATAACTACAGTTATAATAATACCAATAAATGTATCTAGAACTCTTTTGAATCCATATAAATATGGAGCTTCAGAAGTAATTCTATAAACTATAATTAAAAAAACTACAGAAGCAATAGCAGAGGGTATTTTCAATTTTTTTTCACAAAAGAAAATAATAATAAATTCTCCAATAATAACTTTTAGTATTAATGGAAATGGAATATACGAAAAGATAATACCGATAACTCCTCCAATTAGAGTACCAAAACCTCTGTTTTTGGCATTTTCAATTAGTTTTTCAAAATCAACATGAGTTATGATAACGCAAGTAATTGCTGTATAAAAAAGTCCAATTGGTTCAACATTGAAAAATTGACCAACTACGGTGGTAATGACAATAGAAGTGATAGTAATAATAGTTTTTTGAATTAATTGGTCCATGATCTCTAAACTCCTTTATATGAATTATCTATTTAGTTTTTAATACAATAGGAGATGAAACTTTCCTATAAAAAAGAAAAAAATCTTTACTAATTATAGATGCTCATATATAATTTAAGATAATAGAAAAATAGTAAGGAGTATTTATGATAAAAAATATATTAGTTATACTATTTACTTTAGCTAGTTCTACTATGGCTTCAATGGGAAATTATTCAATTAATGAAAAATTAAATTTAGATTCATCTCTTTCAATAGAAAATATAAAAGTAAGAAGCAGTAACAAATTTGCGTTTTTACCAAATAGTTCAGTGGAAAATTTATATAAAGAATTAAATTTAACAAATAAAATGGATTTTACAACTTTTTCAAATGCTATTTCAGGAATGAAAAAATTAAAAGATGTAAAAGAGGATATTATAACGATAATCGATTTTACAAAATCTTCAATTAAAGAGAGATTTTTTGTAATTGATTTAAAAAATAAAAAGACATTATTTTCAACATATGTTATGCATGGTAAAAATAGTGGTGAAAGTATTCCAAAAGAGTTTTCTAATGCAGTAAATTCTTTTAAAAGTTCTCCAGGATTTTATAAAACGGAGAATACATACAATGGTGAATATGGATATTCTTTAAGATTAAATGGATTAGAAAAAGGAATTAATGATAAAGCTAGAGAAAGAGCTATAGTTGTTCATGGATCTCAATATGCTAAACCAAAACCAGGTGCAAAAAAATTAGATAGAAGTTTAGGATGTCCTGCTATTCCAAAAGAGATATCAGACAAAGTTATAAATAAGATAAAAGATGGAAGACTACTTTATATACATACTAATGAGAAGAGTTATGTTCAAAAGAGCTCTATAATTTAGAAAAAGGATAGAAGTTTATTTTTTTGAATAATCCTTACAAATAAATGGGTAAGTTGTAAGGAGGCAAAAATGATAATAAAAAAATTAAAAAGTCATATGGGTGAAACAAAATATGATTGGTTGTATTCTGTTCATCACTTTTCTTTTGGAGATTACTACGATTCTAATAATTTAGGTGTTGGACCGTTAAGAGTTATAAATGACGATATCATAGCACCTCATACAGGATTTGAAATGCATCCACATAAAAATATGGAAATTCTAACATATATATTAGAGGGAGCTATAACTCATAAAGATAGTATTCATAATGAGAAGATGAAAGTAGAAAAAGGTTCAGTCCAATATATGAGTGCAGGAACAGGTGTTGCTCATTCAGAAATAAATGAAGAGGACATAGAAACAAGATTAGCTCAAGTTTGGATAATTCCTGATAAAAGTGATTATGAACCAAAGTATGGACAAGTTAATTTCAAATGGGAAGATAGAATTAATAAATTTTTATTAATTGCTTCTGGAGTAAAAGAAGCACCGATAAAAATAAATCAAAATGTAAATATGTATGCTCTATATTTAGAGAAAGGGAAAAAAATAAAATTTTCTCCAGAAAAAGGGTATGGATATTATATGGCTTTTTTTCAAGGGAAAACACAAGTAGATGAGTTGATTATAGAAAAATATGAAGCTATAATGGGAGATGAAAATATTGAAATGACTTCATTAGAAGATAGTCATATGCTTATTTTTGAAATAAAAAAGAAGTAAAAAATTATAAAAAAATATTGAGGAGAAAAAATGTACAAATGCAAATACTTTAAAGGAAAAGAGCTAGTTTCACCTGAGGTATACAAGATCCATGGAGAAAATGTGTTGAAATTCATATCCAAAGATATATTAATATTTTTAGATTTATTGAGAGAGGATTTAGGAGTTCCAATTTTAGTGAATAGACCAAGTGTAGGAATAACTCAAAGAGGACTAAGAACAACAATCGATTCTCTTGTAAAAGAAAAGGTAAAAAGTAGTAAACTTTATCTAAGTGCTCATGTATTAGGGAGAGGTATAGATTTTGAAGTTCCTAGTATGGACATGAAAAAAGTTTATGAAAGAATAATAAATAATCCTAGAAGATACTCTATGATAACAAGAATAGAGGACCCTAATGTCACTTTACCTAAAGGGTATATACATGTTGATAATATGGAAACGGGAAAAAATGGTATACATATATTTAAACCGTAAGCTTTAATTAGCTTACGGTTTTTTTATAAGAATATTTATTATTTTTTAGATTCGTGGAAAAGCTCACTTAAAGTAACTATATTTTGTAATTCACTAGGAATAATAATTTTTGTAGCCTGGCCATTTGCAACTTTTTCAAAAGCTTCCATTCCCTTAATCATAAGAACGCTTTTATCAGGAGCAGCTTCTTTAATAAGTCTAATGGCTTCAGCATTTGCCTTTTGAATACTAAGAATAGCTTCAGCTTCTCCTTCAGCCTCTCTAATAGCAGTTTCTTTTTTTGCCTCAGCTCTTAATATAGCAGCTTCTTTTTCTCCTTCAGCAACTAAAATAGCAGATGTTTTTTGTCCTTCAGCTCGTAGTATTGATTCTCTTCTTTCTCTTTCAGCTTTCATCTGTTTTTCCATAGCATCTTGAATTTCAGCTGGCGGAATAATATTTTTAAGTTCTACTCTATTTATTTTTATTCCCCATGGATCAGTAGCTTCGTCTAGAATAACTCTCATTTTAGTATTTATTGTATCTCTTGATGTTAAAGTAGCATCAAGCTCTAACTCACCAATTAAGTTTCTTAAAGTTGTTGCTGTTAAATTCTCAATAGCATTTAAAGGATTCTCAACACCATAAGTATATAGTTTTGGATCAGTAATTTGGAAATAAACAACAGAGTCTATTTGCATAGTAACGTTATCCTTTGTAATAACTGGTTGTGGTGGAAAGTCTATAACTTGCTCTTTTAAAGAGACTCTTTTAGCAATTCTATCAACAAATGGGATTAAAACATTTAAACCAACATCCCAAGTCGCTAAATACGCACCTAATCTTTCTACAACAAAAGCTTGTGATTGAGCAACAATTCTAATATGTGTTCCAATTAAAAATATAGCAATAAGTATTAAAATAAATAAAAATAACATGTAACCCCTCCTAAGATTTTTTAGATAAAACCAATTTATTTCCCATAATTTTCTCTACGATAGCTTCATCTCCAACATTGAAGTTAGATTTAGATATACCTTCCCAGATTTTTCCATCTAAGTATACAGTATAGAAATTATTACTTCCACGCACTTCAATCTTTTCAATTTTTACAATTTTTCCTTTAATACGATTCAGTTCTTTACTATTTCCTTTAAAATGTTTTAAGGCAAGTTTTCGAATTAGAACTAAAAAAAGCAAAGAAGCGCCAACAAAAATATAAAACTGATTTTCTAAGGAAGCTTCGTAGAAAATCATTGTTAAAAAAGCTCCTAATGCAAACCAAATAGATATAAGTCCAAATGTTAAAATCTCAATAACTAAAAATACGATTCCTAGAATAAACCAAAGTAACATAAAACAACTCCTTTCTTAAAAGATTAATATAGTGTTCTAACATCAGAGTTAATAACTATTCCATCAGAGTTAAAAATAATAACCCATTTGTATTGAGGATTATGATTGTCTCTAGAACGACTTCCCTTACCTGCTCTAAATGAAGCTGAAAATGAGTTATATCCAGGACTATTTATAGTTATGTCACGATATGTCCAAACTGTATTTCCTTGATTATTTATATCAATTGAGTATGGTTCTCCAAAAATATTTTGAATATCTTTTTGAGTTGTTTGATTTTCAACTACATTACTTTCAATAGTATATGTAGAGAGATTTTTATTATAAACAGAGTTATTAGTACAACCTAAATAGAAAAAACTTAAGAATAGAAGTAAAGATATCTTCTTCATAAAAAACCTCCTTAATTATCTAGCTATGAAAATACTAACATAAAACTACTTAAGAAGCAATGAATTAAGAAAATATTAAATTGAAATAAGATGTTATAAATGATATTATGAGATAAAAATTTTGGAGGGTGATTTTATGGTAAGATGTCCTTGGTGTGAAAGTAGTGATCTATATAGAAAGTATCATGATGAAGAGTGGGGAAAGCCAGTTTATGATGATAGAACTCATTTTGAATTTTTAGTTTTAGAATCAGCTCAATCAGGATTAAGTTGGATAACAATATTAAAAAAAAGAGAAAATTATAGAGTAGAATATGATAACTTTAATCCAGATATAGTAGCTTTATATAATGAAGATAAAATATTGAAAATGTTAGAAAATCCTGGAATAGTTAGATATAGAAAAAAGATAGAATCATCTATAAACAATGCAAAAGAATTTTTGAAAATTCAAAAAGAATTTGGTTCTTTTAATGAATATATATGGTCTTTTACAGAAAAGAAAATTATAAAAAATAGTTGGATAACTTTAAATGAAGTTCCAGCAAAAACAGAGTTATCAGATATAATAGCCAAAGATTTGAAAAAAAGAGGATTTAAGTTCTTAGGAAGTACAACGGTTTATTCATATCTTCAAGCTGTAGGAATAGTAAATGACCACTTGGTAGAGTGTGAATTTAGAGATTAAAAAGTAGTGGATGGGCATCTCGCTCATCCACTTTTTTATACTTAAAATAGAGTGCTAGTAGATGCATATGGGTAGTCAGATGTCCACACATATTTTTCTGTTTTATAGCTATATTCAAATTTACAAGTATATGAAACGACTCTATTGATGTTAATATAACCTTTATCTTCAGCAGCTTCAATACCCTTAGGATTTAAGAAAGCTATTACTTTAAGTTCACCAGAACCGTAACTTCCAACTTTTTTAAAGCTAATCATATGAGCCGAAGAAGTTTTTAAATCAAAACCATATTTTTCAGCTTCAGCTTTTAAAATATTTGTTTCAACAATATCAGCTACCTTAGTATCGTTTACAGAATACTCCTTATACGGACTTGAAGAATCAACAGGTGTTTTTGATGCTGTATTGTCATTATTACACCCTACTAATAAAGACATGAAAACTAATGAAGCTAATAACTTTTTCATAATGCCCCTCCTGTTTAATATATTTCAAAAAGAATATTTTTTATAATATGATTAGCTAAATTTTTTCCACACTCATCATATAGAAGCCTATTTCTTTTCATAACCAAATAGTTGTGTAGACTATGAAGGTGTGAATATAAAGGTATTGCTTCCATTTCTTTATATATTTGAATCAGATGATTTTTATCTAGCTCATCGTAATATGTATTAGTTTTTTCAATAATAAAATTTTGTATATCTCTAGGAGATAAATAATTGGATTTTAGAATGATAGTTTGGATAGAATAAATCTCTTTTTGCAAAATAATTGCTTTCTCAGAAGAATTAATATTTTTTGTAATAACTAAATAATTAATAAAATTTTGAAGTTGATTGGACATAATGATAAACTCCTCCTTCTTAAAAATTAAATGAACTTTTACCTTATAAATACTAAAAAAAATACGATTTCTTTTAAAAAAATAAAATATTAAAAAATAAAAAATCATTATTTAAAGATTAAGAATAGAGGTTGACAATCTCATTTAAAAGATTATAATACATGTATTATAGCAACTACATTGGAGGTTGAAATCTATGGACAAAAAAGAACTTATAAAAAAACTTAATATATTAAGTAAATTTAATTTGGAAAAGTCGTTGTTGGAAAATACAGCAACAGGAGTAACAATTCCTAAAATAAGACTATCTTTTGTTACTGGTGGAGGAATAATAACTGGTGATATTATGACTCTAGAAGAATTAAAGGAAGAGTTTTTAGCATTTGGTTCTAATAAAAAAGAACATGAATCTTTATCTGAAGTGAATCCTTTAAGCTTGGTTCTTCATGACAATGATTTACAAAATTCTATTTATGATAGTTTTCTACCATTGAGAGATGTATCTATTGCCAACTCTGAGCATATAACTAAGTTAAACTTTTTAGCTCTATTTTATGATGAGATAATTGGTGTAACTGTTGGGAAATTGAGCTAGAATTAAAAAAATTAAGTTGCTATAGAAAAAAAGCTGCTAAATTGAAAATATCATTTGGCAGCTTTTTAAATATTTACAAAAATTAATTGGAAGGAGAAAGAGAATGAGATGGAATAAACTACTATGTGAAAAGAGATTTAAGCAAAGTTCAAATGAAGCTTATGAATTTGATGAAAGAAATGAGTTTGATAAAGATTATTCTAGAATAATTTCTAGTTCATCCTTTAGAAGATTGCAAGATAAAACTCAAGTATATCCTTTAAAAAGAGGAGATTTTGTACGAACAAGATTGACACACTCTCTAGAAGTTTCACATATAGCTTCATCTATTGGAAAATCGATAGAAAAATATTTGAAAAGAGATGATCAAAAGATCTCTTCACTGCTATCAGTTACAGGATTAATTCATGATTTAGGAAATCCACCTTTTGGTCATTCAGGAGAATATATAATTCAAGATTTTTTTAAAGAGTATTTAAAAAAAAGCGGGTATGATAATATACTTACAAGCATACAAAAAGAAGATTTATTATGTTTTGATGGAAATGTTCAAACGTTTAGAATACTAAGAAAACTACAGTATTTAGGCGATAAAGATAGTTATAATTTAACTTATGCAACTTTGGCCACAATAATGAAATATCCAACAGATTCTATAGAGGGAAATAAAAAAGATAAAGGAAAACTTATTGAAAGAAAATTTGGATATTTTGATAGTGAAAAAAATGATTATGAAAAAATAGCTCAAGAGATGGGAATAGTGGGCATGAGACATCCTATAACATTTTTATTAGAAGCTGCTGATGATATAGCATACTGTGTCGCCGATATTGAAGATGGTGTTCAAAAGAAATTTATAACACTGCAGGATTTAAAAAATATGTTAAAGAAAATAGGAAAGAAATCTCTAGAGGTACAGGATTTAATGGAGAAAATAAAGGAATATGAAGAAAAAAATAAAGAGATAGAAAATAATAGTTTATTTGAAAAAATTGTTGTTCAAAAGATTAAAATACATATCCAAGGAAAAATGATTCAAGAAGTTATAAAATCTTTTATAAAAAATGAAAAATTAATTTTGAGTGGAGATTTTAATAAAGAGTTATTAGATGATGGCTCATATAAAGAAATAAAAGATGGTCTAAAAAATTTAGCCAAAAATAAGATATTTCAATCAAAAGAAAGAGTTTTTACGGATATTTTAGCTGCTAAAGTTTTAAGAAAACTATTAAATGTTTTTATTGAAGGGATGATAGATTGGTTAAACAATGGAGAAGAAGCATCTTTGACATCTAGAAATATAAGAGTATTAATTTCTGAAAATTATATTATTAACTATGAATCTGAGCTAAAAGAGTGTAAAAATAAAGGTGATGAAATCTATACAACTCTTAAACTATGTGTAGATTTTATAAGTGGAATGACAGATCAGTTTGCAGTTGATTTATATAAAAAGTTACAGGGAATTAGTGAGTAGGAGTAAATTTAATATTGATTTGCCTAGGAAAAATTTCTCTGATATACTTTATAAAAAGTGTGGAGGAAATTATGGTAGAGAACAAAAATACAGATCATTGCCCAGTAGAATTAACAGCTTTAATTTTAGGGAAAAAATGGGTTCCCACAATTATTTTTACATTAAAAGATTCAGAGTTAAGACTAGGAGAACTACAACGTTTGTTAGGATGTAGTAAAAAAATTCTAATTGAACAATTAAATATATTAATTTTACATAAAATTGTAGAGAATAGAAAGGTTTATAAAGGAAATACTATTGAATCTTATTATAAGTTAACTGATTGTGGAAGTGAACTTTTACCCATTTTAGTTAATATGAAATCTTTTGGATGTAAGTTTGAAGAAAATATAAAAAAATAAATTATTTTATGAAAAAAGGAGGAATTGTTTCCTCCTTTTTTATGATAGGTATTAAGTTTTTAATTAGTTTTCTCTATAAAGTGGATAAAAATCATGAAGTGTTACAGGATGGATATTTAATCCTTTGATATCTTTTTGAGCTCCAACAATAATAACGCTATTATAAAGCATTACGTGTGGAGTATCTTTAATAATTTGCTCTTGAGCTTCTTGATATATTTCTAATCTTTTCTCTTTATTAACTTCTACTTTTCCTGCATCTAAAAGATTATCAACATCTTCATTAGAATAAAAAGAACGATTACCAGGGCTACCTATAGATTTAGAGTGAAACATAGGATATAGTCCATAGTCAGCATCTCCAGTGACAGTTCCCCATGAACCTAAGAACATATCAAAGAATCCTTTTTCTGTTAAATCATAAAAAGTTCCACTTTCAACAATATTTATTTTTAAATCTATTCCAATCTCTTTTAAGTTAGCTTGAATAACTTCAGCAATAGCTTTTTCGTCACTCGATCCCATAGTAAGAAGCTCTAAAGTAACTTCACCATTATTATTAAAAGTTTTCATTAGTTCTTTTGCTTTTTCAGGATTATAACCAACGTTTTTAACTGTATCTGTAAATCCAAATACATTTGGGGCAATAACTGAGTTAGCAACATATCCATAGCCATTTAAAATAATATTAACAATAGCTTCTTTATCAATAGCATAATCAATAGCTTTTCTTAAATTTTCATTTAGAAATACCTCTTTTTTATTATTAAATCCTAAATATCTATATGAGTATGAAGGTTTTGTATATAAAATAAGCTCACTATTTTCTTTTATCTTTGGTGCGTCAACAGTACTTATATCTAAAGCAACATCAATCTCTTTTGTTTCTAAAGCAATCTCTCTATTTGTAGGTTCTGTTATTGTTTTAAATATAAGTTTATCAAATGATGGTGGATTTAAGAAGTAATCGTTATTTTTATCTAAAACTACTTGATCTCCAATAATCCATGAATTATATTTATAAGGACCGGTTCCAATAATTTGAGGATTTTCTCCAGAAGACTCAATTACTTTTTTACTAACTATCCCAAGTGCAGGATGAGAAAGATGATATAGTAGTGGAGCAAAAGGAGTTTTAGTAACAATTCTAATTGTATTAGGCTCTACTATTTCAATTTTTTCAATAGGAGGAACAATAAAACTTATTCTAGGAGAGTTCATCATTCTTTCAAAGGAAAATTTAATATCTTCTAGTGTTAATTTATCTCCGTTATGGAATTTAATATTATCTCTGATTTTAAAATCATAAGTTTTATCATCAACTTTTTTCCAACTTTCAGCTAATCCTGGAATTATATTTCTATCTCCATCAATTTCAACTAGTCTAGAATAGATTTGTTTATTTATTCTTAAAGAAAATCCATCGTTGGCATTGTGAACGTCGAGAGAGCGAGGGTTTCCACTTTGAGCTATTTTTAATGTATTCTCTGTATCTTTCGTATTCTCTTTAGTACAACTGAAAAAAATCACTGTAAAAATTAAGAATATGAGAAATTTTATTTTTTTTGATTTTTCAATAGGTTTCATACTTACCTCCGTTAAATTATAATAAGAGTTATACTATCATAATTTAAGTTTAAGGTAAATTGGTTACAAAAAAGTAACCACTAAAAAAGTTTAATTACTTTAGTTTATTTACTGCATAATCCATAACTTGAGCAAAACTGTCTCTAATAACTAAAGATGCGTACTGATCATATTTAGTTTCATCTGCATTTATAATAACTAAATTTTTTCCTTTAAAATATTGAATATAATAAGCTGCTGGGTATACAGTTAAGCTTGTTCCAGCGACAATTAAAGTATCAGCTTTTTTAATAGCACTGATGGCAAGCTCAGTAACCTCTTCATCTAAATTTTCTCCATAAAGAGTTACAGGTGGACGAGTTATACCACCACAGTCACATCTAAAATTTTTAGGCTCTTTTTTTCTACAAGCTAAACAGTAAAAATGAGAGATATTTCCGTGAAGTTCTAACACATTAATAGAACCTGCATCTTGGTGTAAGTTATCAATATTTTGTGTGATAACAGCTTTAAGTTTTCCCATCTGTTCTAGTTTAACTAAAGCAAGGTGACCTTTATTAGGTTTAATATTTTTAAAGTTCATTTTTTCTTCTAGAAATTCATTGAAAATTTTTCTATTTTGTAAAAAAAAGTCTATATGTAAAATCTCTTCTGGATCGTAACCTTTATATTTTCGACTATAAAGACCATCTTTTCCTCTAAAGTCTGGAATACCACTTTCTGTTGAAGTACCTGCCCCGCCAAAGAAAACAATGTTGTTGCTAGTTTTTAAAATTTTAGCTAATTCATCCCATTTTTCATTCATTTTAAATACCTCCATATGTAAAGAATTAAAAGTTCCATTTTTTTAATTATATTACGATTAAAATATATTTGCAAAAAATAATAAGAACCTCTGGGGGGGAAGAGGTTCTTATCTGGGGGGGATTAAATTATTTACTACTTTTAACACTTATTATAATATTTAGACCAAAGATTGTATAAAAAAGTTTTAAATTTATTAAAAATTTATGAGTAGATAAATTATAAAAATATAAAGAAATTAATAAGCGAAATTTTAAAGAACAAGTGATTTGCTCTTTTTTTGTCAAAGAGTTATAATTAAATAAATGAAAAATTGGAGGAGTTATGAAAAAAATTATAATTAGTTTATTTTTAGGAGTTACTTTATTTGCTAGTGCTTCTGACACAGTTTATGTTACTCCAAAAGGTAAGAAATATCATGCAACTAAATCTTGTAAAAGTTTGAGTAAAAGTAAAAATATAAAAGCTGTGAAAATATCAGAAGTTGGGGGTCGTGGACCTTGTAAAATTTGTTATTAAAGATTAAAATCATTATAATATATAAATTTTATTTGAATAAGAATTATTAGTTTCTTTATCTGTAGTAGGAAAAAGTGTAAAGAATTAAAAGAACAATCTAATCCAGTAGAAAAAATAGAAAAGAGAAATATAGTAAAGGATAATTTTTAGGAATAGAAGAGAGTGCACATGCGATATAGACTAGCTAAATCCAACTCACTCTCTTGTATACTTAAAATGAAATTTTAAAACTAATTTGTTTTAAAAAAATAAAAACACACATGCGATATAGAAAAACTAAATCCAACTTGTTCTTATTTTTCACATTCTAAGTAATACGGTGTATTGTATATTATATACGATAAAATTGCAATTAATTTATTTATAAATAACATTTAAGATAATGTTTTTTTTAAATTAAAAAAACAAAAAAGTGTTTTTTATAAAATAAAAAAAGCTTCTTAGTAATTTAAACTAAGAAGCTTCCCCCGCTAGCCCCCTTGACTAAAACAGAGTCTAATAATATCTATTTACTATATAAAATAGTAAAAAGCAAATTTATTTAAAAAAATTACAATTAAATTATTATAAAAAATAAAAAAAAGAGGAGAAAAATGTATTTTGAAGAGGATATAATAGGAATAGATTTAGAAGAAAAATTAATTTTTGGAAAAGAAATAATAAAAACAAATTTTGAAAAATGTAATTTTAACAATGTAACTTTTTCAGATTGTGATTTTGAAGAGGTAATTTTTGAAAAATGTAAATTTGATTCAGTAAACTTAGACAATGTAAAGTTAAATGGAGCTATATTTAAAAATTGTGAATTTAAAAATATAAATTTTAGTAAAATATCTAGGTTTATAATAGATTTTCAAATTATAAATTCGTTTATGAAATTCTGTATTTTTGATGACCTACAGTTAGATGGATTGGAGTTTTATAAAAATGAATTTGAAGAATGTACCTTTCAAAAGTGTAGCTTAAAAAAATCTAAATTTAATAACAGTAAATTTAAAGATACCGATTTTTATGAGTGTATATTAGAAAATGCAGATTTAAGTGATTGTAGTGGATTGATGATAGACATTGTAAGCAACAAAATAAAAGGGGCAAAGGTTTCTATAGATTTAGCTTTAAATATTGTTAAGAAAATCGGTGTAAAAATAGTTTAAAAATAAAAATGGTAGAGAAATTAAATATTTTCTCTACCATTTATTAACTAATTTAAAAAAATCTTCTTTAGAAAGAGGTTTGCTAAAAATATATCCTTGTCCAATATCGACTTTATTTGACTTTAAAAAATTTAGCTGCTCATTTGTTTCAATTCCTTCAGCAACAATTTTAAAATTAGATCCCTTTATTATATTTATTAATCCTTTATAGACATCAGTAGCAACTTTATTATTTGGATTTACTCTATCTAAAATTGACTTGTCAAATTTTATGATATCTACGGGAAGTACACTTAGTAAAGAAACTGAGGAGTTTCCAGCAGTGAAATCATCTATTGAAACTTGAAATCCAATTGTCTTTAAGTGATTTATTTTTTCTATAATAGTTGTTAAGTTTAATCCCAAAATAGTTTCTGTAAGCTCAATCTCTAGTAAATTTGGATCTATTTTATATTTTTCAATGAGAGTAACTATTGTTTTTAAGAAATCATCTCTTTCAAAAGTTTGTAAGGAGATATTAAATGAAATTCTGAAGTTGTTTTCTAATAAATAAGTTTGAGACATCTTGTTTAAAAATTTTAGTGATTCTTCAGCAATTTTATAATCAATTAAATATACTTTTTTTAATTTTTCTGCTATAAATATAAATTCATCAGGATATATAGCTCCTAATGACTCATTTTGCCATCGGGCAAGAGCTTCAGCTCCTAATACTTTTTTAGTAGTTAAATCAAATTTTGGTTGAAATAGAGCATGTATTCCTTTAATATCTTTGTTTATTATTTTATGTTTTATTTGAGTTCGTCTGTTAATTTTTTCTATTAATTGATTATCTAATTCTGAAATAGATATATTTTTTTCTTCTTTTATTTCATCGAGTATTTCTAAGTATTCAAAAACTTCTTCAGTAGATATAGAAGTACGATTTTTATAAAAAGATATTTTAATCTCCTCATTAAAATTATAATTTTCTTTAAGTTTTAATCTACTAAGATTTTTCTTAATCTCATTAATTTTAGGAATAATGTTGCTTTCATTTGTTATTATATAGAATTTACTTCCAGACATTTTATAAATTTTACTTTTATATTTTAATGTATTTTTTAAAATATTAGCAATATTAAGAATTATTTTATTTCCGATATCCCATCCGAGCCTTTTATTAATTTCTGATAAGATATTTAACTTTATTTTAATAAATGTACAGTTAGTATGAGTATATTTTGAAATATCTTCTACATATTGATAGTGATTAGGTAAATTAGTCAATTTATCTATTAATAGTTTTTTAGCGGCCTTATTTTTTACATATAGATTTATACTTGTAACTGCTAAGCTAATTGCAAGTATGGATATTAGTAAGTATAGTAATGTGTGCATATAACTCTCCTTGATATTTTTTATTTTAATATATTATTGAAATAAAAAAGCAACAATTTTAATTAAAAAATTGTTGCACCTGGCTGCCATATGATTAGGCCCTATAGTTTTGCGTCATAAAGTTTCCTTTATTTTGCCCTTACTTTTTATATTCCATAATTGAAAAACCATTTAGTTTTTTAGCATCATACATAGCTATATCAGCTTTTTCAAATGCCAATTCCAAAGTTTCATCAATATTTTTAATATAATATCCAATGCTAAAAGAGATATTATATTGATTAATAATAGTTGAATTTTTCCCCAGAGTTACTAATTTTTCTAATCTTTCTAAAAGATCTCTGTTTTCATAAAATAGATAAAATTCATCTCCAGATATTCTAAAAGTATGTTCTTTAGAAAAAACTTCTAGTAAAAGTTTTCCTACTTCAGAAAGAACGAGATCTCCTTTACTATGGCCATAATTGTCGTTAGTTTTTTTAAAATTATCTAAGTCAATAACAATAACAGCGCCTTTAGTATTATCATTCTTCTTACAAAACTCATTAAAAAGATATCTATTAGGTAATTTTGTTAATTGATCATGTGTTAAAGCTTTTGTTAATTTTCTTTGAAAAACAATTTTACAAATTAATAATCCGAAGACTAGTGTAAATATATACCATATTTTTTTCTTATGTTCTGCTTCTTCAATAAGACCCATAACATATTCTTTTTGATCTGTTTCTACAAAGTTTCTAATTTCGTTTCTATCAAAATCTCCAACAACGGCAATTGCCTTATTAAAAATATTTCTTAACATTTCCTGATTTTTTGAGAAAGCAAAATTTACAGGAATATCTTTTATCTTTATATCTTTATGTTGCTTATGACAATCTCTATCATAGATATTATATGGACTTATTATATAACCAATCTCATCTTTTTTAAAAGCATTAAATAACTCTGTTGTTGAATTATAAATTCTTATATCCTCTTTTGGAAAAAACTCTTTACCTATATCTTGTGATTTTCCATCTTTTAAAACTCCAACATTATAATCACCACTATCCACGTGATTAAGTAGATGCATGGGGATAAAATCAATTGCTTCAGAAAAAATATAACTTGATTTTCTTCTAGCTGTTGTTGAAAGTGTTAAAAAATCGATATTTTCTTGTTTGAATTTTTCTTGTATATATAGCCACTCTTTTCCATTATAAATATATTTTATTGGAATATTAATAATGCTGGCTAATTTATTTATATATTGAGGAAGTATCCCAATAAATTTATCTTGATTTTTTATATAAATACTTAAAGAAATATCATCCTCAAGAGAAGTAGTTATAAATTTCTTTTGTGCTAAAAACTCTTTTTCCTCTTTTGTTAAACTATTTTGAAATCTTTCTCTTTGATGATACAATGGAAGATTTTTAAAGTAAGTTGATATTTTTTTACTGTATTTTTTATTTAAAGCGTTATTTATATAAGGTAATAGATAATCATATTTTTTATTTACACCGATACAAACTGGAGCTAGAAATGAAACTAGCAATCTATTTTGAGATTTAACAGCTATGAACTCAGAATCTAAATAAAAATCATTTTTATAATCATCAATATTTTCTACTTCAACTATATTTGCAGTTATATTATTTTGTTCTAAATACTCTTTTAAGTATTTTATAGGCATTTCATCATCTTTATATGCATATATGGTTTGATTCATTAAATCATAAGGTGACTTTAATAATTTTTTATCTGAAGCAATGTACAGGTTCTCGCTAAAAATTGGTTTAGAAAGTAATATGTTATCCTTTCTAATATTATTTTTAGTAACTAAACCTAAAGCTCCAATTGTACCATCTTCTAGTTGATTATAACTATCTCTCCATGTACCATGAACTTCTTTTACATTTAGTTTTAGTTCATTTTTAAATATATCACGAATAATGTTATTTATAGAAACACCATCTATTTCCATTTCAGTTTCTGGATAACTTTGAATTCCTAAATAAAAAGTATTATCATTTGAAAAAATAGTTGTTGCTATTAATAAAAAGAGTAGTAATTTTATAGATTTGTTTTTAAAAAATTTCAATGTTGTCCTCCGTTATTTTAGACCAATACAATATTTAGTTTGTTAAGTTATTCTTATTTAGTAGTGACTAAAATTGTGTATTTTTAAGTAAACTAATACTAAAATAAAAAAGCAACAATTTTATTGAAAATTGTTGCAACTGGCTGCCATCTAAAAGGCCCTATAGTTTTGCGTCATAAAGTTTCCTTTATTTTGCCTATTTATTTGAACTGTTATTCATATAATATATCATAACAATGTTTTAATCAATTTGAAATTTACTGCAAAAAATGATGCAAGTTATTTCAATATGGACTTATAAATATTTTGCATTGTAATTTTAAAAATGATAGAGTATTATAAAAATATAGATAAAAAGGAGGATGGATATGAAATTATTATATTTAGATACAGAAACAACAGGTTTAACAGATAACTCTGCAATAGTTCAAATAGCTGGAGCAATAGAGATAGATAACGAAGTTGTAGAGTGGTTTAATATTAGATGTAAACCTCATAAAGGAGCAGATATTTCTGAAAGTGCTTTGAAAACTATAGGGTTTACAATAGAAGAACTTAATCAAGAACAAGAACCAGAAGAGGCATTAAAAGAGTTGGAGGAAATTTTTTCGAAATATGTAGATAGATATAATAAAAATGATAAATTAATAATGATTTGTCATAATTTTCCATTTGATTTTAGAATGTTATATAACTTTTACAATAGATTAAACAATAGATTTATGGGAAGTTTTATTGATTTCAAATTAAATGTATGTACTTTAAATCTAGTAAAATCTCTTCAAGTAATGGGAGTTTTACCAATTTTAGAAAATAATAGATTGGAAACTTGGTGTAAACATTTTAATGTATCTTTAGAAAATGCACATGATGCTTTAGAAGATATTAGAGCAACAAGGGAAGTTTATAAAAATATAGCTAAAGTTCTTGAAAAAGCCAAATAATAAAAAATGTAGTAGGAGGAAAGATGAAAAAGGTATATTTAATTATGATGTCAGTAGTCTTAGCTAGTGCAGTGTCTTTTGGTGCAGAAATGAAATCGATGAAGTCTGAAACTCAAAGGGATAGGGAGGTAGAGGAAACTTTAATCAAAACCTATTCTCTTAAAAGAGGAGAGGATATAGTTCACTATATGTATAATAAAGTAGATTTAAATGGAGATAAAAAACCAGAAGTTATAGTTTATGCATATGGACCTATGTTAGGAGGATCTGGAGGAGATTCAGGACTTATTTTAAAAGAGATCAGTGAAGGATACCAAGTTATATCTGAACTATCATTAGTTCGTACACCAATAATAATAAGTAACAATAAAACAAATGGATGGAATGATATTATAATGGAAGTTTCAGGAGGAGGGGCAACTCCAGGACGAGCAGTATTGAAGTTTAATGGAAAGAAGTACCCATCTAATCCATCTACTCAACCTATGTTAGAAAAAGATGCTAAAATAGAAGGAGTTAAAATTTTAGCAGATGAATTTGTACCAAACGTGGGAATACCTTTAGAATAATTTGTAATAAAAAAGACACTAGAGATTACTCAGTGTCTTTTTTGTTGCTTCTTATAATTTCAACGATTTGATAAATTAATAAAGCTATATCTCCAATTAAAAAGAGAACAAAAGTTATTAATTCCTCATCAGTAGATTCCATTTGAATTAAATGAAAAGATATAAATAGAATTAATATTATGTTTGCAAAGAAAAGGGCTCTTTTTCTTTTATTTTTAAAAAATGCATTATTTTTCATAAAAACCATCCTTAAAGTAGCATAATCAAATTAATTATATTATACCATTATTAGTTTTAAAAGAAAAGAAATTAAACTAATTGTTCGGAAGTTAGTCTAAAAAAATAACGAAAATTTTTTTAAAAAAATAGTTGATTTTTTTTGCAAAAATTGCTAAAATTAATAACGAATACAGAAGACAGAAAAAGCTTCTTAACTGAAATGCCTGGGTGGCGGAATAGGTAGACGCACAGGACTTAAAATCCTGAGCTATCTGATAGCGTGCCGGTTCGATTCCGGCCCCAGGCACCATATATATTTTTTAATGGGGGTGTAGCTCAGTTGGTTAGAGCGCATGCCTGTCACGCATGAGGTCGCGAGTTCGACCCTCGTCACTCCCGCCATTAAAGAGCTTAAAAGATGTAGAGATACATCTTTTTTTTATTTTTTATTAGGAAATATAAAATAATTGAGTATATTTAAAATATGGAGGTGTTTTAGATGATTTTAAAAAGAAAACTATTTTATTATTTAAAAATAACTTTAATTTTATTAAGTTCTATTTTATTATTAAGTTGTTCTAGTTCACCTAAAGTAGAGAAAAATTTTGATTTTTCTGTAGAAAAGTATTTGGGAAAATGGTATGAGATAAAACGATTCAACCATGGGTTTGAAAAAGGTCTAAAAGAAGTTACAGCAAATTATGCGTTAGAAAAAAATGGAAAAATATCTGTTATTAATAGAGGTATAGATTCTAAAAATAAAGAGAGTGTATTTTATGCAACAGCTAAACAAACAGAGGTACCAAATTTTTTAAAAGTATATCCAAATGCTTTTCCTTTAATAGGAGCCCAGTATAATGTGGCATGGATAAGTGAGGATTATAAGTATGCTATAGTAACAAGTTCATCGTATAAATATTTATGGTTTTTATCGAGGGAGAAAAGTATTCCTTTAGATATTTATAATGAGATGATTCAGAAAGCTAAAACATTAGGTTTTAAAACAGAGAATTTAATAGATGGGCAATAGTAAAATTAAAAATAAATATGAAAGAGGTTGAGTATGAAGAAAATAGTTTTAATAGTTGCAATATTAGGTCTTGTAGGATGTTCTAACAGTAAAAAAGTGGAAACAAACAGTTCACCTAAAATGGTAGGAGCATATGGAAGCAGTAAAATGGATTCTATGGGAGAGGTTGCTTTAAATAAATTAGTTCAAGAGAAAAAACTTGGAAAGAATTATAAGTTAATAGAGTATAAAAAGCAGATTGTAGCTGGTATAAATCATAAATTTATATTAGAAATCAATGGAAAATTGCAGCAGTTTGTTGTATATGAATCTTTAAATGGAAAATTTACTGTAAAATAAAAATAAAGCCTCTTAGAATTAAATCTAAGGGGCTTTTAATTCTATTTAGTCCAAGAATCTATAGCAGCTTTAACAGATCTATTCATCTCTTTCATAAAGCTAGAAGTTATTTTTCTTTTATACATATGGATAGCTTCGTTGTGACATCCAGGAAGGAAATTAGGTTTTGAAATTTTGTTTCTTTCAATTTCCATAGCTTTAAATTCTTCACTTTCAATATGTCTATAACTATTTTCAAAAACAATCATCTCCTTAGGGTATCTTGGAGGTTGAGGTCGATTTTTTTGTTGTTCAGTTGGATATCCAAAACAGATAAGAGTAACTGGAAAAGTGTATTTTGGAAGATTAAACATCTCCTTATGAATTTCAAAATTTTCCATAATATCTCCAATATAACAACTACCAAGACCTAACATTTCAGCAGAGGTAACAGCTGTTTGTGCAGCAATTAGTGCATCATTAATAGCAAGTAATAAATCCCCTTCACCAGGATGGTACATCTCAATATTGTTTTCTTTATTGTACTCATCTACTCCAGAAGTTTTTAAATAGTCCATCCATCTTTGAAAATCTGCTAAAAATAGTAAAAGATATGGTGCTTTACCAATCATAGGCTGATTATCACAAGTTTCAACTAATTTATTTTTTAAATTTTCATCTGTAACTTCAATAATAGAGTACATCATCATATTTCCAGCAGTCGGAGCTCTTAAAGTTGACTCAATAATTGCATTTTTAATCTCTTCAGAGAGTTTCTCATCACTATAAGCTCTAACAGATTTTCGATTCATCAATACATCAAGATTTTTTAATAAATTATTCATTTAACTCCCCCTTGATAAATATTATTTTTAAAAGTTTAAAGAATAGTATCATAAAAGAGTGTCCTTGTCTATTTTCTTTTATTGAATTTTAAAGGATTTGTGAAATGTTTATAGTAACATGTGAATATATATACTTATACAAAAATTTAAGAGGTGATTTGTTATGAAAAATGAAAAAATTAGAGTGGTTCAGTATGGTTGTGGTAAGATGTCTAAGTATATTTTGAGATATTTATATGAGAAAGGTGCTGAAATTGTAGGTGCAATAGACTCAAATCCAGCTTTAGAAGGAGTAGATGTTGGTGAATATGCTGGATTAGGATTTAAATTAGGTGTAAAAATAAGTAATGATGCTGATAAGGTTTTAGATGAAACAGATCCAAATATAGCAATAGTAACAACTTTTAGTTTTATAAAGGATTGTTATGATCAGTTTGAAAAATGTTTGTTAAGAGGAATAAATGTGGTAACAACATGTGAGGAAGCTATATACCCTTGGACAACAGCATCAGCTTTAACTAATAAATTAGATGTGTTAGCTAAAGAGAATGGATGTACAATAACTGGTTCAGGAATGCAAGACCTTTATTGGATAAATATGGTAGCGTTAGTTGCAAGTGGAGTTCATGATATAAAGAAAATAACAGGAGCTGTTAGTTATAATGTTGAGGATTATGGTTTAGCTTTAGCTAAAGCTCATGGAGCTGGATTTACAAAAGAGGAGTTTGAAAAAAGTTTAGCTCATCCAGAATCTTTAGAGCCAAGTTATGTTTGGAATTCCAATGAAGCTCTTTGTAATTTAATGGGATGGACTATTAAGAGCCAAACTCAAAAATGTGTTCCATACTTCCACGAAAAAGAGATCTATTCAAAAACTTTAGATAAAACAATAGAGGTTGGAATGTGTATAGGAATGAGTGCTGTTGTGACAACTGAAACATTCCAAGGACCAATAATAGAAACACAATGTATAGGAAAGGTTTATGGACCTGAAGATGGAGATATGTGTGATTGGAAAATTATAGGTGAGCCAGATACAGAGTTTTATGTGAAAAAACCAGCAACAGTTGAACATACTTGTGCAACTATTGTAAATAGAATTCCAAGCATAATAAATGCTCCAGCAGGATATTTAACTGTAGATAAATTAGAAAATCCAGTTTATTTAAGCAATCCAATAAGTTATTATAAAAAATAAAAAAGTATGATTCATCCAATTAAATTTTCTAATCTTGTTATCTATAACTACATAGGGTATACTAAATGAAAAGAGAAGAAAATAGGAGTGAAGATGAAGACAATATATTATTTTTCAGGAACAGGGAATACGTTATATGTAGGAAAATATTTAAAAGAAAATTGCTCGTACAATTTGGTGAATATATCAGCAGTAAAAGATGAAAAAGTAATATTAACTGGAGAAGTAGGCTTTTTATTTCCAGTGTATGCAATGGGAATTCCAAAAATAGTAGAGGAGTTTCTAAAAAAAGTTGAAATTGAAAAAGTAGATTATTTGTTTGCAGTTGCAACTTGTGGTGGAAGTGGTTATGGAATACCATTTAATCAAGTTAATGATATTTTATCAGAGAAAGGAAGAGTATTAGACTACTCTGAATACTGCCATATGCCAGATAACTATTTAAAACTATTTAAGGCGATGCCAGAAGATAAAGCTAAAATTGATATTGAATCATCTAAAGGTAAGATGAAGACAATTTGTGATGATATATTAAAAGGAAAAAAATCTTCAGCTAATAGTAATATCTTTTTATATCCAATATTTCTATTGATTTATAAGTTTTGGAGACTTGGATTAAAAACAGTTTCTAAAAAGTTTAAACTGAATGATGAAAGATGTATAAGTTGCGGAATATGTAAAGTTGTTTGTCCTGTTGAAAATATAGAACTAGTTGATGGAAAACCTGTTTGGGATAAAAATTGTGAAGATTGCTTAGCATGTGCAAATCTATGTCCAACTGTTGCTATATCTTGTGGTGGTAAAAGTAAGTATGACAATAGGTATAAAAATCCTTATATTGGGGTTAATGAGTTGAAAAAATAAGGATTTATTATAATGTAATAGTTGCTAAAAAAGATGAATAGTACTTAAAATATAGAGTATTTGTATTGAAGTATTGTAATTTAAGTATAGTAAAGACTGATTACTGTTTTATAGACAAAAGTACATAAAAATGACACTCTAATATGAGTTTTAAGGCGTTCGTTTGAAATTACCCTAATTAGTAGTAGTAGGGTGAAAAAATGTCATATAACAAGTTGTAGATATTCATATAAAGCCTTGAAAACATTGTATTACAAAGGGGTTTCAAGGTAAGGAATATAGTGATAAAAACTAAAAAAAGAGAAGATTTTTCTTCTCTTTTTTGTTTAAATACCACACTCTTGGATCTTCTCTTTAAGCTCAGGTATTGTATTACAATAAAATAGTATATTTTCATAAGTTAAAGGTGTCATAATCTCTTCAGAAAGATGATTCTTAACTCCTGCTTCTGATGAACAATTGAAAATATAGTCATATTTTGCCCAACCGTGATTTGTGATTCCAATGATAAACTCTTCCTCTATATCCCAAGTTCCCCCATGAGTTGTTCGAGTACTTACTTCTCTTCTATAAAAAGGAAGTATCTTTTTTCCAAAATGATCAAAAACTTTAGGAATTTCGCTATTAGAAAGATTTTCAGAAATAGTTTTAATTTTTTTTAACATAATTTATTATTCCCTCCCCCGGTAAGTGTTATAAATATTTTAACATAAAAAAAAGGGTTTTTCTATAATTTAGGAAGAAAAATAGTTGTTTTTTGATACAATTTTTAAAACGTATCTTAAAAATGTACACAATTTAAAGTGAGGAAGATTATACGGTAGAATATCATTAGAAAAGGTTATGTCTTATTATAGGAAGAGGTAGAAATTAATCCAATTTTTTTTATTTTTAATAAATCAAAGCTGTAATTATCAAAAATAGAAAGAGAGTTTTAACATTTATTGTCGGAATAATCCACTTAAAATAGGCATATTTTAGAAATTTTATGAAAAAAACTTGAAAATATTAGTAATCAATATATTTTGTATAGTCTTACTCTCATTTATTAAATTAATATATATTTAAATATTTTTATTAGTTGAGAACAAATGATTTTATAGAGCTTTATAAATTTACTCTATTAATAAAGATAAGAAATAATTTTGACAAATGATTTTTTTGAGTGTATACTCCATATGGGAGGATTGCATCGATAATGGAATGCAACGCAACTAAATAATACTCTAACCATGGAAGAGTTTTAGCTTCTGGTTTCTGTTAACAAATCAAATGTTGACAGAAGCAACAAGGAGTGATAACATGCTAATAAAGGCTGTATTAATTATTAAGATTATTTACAAACTATATGAAGTGTTTACTCTTATAGAGACAATATGATTAGTATTGTCTTCTAGATTTTTACTACATAAAATTTTATGTAGGTGGTGGTTATAAACGGGACTCAAATAAGCCACCAATTTTTATATAATGTTTGAGTCTTTTACAGAGTATGTTGCCTTAATTGATTTAAGTTCCTGCTTCTGTCAACATTTGATTTGTTAACAGAAATAATATTTGTTATATAGATATATTATATCACATTTTGTTGCTTGTAGTTATTTTATATAACTAAAGAATTTTACTACAAAATATAGTAGGGGGTGGCAGTCTATCTGAAGTAATTTAGATAGATTTTTTTTATGAATTTAGATGAGAGAATATTAAAAAATTTAACTTGTGAAAATTTAAAAGAAGTATACGAGAAATTTAAGGAAAAAAAACATGATTATTTATCTATTCCAGAAAAAGATAAAAGACAAATGGGTGAAGATGGAATAAGTTTAAGAACTTATGATAAAATTTTTACAGATAGTAATAATTTTTTAGCAATAATAAATAGAGTAAAAAATAGAAAATATTTATTTAAACCTTTCAGAGAAATAGAAATTTCAAAAGATAAAAGACTTTCATTAAAAGAAGCAAAATTAAAAAATAAAATAAGAGTTTTATCAATAGCAAATGTTAAAGATACGGTTGTTCAGCAAGTTATTTATGAAAGTATAAAAGAATATACAGAAAAAAAATTTAAAGAAATTGATTTAGTAAGCTACGCATATAGAGAGGGGAAATCAGCTCCTTCGGCAGTTAGAAGAATACAAAAATATATAGAGTTAGATTATAAATATGTTTTAAATATGGATTTAAGTAAATTTTTTGATACTATAAATCATAAGTTGATGATAAATGATTTATATAAATTTTTTGGAAAAGATAATAAAATATTACTTACTATTTTAAAGAATTTTTTGTATTCATACAGAATAACATCTAAAAATTTAAAAGAGACGAAATATAAAGGGAGAAAATTAAGACCAACTTTAAAAATTTTTCATAATGTTAAAGTTAAAAGAGAGAGAAGAGAAAAGGGAATTCCTCAAGGAGGAGTTCTTTCAGGGTTACTAGCAAATATTTATTTATATGACTTTGATTTATGGATTTCGAACATTTTGAGAAGAAAGTATGATTTGAAATATATAAGATATGCTGACGATTTCTTAATATTATTAAAAAATGATGAAAAAATAGAAGAAATTTTTAAAGAAGTTGAAAGTCAGTTATCAAAGAAAGAATTAAAAGTACATCCATTAGGAGAAAAAAGTGAAGTTATAAACTTAAATGAGAGATCAACTAATTATGTTGGATTTGAAATAAAGAAAAATAAAGTAAAAGTAAAAAAAAATAATGAAATAGCATTTAAAAATAAAATAAAATTTATCTTGAATGAAGCCGAAAAGTTGCAAGAGTTTGAAGAAAAGAAATCAATCAAAGTATTAAATAATATAATTAGGAAAATAAATTTTA
The DNA here is from genome assembly GCF_022430525.1 of Cetobacterium somerae. Classification (NCBI taxonomy): domain Bacteria; kingdom Fusobacteriati; phylum Fusobacteriota; class Fusobacteriia; order Fusobacteriales; family Fusobacteriaceae; genus Cetobacterium; species Cetobacterium somerae. The sequence goes on along the minus strand of NZ_CP092519.1, from coordinate 1,004,333 downwards.
AAATTATTGGGAATAGAGCATTTTATGAAAAATGTGAAAAATGTGGAAAAGAACCAGATTATAAAAATTGGATAGGATACTTCGGAAACATAACTGATGTCCATCAATTGAAAAAGATTGATAGATGGATATTTAATAATTTAAAATTTTTTATGTATAAAAATTTTGGATTTAAAATAAAAAAATCAAATTATTATTATTTAAAAGCTAATAATTTTGAACAAAATTTGTATAAATTAAGGCGCTTGGAATTAGAGTATTATGGATATAGAAAGAGCTTAAGAAAAAAAATAGAATTTTGCAAATGTACTCCAAAAGAAAAAAGTGAGTTTGAACAATATTAGATAATAGAAAAAATCCTTGAAAATTTTCGGGGAATTTTTTATTTATCATAAAATAGGTAATAGAGTAATTTTTTTTGTAAATGAATATAGAGATGTATTTTTAGTGTGAGAAATTAATCTTGTAGTAGTGGCTAGTAAGGTATCTTGAAGTAATCTACTGATATCATAGCTTTATAACAAGCATTTTCTTTGAGTTTTAAAAAGTTTGTTTTACCACTTTTTGAGTAAAAAATACTATTACTCTGGTAGTAATAAAAAAACACCTTGAATTAATCAAGGTGTTTTATATTTTTAATTATTATTCCCACTCAACTTTAAAAAAATTATTTACTTTTAAACCTATTGATTTCATTAGGATTTTGATAGGTCAAAAACTTAAAAATAAGTATTTTTTATTGTTTTTTTTATAAAATGGGTGCATTTTGGGTGCATTTATAAAATACATTAACTAGCAAAAAACTTAAAATATTACACAAAATTGGAAATAAGCTAATAAATTATTTACAATCTTTTTTATTAAAGAATATCCATTTTTAATTTAATCACCTCACTATATAAAATTTATATATGAAAAAAATATATAAGTGTTATACAATTTAATCGAAGATACTTAAAAGGGGGAAAAACAATCAAAAATGGAAATATTAATACATAAGAAAGAGAATATAACTGTAGAAAAAAAAATTGAAATTTTAAAAAGTTTAAAAAATTTAAATATTAGTTTTATGAATATTTATGTAGGAGAAGCTAATAAAACAAAAACTAATAAGTACAATTTATTTTTTTTAAAAAAAGTAGAAGGGGGAGATTTAATTAAGGATGTAAAAAAGGAAATAGAGTGCTGTGAAAGAAAAGAGAAAATACCATATAATCCAATATTTAGTGAAGATCAAATTATTATTTTAGATTCTTGTGAGATAAAAGTATGGAAAGAAATTAAAAAAAAATTAGAAGATGAAAATATTTCGATACCACCTTTTTCAAATTTCACTGGGAAAACATTATCTATACTAATTTATGAGCTCTCTACAAATAAAGGTAATTATTATTTGATTTTTAATTACAAAAATAGTATGTTTTTAAAAAAAAGAACATATATAGCAACACTTGTAGCTGATGAAATGAAAATAATAAATAAAAATGTTAATACAGTGACCCTAGAAGTGAGTCCTGCTGTGATGATAAATAATAATAAATTATACATATTAAACTTAAAAATAGCAGAGGAACTTCTGCATTTAGAAGAATTTTATATTGAAGAATTTGAAAAAATAAAACCTGATCTTGAAGATATTTTAATTTTTAATAATGTAGTAACAACAAATAAAAAAGATAAAAGTCATCTGATGTATGGAATAAAAAATAACGGAATTAAAAGATTTAAAAGTTTAACATCACAAGAGAGAGAAAAAGCATTAGATAAATTAAAAAAAGGTTATAAATTAAAAACTGGAAATGAATTAAGTATAGAAATGGAAAATGGGAAAATAGATCTTAATAATTTAAGAGCAAAAGAAAAAACTTGTGTAATAATGTTAATATCAGGTAAATCAGCAATAAAAATAGTGGAAGAAACATTATCAGTACCTATGGATTAGGAGGAAAAATGAAAAAAATAATTGTATTTTTATACTTTAGAATTGTAGTTTATTTTCTTTCATTTGTATCATATAATATGAAATTATTTAATTTTTCAAAAATTATAAAGATTATCAATGAAAAAAATATATCCATATATATGAATATTTATTGGTTAGAATTAATAATATTTACCTTAATAATATTTATAATGGTTTTAGGTAAAATTTTTATTAATATAAAACTTCAAAAGTCTCAAGGTTTGGAAATACAAGTAGAAAAAATAGAAAAAAAATCTCCAGAAACACAGATAATGTATATTGGAACATATTTGCTACCATTGATTGCATCTTTTTATAGATTAAATATAGTCTGGTTAGTTTGCTATGAAATTTTTATTCTTTCAATTTATTATAAAAATATAAATTATCATTATAGTATTTTATTAGGATTTCTATATAAAAATTATAAAATAACAGATGTTGAAGGTAAAGAATATATATTATATAGTAATAAAAATGAAAAAGAAATGACAACAAGTAAAAAATTTATTGTATCTTCTGTTAATTTTGGAGACGAAATTATTATAAACAAACTCTATTTTTTACAAAAAATAGAAAAAAGTAATTAAAAATAAAGTTAATTCTTTTTGAGGTTAACTCTATATTTTTCTCAATAACTCAGTCATTTTTCTATTACTATTAGAAAACAATACTATAATCGAAAATTTTAAATTACAATTATTCCGAGCAATAACTTATGTTTGCAGTAGATTATATCACAATTTACTACAACATTGCTTTTAAAAAAATAAAAGTAAATTAAACAAAAGACCTTATATGAGGTCTTTTATTTAATTTGCTAAAAAGGAGAACAATTTTGAATTTTAATAAAGAAAAAAAATATAAAGAAAATTTAAAAGAAATAACAAATAGAATATCAAAGTTAGATGACATTTTATTTGAATACCCAGCTAGATTGAATTACTCAATAGAAGAAATAGAGTGGTGTGCATTATTGATACGAAAAATTTTAGAAAAAATTGTTTTCGGTATTTTAATACTGAATTATGATTTATATAAAAAAAGTGGAAAAGATATAAAAGAATGGAATATAAAAAGAATATTAGAAATTTTAGAAAAAGAAAAAGGTGAAGAAGTATTTTTAAAAATGTTACCCTGGGAAGATGGAAATATTAAATACTATGGAAAATCAAAAAAAATGACTCAAAAAAAATTTATAAAAATTTATAATCAGGTATCAGGAATAATACATGAAAGAAATCCATTTAAAAAATTAAATGAAAAAAAATAATGGAAATAAAAGAAGAGTTAGAATTAATAAGAGATGAAATAATAACTATGCTGAACAGACACGAAATTTCAGGATTAGAAATAAAAATGAAAGATATAAACAATAATTGTGGAAATTATTTTGGCAGTACCTGGAAATAGTAGTCAAATGTATTAAACTATTGACAATATGGACTTTGTAAAGTATATAAGAATTATAGACACAAATTAGGGAGGAAAATATGTCAGTAAAAGTAAAAAATAAAAAAGGGACAGGAAATAATAATGCTCCTAGTGGGTATTCATCTTGGAAAGATTTTTGGGAAAAGAAAACAGGGAAAAAATTTGGAATTTGTGGAGCAATAAGTTGCTGTTCACTAGCAGAACATGGTGGACATGTTTATAAAGTATCAAAAACAGCAAAAGAGTATATTATACCTTTGTGCGCAGAGTGTAATAATCCAAACAATACGGATGAGTATGAAGTTGTTGAAAGTTGGTTACAAGAAGTTAATGAGAAATAATTAAGAAGTATAAAGAGATTGAGATTTAAAAGAATCTCTTTATACTTCTCTTAATAACTCCATCATCTCTTTATTACTATTAGGAAATAAATGAGAATAAGTATTTAAGGTTGTTTCAACCTTTTCATGTCCCAATCTTCTAGCAATAGTTAGAGGATTAACACCTAAATGAATAAGTAAGGATGCATGTGAATGTCTGAGATCATGTATCCTTATTTTTTTTACTCCAGCAATTTCTGAATATTTTTTCATAGCATGTTCAAAAATATATTTAGTATGAGGAATTAATCTTGTACTGGGTTTTGGTTTATAAAGTGTCTTGAGATAATCTTTTAGTACAGGAATTAACTGAGAAGGCATTTCAATGATTCTTTTACTCTTAGGAGTCTTAGGTTCAGTAATGACATCTTCTTTATTTAATCTCTGATAAGACTTATTAATATTTAAAGTTTCATTTTCAAAATCTATATCTTTTATTTCAAGAGCTAGAAGCTCTCCAACTCTAAGACCACACCAGAATAAAATATTAAATCCTGCATAAGCAGCAGGGTGATCTTTAATAGCTTCAATAAATAATTTAAACTCTTCTGGAGTCCAGATGTTCATTTCCTCAGCATGTTTCTTTCCAATACTTCCAGCTTTATGACAAGGATTTTCTTGTAATGAATGAAACTTAATAGCATAGTTAAAAAAAGCTGTAAGCTGATTATGAATAGTTTTAATATAGGTTTGACTATATGGATTTCCACTACTTGGGTTTATAGCTTTTAAAAGTTCATTTTGCCATTTTCTAACTATAACTGGAGTAATATGATTAAGTTTCATATTTTTAAAAAATGGTAGGATTTTCATTTCAATTATATACTTTTTCTTTATGATAGTATATTCTCTTAATCTATGACTTAAATCATCTATATAAAGTTCATATTTATATTTGTTTTCTAAATCTATCACTTCATCTTTTTGAGTAGTTCTAGACTCTATAAAACATCTTATATCTTCAACTTTTATAATTTCTAAATCCAGAGCATCATAAACTATATTTAGATCTAATTCTTTTCCAGTTAGAAGTTTAACTGCTTGAGTTAAAAGAGTTGCTATATATTTAGTAAAGCAGAAAAATAAATTATTTGAAATTAAAGTAAATTTGATTTTATAAAAAAATTAGGTGTATAAACTATTAATATTTAAAATAAAAGGAGGAGTTAATATATTTTATTAGAAATATAGATTATAGAATTATAAAAAATAAAATAATGATATTCTAAAGGTAATAAAAAAAACACCTTGATTGATTCAAGGTGTTTTGTATTTTTAATTATTATTCCCACTCGATAGTAGCAGGTGGCTTAGATGAGATATCGTAAGTTAATCTGTTGATTCCCTTAACCTCATTTATGATTCTATTAGAAACTTTATCTAAGAACTCATATGGTAATCTAGACCATGTAGCAGTCATAAAGTCAATAGTGTTAGCTGATCTTAAAACAGCAGTGTACTCATAAGTTCTTTCGTCTCCCATAACTCCAACTGATTTAACAGGTAAAAGTACAACGAAAGCTTGGCTAACCTCTTTATATAAATCAGCAGCTCTTAACTCTTTAATAAAGATATCGTCAGCTTCTCTTAAGATATCAGCTTTCTCTTTATCAACTTCTCCTAAGATTCTGATTCCAAGTCCTGGACCTGGGAATGGGTGTCTGTCAACCATGTGAGCAGGGATTCCTAACTCTCTTCCAACAGCTCTAACCTCATCTTTGAATAACTCTCTTAAAGGCTCAAGTAATTCAAATTTCATATCCTCAGGAAGTCCTCCAACGTTGTGGTGAGATTTAATTGTAGCAGAAGGTCCTTTTACAGATTGAGACTCTATTACATCTGGATAGATTGTTCCTTGAGCAAGGAATTTAACATCAGTTAATTTAGATGCCTCATCATTGAATACTTCAACGAACTCTTTTCCAATTATTTTTCTCTTAGCTTCTGGATCAGTAACTCCAGCTAATTTGCTTAGGAATCTCTCTTCAGCATCAACGCATTTAATGTTCATGTGGAAGTTTTCTCCGTAGATCTCCATTACGTTTTTAGCTTCGTCTTTTCTAAGAAGTCCTGTATCAACGAAAATACAGATTAATTGATCTCCAATAGCTTTGTGTATTAATGCAGCAGCAACAGAAGAGTCAACTCCTCCAGAAAGTCCAAGTAAAACTTTCTTATCTCCTACAGTTTCTTTTATAGATTTAACTGTTTGCTCAATGTAGTTACCCATTGACCAGTTCTTTTCACATTTAGCAACTCCGAATACGAAGTTCTCTAACATCTTTGCTCCATACTCAGAGTGAGTAACCTCAGCGTGGTATTGGATACAGTAGATATTTTTTTCAACATTAGCAGAAGCAGCTATACAAGAATCTGTATGAGCGATTTGCTTAAATCCTTCTGGTAATACTGTTACGTGGTCTCCATGACTCATCCAAACTTGGTTTAAGTTAGGAACATCTTTGAATAATGGACTTTCTAATTCGTCAATAATAAGCTCAGCTTTTCCAAACTCTTGCTTATCAGCTCTTTCAACAGTTCCACCTAATAATTGAGAAGTTAATTGCATTCCGTAACAGATTCCTAAAACTGGAATTCCTTGCTCATATAATGCCTTTTCAATTGTTGGCGATCCATCTAAATAAACTGAAGCAGGTCCACCAGAAAGGATGATACCTTTAGGCTCTCTAGCTAAAATATCCTCTAACGGTTCGAAATAAGGAACAACCTCAGCGTAAACTCCCATTTCTCTTACTCTTCTTGCTATTAACTGGTTATACTGAGAACCAAAGTCAAGAATAATGATGCTATTTTTCTTCATAAAAACCTCCAAAATATAATAAAAAAAGAGACAATCATACTCTATAAAAAAACAGAAGGTAGACTAATCCCTTTTATCTTTTTCATAGAAACTAATTTACGGTTAGTTGTAGAGACGCTGCACCATATTTGCAACTTATACGAATGAATATATTTACTTTTGCAACATTCTAGCACATAAATAGAAAGGTTGTCAACAATAATTAAATAATTTAATCACAAGTAAAAAGACCTATAATCATATAAAAATAAAAAAATAGTATTACATTTAAAAAAATGTTACAATTAAATATAAAATTCACGTTTAAAGTTTGAGAGGATATAAATTTATGAAAAAGACAATTAAAGAGGTTATCGTTGTTGAAGGAAGAGACGATATATCTGCAGTAAAAGCAGCAGTAGATGCTGAGATTATACAAACTAATGGTTTTGCTATTAGAAAAAAAGGAAACATAGAGAAATTAAGAGTTGCTTATGAAAATAAAGGGATAATAGTTTTAACAGATCCAGATTTCGTAGGAGAAGAGTTAAGAAAATATATCTTAAAGTTTTTCCCAGAAGCAAAACAAGCTTATATAAGTAGAAAAGAAGGATCTAAAGATGGAGATATCGGTGTTGAAAATGCAACTCCAGAAGCTATAATAAAAGCCTTAGAAAATGCAAAGTGTGAAGTAGTTCAAAATACAGAATCTATATTTAATATGGAGATTCTAATGGATTATAAACTTTCAGGATTTGCTGAGTCTAAGGAGTTAAGAGAAAAGCTTGGAACAGAGTTAAGAATAGGATACTCTAATGCAAAGCAGTTTCTATCTAAATTAAATAGATATGGAATAACTATGGATCAGTTTTTAGTAGCAATAGATAACATAAAAAAAACCAAGGAAAATTAATCCTTGGTTTTTATTTTTCTTTCATTAGGTTTTACTATTAGAAAGTGATTATTTCAGCAGTAGCTTCGTACCACTCACCCTCTTCATCTTCTCCAAACTCAATAAAGAAGTTAACTTGAACATCCTCTAAAGTAAATCCAACACAGTTTTCATCTTCAACTGTAAAGAACTCTATTTTTTTAAATTTTATAGCATCTAACTTTTCTACTAGATCCTCTCTTTGCTCAAAAAGCTCTAATATATCCTCTTTTATAAAGAACTCTCTTTTTTCGAATTCCTCATTAATTCTATCTATTTTTTTCATTAACTCTTCTGTCATATCTTCCTCCTAAAATTTAAAAATTTTCTTAATTCTTTTAACTATCTTTAATAAAGATAGTACAAATTTAATTTTTTTTATTTCAAAGGGAACCTTTTCCAATGCCTTTTTCATCTGAAGGTCAATCTCTTTTTCAGTCATACTCATAAAAAATCTTCTCCTTTAAAAACAACTATATCGTAAAGTATACATCAAAAAAAATATATAGTCTATATTTATATTATATTTTATTTTTTTTTGAAAAATGTGCTATAATGTATAAGATTTAAAAAAATATAAGCAGTAACACTTAAGGAGGAAAACAAAAAATGAAAAATTGCATATTGATCGGAGTAGCTGGAGGAAGTGGAAGCGGAAAAACTACAGTAGCACATAATTTAGTAAAGGCTTTCAAATCAGAAGACGCAGTACTAGTTGAGCAAGATGCTTATTATAAAGAGCTAACTAATTTAACGATAGAGGAGAAGGCTGCAGTTAACTTTGACCATCCAAATTCTATAGAGTTTGATTTATTAAGAGAGCACTTAACTAAACTTGTAAACGGAGAGTCAATAGATAGACCAATCTATGATTTCACAACTCACTCTAGAAAAGAGGGATGCGTAAAGATACACCCATCAAAAATAATAATCGTAGAAGGAATATTAATTTTTGCTGTTCCAGAAATTAGAGAGTTATTTGATGTGAAAATATTCGTAGATACAGATGCTGATGAAATGATCTTAAGAAGAATCGAGAGAGATATGACAGAGAGAGGAAGAAGTTTTGAGTCTGTTAAAAATCAATATTTAAAAACTGTAAAACCGATGTACTTAGAGTTCTGTGAGCCAAGTAAAAGATATGCAGATGTTATAATTCCAAGAGGTGGAGAGAATAAAGTTGCTATTGGAATGGTAACAAGTAACTTAAAAAGATTCCTTCAAAAAGGAGTGTTAGGATAAGATTATGAAAAATGTTATCTGTATAGAAGGAGTTGTTGGAGCTGGAAAAACAACTTTAGGAGAGCTATTAGCTAAAGAGTTATCAATAGAGTTTTTTCAAGAACCGTATATAGATAACCCTTTTTTAGATAAATTCTATTCAAATAAAGAAAGATATTCTTTATTAAGTCAGATGTATTTTTTAAATAAAAGAATAGAAATAATAGAAGAAGCTTCTAAATTCAATGGTTGCATTATGGATAGAAGTATCTATGGTGACTATTTATTTGCAAAAATGCACTTAAAAAATGGATTTATGACAGCCGATGAATTTTCGTTATATCAATCTTTTTGGGAAAAACTAATATCATCAAGAACTAATCCATTATTGATTATTTATTTAGAGACAAGTGTTGATAATGCTATGAGAAAAATAAAGGAAAGAGGAAGAGATTTTGAACTTGGAGTTGAAAAAGAGTATTGGAACTCTTTAAATGAAGAGTACTCTAACTTTTTTAATGAGTATAATGATTCAGTTGTTTTAAAGATAAATATAGATAATATGGATATTAGAGATAATGAAGAGGATAGAAAACAATTTTTTGAGATAGTTAAATCTAAATTGAAACAGCTAAGCCTGTAAAGTCCCAATTAAAGGAAAGTACTTTATATTTTAGTAGAATTATGCTAGAATTGATAAATGAAAAAACATTTATAGAAATACACTTTTGAGGAGAAAAATTATGATTTTTTTAAAAGGGATTATAACAGGTTTAATATTATCGCTTCCCTTTGGACCAGTGGGCATTTACTGTATGGAAAAGGCTATGATCGAAGGCGAAAAAAAAGCGTATGTATCAGCGCTGGGAATGGTAACTGTAGATATAATTTATGGTATTATATCATTTCTATTTATAAGTAGAGTTGAATGTTATGTTATTAAATTCGAAACTCCGCTAAAAGTGTTGATAAGTGTATTTTTAATTTTTGTAGGGAGTAAGAAGTTTTTTGGAAAACCTAAAGTTAAAGAGGTTGAAGATGATAACTATACTTTAGTACAAGACTATTTTGAAACTTTTTTACTTGCAATATTTAATATCTCGTCGATTCTTGTAATTGCAGGAATTTATACACTTCTTGGGATATTAGATAGCCCTATTAGAGAAATGACAGTATTAGAGTTAGGAACTGGAATTGGAATTGGAGGAGCATCACTATGGTTTACAACAATCTTTTTAATATATCATTTTAAAAAGAAAGTAACTATGGATATTCTTTTAAAACTAAGCAAACTTTCAGGATTAATAATTCTAATCTTCGGAATTGCAACTATTATATTTGCCTTCTACAAATAATAATAGAATATTTTATTAAGGATGGTAATATTTATGAACTTAGAGTTTAATAAAGAAAACGAAAACAAAGTTATAGCAGTAGCTATGAGTGGAGGAGTAGATTCGTCTACAGTGGCTTATCTTTTAAAGAAACAAGGTTACAAAATTTTTGGTGTAACTATGAAAACTTGTGGAGAAGAGGATAAGGATGCTAAAAGAATATGTGATGATTTAGGTATTGAGCATTATCTTTTAGATGTAACAGAGGATTTTGGAAAAGAGGTTATCAACTATTTCGTAGATGAGTACAGCTCAGGAAGAACTCCAAATCCATGTATGGTTTGTAACAGAAAAATAAAATTTGGAAAACTTATTGAGTTTGCAAAAGAGTTAGGAGCAGAGGCGTTAGCAACTGGTCACTACGCAAATATCATCGATGGTACATTAGCTATTGGTGATGACATGAATAAGGATCAAGTTTATTTCTTATCACAAATAAAAAAAGAAAACTTAAAGTATATCATTTTCCCAATTGGAAAAATGGAAAAACCAGCTGTTAGAGAGTTAGCAAAAGATTTAGGTGTAAGAGTTTATGCTAAAAAAGACTCTCAAGAGATATGTTTTGTTGAAGATGGAAAACTAAAAGAGTTTTTAATGGAAAAAACTGGTGGAAAAATTGGAAAACCAGGACAAATTGTTAATCTAAAAGGAAAAGTTTTAGGAAAACATAATGGATTAGCATTCTACACAATAGGACAAAGAAAAGGATTGGGAATAGCGTCAGCAAACCCACTTTATGTTATAGAGTTAGATAGAAAAAACAACAGAGTTATTGTTGGAAGCAACGAAGACCTTATGAAAAATACTTTAGTTGCAAATCAACTGAATCTATTTTTAGTAGAGGATGTAAAAGAGTTAGATGGAATGGATTGTTTTGTAAAAGCACGTTCTAGAGATAAATTACATCCATGTAAGGTAAAAGTAGTGGATAAAGATACTATAGAAATTTTATTTACAGAGGATAACGTAAGAGCTGTTACTCCAGGACAAGGAGCAGTATTATATACTGAAGACGGTAAAGTTATCGCAAGTTCTTTCATAATTAAATAAATTTTAAAAGTCTGTAAGTAATAAAGCATTATTTACAGACTTTTTTTTATTTTTTTTAAAAGAATATACTTGTTAAATAGGTAAAATTAAGATATACTTATATTGCCAAAGTGTTTATTTTTTAAAGAAAGAGAGGTGTTACTATGAGTTTTTTCAATAAATTTAATGATACAGACAAAATTAATCTTTTTTTAGGTGATTTTTTAGTAAGAAACGCTGGATATCCAACAAGAAGAGAGTTAGCTAAACTGTTAATGAAAGATATGAAAGAAAATATAAAGGGCTACATAAGAGACGAAAACTCTTTATTCCAAGTTAGCCAAGTTTATTTAGATGGAGTTGTTAGCAGTAGAAGTTCATTATTGAAAAAAATCAAAAATTTGTACGAAACAAACAGAGAAACTGCAGAGGTATTAAATATTTTCTCTGAAAGTAATAAGATTAATGCTGTTTTTTCAACAGATTACGATATAGTTTTAGATGATATAAACTGCAACAAAGTAGTAAAAATATTACCGACAGATGAAGAGTTTACAATAGCATCAAATGGAGAGGTTAAGCATTATAAGATTCTTGGAGATGTAAATAGACATGAAAAGATTTTCGTTTCTATCCAAGACTTTAGAAAGCTAAAAGTTTTAGATTTTTACAAAAACTTTTTCAGAAATATAAAAGAGGATATGGAAAGTTATCCAACGCTAATTTTAGGATTAGACTTAAATAATTCAGACTTTATAGACATGCTAGAAGTTGTATTAACAGGTGTAAATCCAAAAGATGTTATTTACGCTGTAAGTAATTCAAATGTTTTAAAAACAAAAACAATTGAAAGATTAAACGAATTAGGAATAAAATTGTTACCACACAGTGAAGAGGAATTTTTCAAAGAGTTAAAGAGCTACCTATGCTCAATGCAATTAGATGACTCTGAATTAAAAGAGGCATATATTGGAAAAAAGCTCTTTCGGTAACTCCAGATATTTCTGATGAAACAGTAGAAGATGAAATTTTAGATGAAAAAATAGAGGTAGTTGTTGAAGAAACTACTGAAGATATTGAAGTTGAAATTACATCTGAGGAAACAATTTCAGAAGAGATTGAAGAAGAAATAGAAACAAGAGATCCAGAAGTATTAGAAGTTAAAAATGAAGATTTTAAAATGATAGAGAGTGCTTTAGAGATAAGGTATAGCTCTTTAAAATTGGATAGGTTGCCAATTGAATTTTCTACGATAAAAGATATGAAAAATCAAAACCTGATAAAAACTTTTGGAGTTACCGACTTAAAAATAGATCAGCTAAATTTGAAAGATTGTCATAGTAGAATAGTTGAGATAAATAGAAGAAAATATTTAGAAATGAAAAACAGAGAGTTTAAATTAGGTTTAGAGATTGATTTAAAAGATGATGGATCTTTTAATACAATAGTAAATAACTATTATTATAAGATATATCAGTATAGTAATGTAAAAAGATTTATGCCGAATATAAAACTTTTAAAAGAGATTTTTATGGGACAACTTATTGAAATAAGTGGTAAGTTAGTAACAGGAAAAGTATCTTTTGAAAATAGAATAGAGGTTATGAAATTAGATTTACTAGAAAAGGAGATTTTAGGATTAGAGGAAATAAAGAAAGAGAAACTATTGCAAGAGGAAAACTCATTGTATTCTTTAGCTTTATTAAATCTTATTGATAAAACTCCAATACTTCAAAGTTGGGTAAACTTTAGATGTGATTTAGATAAAGTTCAGTTAATTGAAGGAGATAGAATATCTGTTGAAAGAGTTCACATTATTAAAGGAAATGACTTTAATATAAGAGAAAGGATAGTTACAGTAGCTCCAGTAGAAACAAGAGAGATAAAAATTACTGAAGCAGTAGCTTACAGAAAAACTTGTGAAATTTCATTAGAGAAGATACCTAGAAAATAATAAAGAGGTGTTTAATTTGATATTAGATAATACGATAGACAGAGAAGAATTTTTTAAAGCTTTCTGTATAACAGAGGAGTACTTTAACTCCACTGGTCTTAATTGGGATGAGCTTATGAAAATCTATGCTGACTATATAAAATTAGTTCCTTATTTAGAAAAAGAAGCTGAACATATAGTATCTAAATTAATTGATAGTGAAGGGGTTCACTCAGTTAGAAGACGAGTTAAAAGAGCAACACATCTTGTTGAAAAAATAATAAGAAAAGGTCGCAAATATGCAGACCGTGGAATAAGTGTAGAAAACTATAAAGAGATTATAACTGACCTCATAGGAATACGTGTGCTACATCTATTTAAAGATGATTGGCGTGGAATTCATTGTGAAATAACAAAGTTATGGGATACAAAGGAGACTCCTCAGATAAATATTAGACGAGGTGACTATAACATCCAAGATTTAAAAAATACTATTCAAGATTTAGATTGTGAGATAATTGTGAGAGACCATGGTTACAGATCGATTCATTATCTAATTGGTGTTCCAGTTACAAAGCATGATGAGGTACTTGTAGAGATTCAAGTAAGGACAGTTTTTGAAGAGGCTTGGAGTGAGATAGACCATTTAATGAGATATCCATATGATGTTGATAATCCAATTATAACTGAATACTTAGGTATTTTTAATAGAATAGTTGGAAGTGCAGATGAAATGGGTATGTTTATAAAAAAAATAAAAAAAGAGTTTTCTAATGGAAAAGGTTTAGAAGATAATTTCAGAGAGTTGGATTTAAAATTCAAATAAAAGGAAGAGTTTCGACTCTTCCTTTTTTCTAAAAAAGTTAGAGGTGACTAGATGAAAGAGATATTCATAGCATTAAAGGACTACTTAGTATTTGTTAATATTATATTTGCATGTATCGTTATATTCTTTGAAAGAAGAAGACCTGTATTTACACTATTTTGGATAACAATATTGTTATTGACATCCTATTTTGGATTTATAATGTATCTGTTTTTTGGTATTAGCTTTAAAAAACGTAGAGCTTTAGCAAAATATTATTTAAAAAATAGTCATGATTATTTAAAAAATTTAAATAAAAAATCTATGGTTAGTATTAAAAAATGGATAGGATTAAGTAGATATTTAGATGGAGTTCTTTTAGGAAAAATGACTCATAATAACAGTTTTACATTTTATCCAGAAGCTAAGTATTACTTTGAAAATCTAACATTATCTATAAAAAATGCAAAAAAATCAATATATATGGAATATTATATATTTGATGATGATGAAGTTGGAGCTCCAATTTATGACTTACTTTTAGAAAAGGTTAAAGAGGGAGTAGAGATAAAAATAATAGTAGATGGTGCTGGAACAAGAGGAGTATCTAGAAAAAGAGTTGAAGAACTAAAAAGAGCTGGAATAATGTTTGAAGTTTTCTTTCCATCGTATTTTCCATTTGTAAAAGTTGGTAATTTAAGAGCAAATTATAGAGACCATAGAAAAATAGCTCTTATAGATAATAAAATATGTTTTTCAGGTGGATTGAATATTGGAAAGGATTATATAGGAAAAGGTCATTTAGGAAATTGGCAAGATATAGGATTTTCTTTAAAGGGTGAAGCTATAATAGATTATTTGCATGAATTTGAAAGAAGTTGGAAATTCTTAAAAAAGGATACTACAGATATATTTCAGACTATTGCTATTGATACAGATGATCATAGTTTAACTCCTATACAAGTTGTAAGTTCAGGACCTAATTATGAATTTCATACTATAAAAGATACATTTTTAAGTTTAATAGTAAAAGCTGAAAAAAGTATACATATAGAAACACCATATTTTATTCCAGACGAACCAATTTTAGATGCTTTAAAAGCTGCTTTAGTTTCAGGAGTAAAAGTTAAAATAGTAATACCAAGTGTTGGAGATCACGCTTTTGTTTACTGGGCTAACCAATACTTTTATGGAGAACTAATTGAATTAGGAGCAGAAATATATAAATATAAATACGGATTTATCCATAGTAAACTTGTTGTTGTAGATGGAGAGATTGCATTTTTAGGAACTGCAAACTTTGATTATAGAAGTATGTATCAAAATTTTGAAATAAGTCTTCTGATTTTGGGAAATAACATTACTGAATTAGAGAAAAGAATAGATAAAGATATTTCAGACTCTAAAAGAGTAACATTAGAAGAGTATAAAAATAGAGGAAAAAAAGATAGGGTGTTAGAATCAATTTCTAAATTGTTAGCACCTATATTATAAGGAGGAAGTTATGATAAGAGTAGCTATAGTAACATTAAGTGATAAAGGTTCAAGAGGAGAGAGAGTCGACGTAACAGGACAAAAGTTAAAAGAGATTTTTGAAAAGCATCTAAGTTATGAAACTGTTTATTATAATATGCTTCCAGATACTTACGAAGAGATTTGTGAAGAGTTAATAAAATTAGCTGACGAAGATATAGCTGATCTGATTGTAACAAATGGTGGAACAGGGTTTTCAAAAAGAGATGTGACACCTGAAGCAACACTTGCGGTAATCGAAAGGGAAGCACCAGGAGTAGCAGAGTATATGAGAGCTAAATCATTTGAGATAACACCGAAAGCTATGTTAAGTAGAGCAAGATGTGGAATAAGAAAGGGAAGTATAATTTTAAATCTTCCAGGAAGTCCAAAAGGAGCAACAGAGAATCTAAACTTTGTAATAGATGCATTAGTTCATGGAGTTGAGATACTAAAGGGTGCAGCTGTAGAGTGTGCAACACCTATTAAAAAATAGGAGGGAACAATGAAGTTTGAGTATATAAGCTACGGGGGATCTTTAATTCAGGGATTGAAAAAAGATCCCTCTGTTGTATATGTGTTTTCTGATTATCCTTTAAAAAATAGTCAGAGAAAAGAAAGTAAAAGAAATATCTTTGAACCAGATCCACTTTATTTAACAATAGATGAGTTTAAAGGAGTAGCATTTAGTACTGATAAGATAATTTTAAGTGAAGCAAAAAGATTTGTAAGTTTATATAACTATATGAAAAAAGAGTTTGTAGAGATAAATATAAATAACTATTTTGAATCTATTGAGTTTTCAGATAAGTTTTTTAAATACTACACTGAATTGAATAGAAGTTTGTGTGAAAAGGATATAGAACTAGAAGAGTGGCAAAAAAAATATTTTGAAATATTCCATAGATTTAAAGATAAATATGAGGTATATTTGACTGAAAGAAATTATATACCAAAAGACTGGGTTGAAGATATAAAATATCTAGATTTAACAATTTTTAAAAAATATAAAAAAATAGTCTTTGTGGATATAGTAAACTTTTCACCTCTAGATAAATATGTAATATCTAAGCTAGAGGAGTTTATAGAGGTTGTAATTAGAGTTCAAGGTGAACCAGGAGTTTTTGATGAAGAAAATCTTGAATTAAAAGAGGTATATTTGCCTAGAACACAAAAAGTAGAGATATCACTATTAGAGGTTCAAGATGAATTAGAACTTATTGGGAATCTATTAGATATTATGAAAATGAAAAATCACATGACAAATATATTTTCTCCAGAAGCTGATACAAATGAGTATTCTAAAATATTTCCAAATAATTTTATGAGAGGTAGTTTTTATACTTTAAATGACACTAAGTTTTTTAAATTTTTAAATGCCCAAAGTGAACTAATAGGAGCAATGGAACCTAGAATGGATAATTTAATTCCTATTAAAAAGTTTTTAGAGGGAATTAAAAATTTAGAGATGCAAGAATATTATGGAATAACAAAAGAGGATATGGAATATATATATAATCAAATTGATTGGGATTATAAGTATATAGGAACAGAGAGTAATGAAAAAATCACTGAAATCTATGAAGATATTGTAAAAGTTTCAAAAGTTGAGAGTATAGATAAGTTTATTACATACTTTAATGAGCTTTTATCGCTAAATATGTTTAGAGAGAAAATATATGTAGATTTCTACGATAAACTTCAAGAATATATGGGATATGCTAAAACAACTGAGATAATGCTTGAGGAAAAAGAGATTAAAAGCTGTTTTAGAAATGGTGGAGATATTTTAAAATTCTTACTTCAATATTTTAATGATGTTGAGATTATAAGAAATGATGATAGTGAGGGAAAATATCTAATAAAACCAATGGAAAACTGTAAGGTTACTCCATCAAGAGAGTCGATTTTTATAAATATAAGTACAAGATATCTTCCTAGAGTAAAAAGAGATTCTCTTTATTTAACAGAGAAACAGAAAAAAGATAATGGATTTACTTACTATGAAAAGGAAAGAAAAGAGGAAAAGTACAGATTTTATCAAGGGCTTTTAAAAAATAGATACAATACAATTGTTTATATAAAAAATGAAAATAGTGGAGAGGGAGTATCTCCAATACTTTCTGAAGTCTTAAATAGATATGGTATAAGCAAACTTGAAAAAACTGTTTATAGTGAGGATATATTAGAGAGACTAATGACATTTAAATCAAATGAGATTGGGGAATTTGTTCAAAAAGATTTAATGAAGAATAGAGATGACTTTAAAAATAGAGAGTTAAGTATTGGGCCATATGATTATGATACTTTAACTAGGTGTGAGTATAGATTCTATTTAGATAAAGTTTGTGGACTTAGTCCTTTTGAAAAAGAGGATTCTTTAGGTCTATCAGTTAAATTTATAGGAACTTATGTCCACGAGGTTTTTGAAAAGTTAACAGATAAGATGTGGAAGAAAATTCTGAATGTTTCAGATTACTCAGTAACAAATGAAGAGGTAGAGGAGCTACTATATAAAAGTTTTTATGCCAATAGAAAAAGAGTTCCAGTATATCTAGACAACTACTTTACTCAGATATTAATTCCACGTTTTACAAAAAATATAGTAAAGTTTTATAAAGAGATAGAAAATCTATATATAGAAAAGAAAGTTAAACGTATAGAGAGTGAGAAAAACAGTAGAAAAGAACCATTTTTAAAAGGTGATGTAGAAGTTACTTTAGGTGGTAGAGTTGACCTTGTAATTGAAACGACAACAAATAACCATATTATAGATTTTAAAACAGGAAGTAAAATTGATAACCAGTTGGATTTTTATACAATTATATTGTATGGTGATGAAAATGCTGCTCAAAAATCTATATACAATGCATTTGAAGGAAGTATTGAGAATCAAGAAAAACCTAAACTTACAAGAGAGCTTTTAAAAGAGAGATTAATAGAGTTTTTTAAAGGAGAGAACTACTTTTTAAGTGAGAAGAAAAGTGGATGTTTATATTGTGAGTATGGAAATATCTGTAGGAGGGAGTTTTAAATGAAAGGGATAGTTTTAAAGGCTAGTGCTGGAACAGGAAAAACATATAGACTATCTTTAGAGTATTTAGCTACTCTTTTAAAAGGTGAAAATTATAAGAATGTTTTAGTAATGACTTTTACTAAAAAAGCTACATCAGAAATTCAAGAGAGGGTTATACTATTTTTAGATGAGATGTATAGAGATAAAGATTCATCTCTATATGAAAATTTAAAAAACTTATATCCAGAGATTGACCTTTCTTTTGAAAATGTTAGGAAAGTTTATTATGAAGTATTGGATAATAAAGATAGATTAAAAATTTCAACAATTGATGGTTTTATAAATAATATATTCAAAAACGTTATAGCTCCATATCTAAATATATTTTCATATGAGATTATAGATGATACTGAAAATATTGAGATTCTATTAAAATGTTTTGAAAAAATTGTAGAGGATAAAAATGAGTTTGATAGATTTAAAATTTTTCTACAAAACAGAACAGAGCGTAGTATAGAAAAGTATTTGGATATACTAAAAAACCTAATTGATAATAGATGGAAATTAATTTTAATTGAACAATCTCAAAAGTTAAAAAATAAAGATGAGTGTGACTCAGATATATCTATAGAAAAGTTGATTAAACATTTAACTGATGCTTTTTTAGCTGTAAAAGAGAAAAAGAAAGATGGTAAAGATCTATCTGATTATATGAGTAAAGTCATAAAATGGGTTTTAGAAAAAGATAGTTCAACTCACAGAGAGCATGCAGTTGAAAATTGGAATGAAATTATAAAAAGTGATAAGTGTTGGGATGGACGTAGAGTAAAAACAACAAGTAAAATTGACTTAGATTGTGAGATTGAGATTCTACAAAGAGCTTTTGATCAACTAAAAGAGGAGATATCTAAAGAGGTTTTCAATAGAGAGGTTCTATCTTTTGAAAGAGAGATATTATACTTTATTGAAAATTTATATTCAATATATGATAATATAAAATTTAATGAAAAACGATTTACCCATCTAGATATAAGTAGTTATATGTTCCAATATATAGATAGAGAAGAGATAAATCTTATAAAGGATGGATGTATAACAGATTACTTTAAAGATATATTTGATAGTGAATTTAAAACAGTGTTTATAGATGAGTTCCAGGATACGAGTGTTCTTCAATGGAGAATTTTAAAAGGACTTATAAATAGTTGTGAAAATTTAATATGTGTTGGAGATGAAAAGCAAAGTATATATGGTTGGAGAGGGGGAGAAAAAGCTCTTTTTGAAAACCTTTCAAGCATAATAGGAGTAGAAGAGGAGACTATGAGTGTTTCCTATAGAAGTTGTAAAAATATAGTAGATTTTACAAATGGTGTATTTAATGGAGTAGCTGAAACATATGAAGAGGTTGCAGCTTTAGAGGATCATAATTATAAATGGGAGTTTACTCCAGTAGATGGAAAAAGTGATGAGCTTGGGTACTTTGAGGTTTTAACAAAAAAAGAACCTTTAGAGGGTGAAGAGGAAGTTTTAGAAGAAGAGAATATGATAGAAACTATGGTGGATTCTATTGAAAATAACTTTGATGGAAACTATGGTGGAATAGGTATAATTGCAAGAAGTAATAAACAACTAAATGAGATAGCAACTGCTTTAAGTGATAGGAAAATACCTTTTGTGATAGATTCCAATGACTCTATTATATATCATAGAGCAGTTAATCCAATTTTTAAAATCTTAAAATTTACTGTAAATAGAGATATATTTTCACTACTTGAATTTTTAAGAAGTGATGTTATAAAAATAGGAAATGATGAACTAAAAACTATTCTAAAAAATAGAGAGACTATAGAAAAATTAGAGGAGATGCCAGAGGACATTTCAGATAATCTTTTAGATGTTTTAAATAGAATAAAAAGAATAGCCCAAAAAGGATTAGAAAATAAAAACTTTGTACTAGATGTAATTGAGAATTTTAATATCTCTCAAATGTTTTCTGGGAAATCAGATTTAAAGAATATATTCCAATTTTTAGAGATGTCTAAAGAGCATGGAAATATATTTGATTTTTATAACTCGTTGATAAATGAAAAAGATAATCCTAAATTTAAGCAGGTATCTTTAGAGGAAGAAAAAGCAATAACTCTTTTAAGTATACATAAATCTAAAGGATTAGAGTTTGAAACAGTTTACTATTTTCATCAGGGACAAAAAAGAGGTTTAGAAAGTGGAATACAGTTTCATATAGATTTTAAATCACCTTTTAACGAGATAGAGAATTTTATATTTGTAGATAAAAAATATGAAAAAATATTAGATTATTTAGGAGATAGCTATAACTTTTTAAGAGAGTTAGAGATTAAAAAAGACCAAGAGGAGATAAACAATATCTATGTTGCTTTAACAAGAGCTAAAAAAAATCTGTTCTTAGTTATGGCAGGAAGCGAAAATAAATATTTAAAGAGCTCAATAGATGGACTATTTAACGTAAAGTGTGGTAAAATTAGTAGGACTGAAAAAAATGAAAATGTGGAAAGAGTAAAGAATATAGAGCTACTAGATTCTATAGATTTTATTGAAAAGAGTGTAGAAGAGTGTGAACAACCAAATAGAATGCTTTTAGTTGATATAGTAACAGAGGAAAAAAGAAGAGTGGGTAATGCCATTCACTACTATTTAGAATTTATAATAAATAATAGTTTAGATGAACACATAGAAGCAAGAAATAGAACTTATTCAAAATATGCATCTATAATAGGAGAAGAGAGACTAAAAAATATTCTTGAAGGATCAGAATTTAAAAATTTCTTTAATGACAATCCAATTATTTTCTCAGAGGAATGGGATTATATATACCCAGAGTATGAGATATATGATGAAGGAAAGCTAAAAAGAATAGATAGAATTATGATAAAAAAACCTACACCAACAAGTGATGGAAAGATTCTTGTAATAGATTATAAAACTGGAGGAATAAATCAAGCCCAGTTAGATGAGTATATTGAAATTGTAGAAAATCATCTATATAGTCTAGGAGAGATAGATAACTATAAAGTGTCTGGTGAGTTTTTAGAAATTAAACTATAAAAATTAAAGTAATTAAAGGGGATGAAATGAAAAAGACAGTTTTAGCAGGATTATTTTTAATGAGTTTAGTATCGTTTGGGGAAGAAATTGTAGTTTATGGACCGGAATCAATGAAATGGATTGAAAGTTCAGCAGGTGTAATTTTTAAAGAAAAAACTGGAACAACTATTAAGTATGTACCAATTGATGGAGTTATACCTAGAATGAAGTTAGAAAAGAAAAATCCAAAGGCAGACATAATAGTAGGTCTAACAGATATAAACTACTTAGAAGCTAAGAAAGACAATCTTATAAAAAATTATAAGCCAACTACTGCGGGAAATATTGCGAAAGAGGAGTTCATAATTGATAAAGAGTGGTCAGTTACACCGATTGATTATGGAATGCTTGCACTAAATTATAACTATGAAAAAACAGGTTCAGATTTAAAAACTTTTGAAGATTTAAAAAAATATCCAAAAGAATTATTAGTTCAAGACCCAAGAAGTTTTACAGGAGAAGCATTTATGCTTTGGACTATTGGAGTTTATGGAGAAAACTGGTTAAAGTTTTGGGAAAGCTTAAAACCAAGTATATTGACAGTTTCTTCTGGATGGTCTGATTCTTTTGCTAAATTCTCTGTAGGAGAGGGAGCGATTATGAGTGGGTATGCTTCAAGCTCAATCTACTTCTATCAAGATGGAAATGAAAATAAATACAAAAGTTATATACCTGAAGAGGGTGGATATATATACTTAGAAGGTGCTGCTTTAGTTAACAAGAAAAATATAAAAAAATCAGCTGAGGAGTTTTTAAATTTTGTTTTAGAACCAGAGTTTCAAAAGCTTGCTCTTGAGAAAAACTATATGTTCCCTGTTATAAACTATACATTACCAGAAGATTATAAATATGTGCCTACGACAAATAAAATAGTTAAATTAGATGCAGAATATGTAAACAAAAATATGGAAAATTGGAAAAAACAGTTAATTGAGGTATTGAAAAAATAATGAGGAGAAATAAGACCTATAGTTATATGTATCTTATTCTATGGGTAATCCCTCTAATGTTTTTTATAAAGGATTTCTTTCATTTAGAAGAGATTAGAAGTTTGAGTTTCTATGAAAATTTTCAACTTTTTAAAATCTCTTTAACTCAAGGGATATTATCAGTTATCTTTTCAACGATAATTGCGATTATACCCGCTTATTATATGAGTTATAAAAAAAATCCACTGACAAAAATATTAGAGGGACTTATATTTATTCCATTTTTCTTTCCAACCATATCGACAGTAGTAGCTTTTACACTTATATTTAACCTACCGATTCTTAAAAATTTTAGTGTATTATATACACTAAAAGCTATAATACTTGCAAATGTATTTTATAATAGTCCAATTATGATAAAATATCTGAGTGAGGGAATGAGAAATATATCTAAAAATATAGTTGAAGCGGCTAAAATAGATGGCTTAAATGAGATTGATATCTTTATTAAGATTAAACTTCCATTGATATTTCCACAAGTTTTTAGAGGGATGTTTTTAGTTTTTATATACACCTTTGCTTCTTTTGGAATTGTCCTAGCACTAGGAGGAATTAGATATTCTAACTTAGAGGTTGAAATTGCAAACACTCTTTTAAGAGATGCAAATTTTTCAAAAGCTCTTATATTAGGTATTGTACAATTTTTCTTTTTAATAGCATTAAATATATTAGGTGATCTTTATCCACCCTATGAATTACAAAATGATTTTAGAGAGAAAAAAGTTTCTACATTAACAACACTTTGGACTGTGGTATATCTATTGCTAGAATGTTCAGTTGTTCTTATAGGAATATTTTATGGTTTTTATAACTATTATACTGGTAGTTTTTCTTTAGAGGGGTTTTATAAACTTTTTTCTAGTGATTTTAATTCATACTATCCAGTTTTACAGGGAATTAGAAACTCTTTGCTTTTAGCATCAATAACA
Organism: Cetobacterium somerae; assembly: GCF_022430525.1. Lineage (NCBI taxonomy): Bacteria > Fusobacteriati > Fusobacteriota > Fusobacteriia > Fusobacteriales > Fusobacteriaceae > Cetobacterium > Cetobacterium somerae. The sequence goes on along the minus strand of NZ_CP092519.1, from coordinate 980,874 downwards.
CCCATATTTGTAATTATTTTTACTTATCTATTACTTAAAAATTTTACTAAGATAACAAGTATTATTGTTTTTTCTACAATGGGATTTTCAAGTGCATTTCTAGGGATTGCTTTAATCTATATAAATATACTTTATGATATAAAGTTGTGGATACTTCTAGTTATTGGATATTTTTTAGTAACAGTTCCAATAGCTTATTCATTTATGTACCAGTATGTGAGGGAGTTTCCAAAGGATATATTGGATTTAGCAAAAATTGATGCACTTTCACCTTTTAAAACATTTTTATTAATAGAATGTCCTATTTTGAAAAATGTATTTTTAGGTACATATTTACAGATATTTGCAATAATTTTAGGAGAGTTTACAATCTCGTACTCAATGCAGTTAGGAAGAGATTTTCCTACGATAGCTTTAGTAAACTATTCACTTTTTTCAGATAAAAAACTCTTAGAAGGGGCAGCATTGTCATCTGTAAATATAATAATAGTGGTTGTTTTATTTTATTTATCAAATAAAATTACAGAAAAAGAATAAAGGGAGGGAAATAACTATGATAAACGCAATATGGTTAGGACTTATATTAATTGGAATTGTCATTTCAATGTTTACAGGAAATGTACAAGCGGTAACAGATTCTGTTATATCATCGTCAAAAACAGCAGTGGAGATAGCAATAGGGCTTATTGGGATTATGGCCTTTTGGTTAGGATTAATGAAAGTTGCTGAAGAAGCAGGATTAGTTAAAGCTTTGGGAAGAGGATTAAGACCTATAATGAAAAGGTTATTTCCAGAGATTCCAGAGGATCATCCAGCAGTAGGAAGTATTGTAGCTAACGTAGCAGCGAATTTCTTTGGATTAGGAAATGCAGCTACTCCATTAGGGATTAAAGCTATGCAAGAATTACAAGAGTTAAATGACAACAAAGAGGAAGCTTCAAATGCAATGGTGCTATTTTTAGCTATAAATACATCTTCAGTTACTTTAATATCATCAAGTGTAATAGCTTATAGAGCAGCAGCAAACTCAGCTAATGTAACAGAGATAATTGCTCCAACAATAATAGCAACAGCAATTTCAACAATAGTTGCAGTTGTATCGTGTAAAGTTTTACAAAAGTTGCCTACATTTAAGAGAGAGACAGTTGTAAAAACAGATGCTGTAGGAGGGGATGAGTAATGTTTACACTTATAATGGAAAGAATATCTCTATATGCAATTCCTTTAATTATATTGTTTATAGTTTCATATGCGTACTTTGTAAAAAAAGTAAAAGTATATGAGGTGTTTTGTGAAGGAGCAAAAGAAGGTTTTTCTACAGCTATTAGAATTATTCCATTTTTAGTTGCAATGTTAGTAGCAATTGGAGTTTTTAGAAGTTCAGGAGCTATTGATGTAATAATAAAATATTTAAATCCAATTTTAGAGTTTATTGGTATGCCAGGAGAAGTTTTACCAATGGCTATTATGAGACCTCTTTCAGGAGGAGGATCAACAGGGATTTTAAATGATATCTTTATAACTCATGGACCAGATTCTATGATTGGAAGAATGGCTTCAGTTATGATGGGATCAACAGAAACGACTTTCTATGTTTTAGCAGTTTACTTTGGAGCTGTTAGCATTAGAAAGACAAGACATGCAGTTGCAGCAGGACTTTTAGCTGATATAGCTGGAATTTTAGCAGCAGTATGGATTTGTAACCTAATGTTTAGTTAGGCTGTGATAATATATGAAAAGATTAAAAATAGGAGATACTATAGGGCTGGTTGCACCAGCGAGTAGTGTTAATAAAGATAAGTTGAAAAGTTCTATTGAAAACTTAGAGAAATTAGGATTTAAAGTTAAAGTTGGAAAAAGCGTAGAAAATATATGGTACTCTTTTGCTGGAACAGATGAAGAGAGAGCAACAGATATTAATAATTTTTTCCAAGATAAAGATGTAGATGCAATTATGTGTGTAAGAGGTGGATACGGAGGCATTAGAATGCTTTCACTTTTAGATTATGAAGTTGTTAGAAATAATCCAAAACCTTTTATAGGTTACAGTGATGTGACATCTTTGCATATGGCATTTTTTAAAAAGTGTAATCTGAAAACTTTTCATGGGCCTATGGCTGTAAGTAATTTTTCAGAAGAATATAATTCAGATACTTTAGATGATTTTATAAAAGTTATGACTAGTAATGAAAGTTACACGATAAAAAACTTTTATGAAAAAATATACTTTTATAATACTTTAAAAGGAAGTGGCCAACTAGTTGGAGGAAACTTAGCAGTTTTAGTATCAAATTTAGGAACAGAGTTTGATTTAGAGTATGACAATAAAATCTTATTTTTAGAGGATATTGGAGAATCAACATACAAGATAGATAGAATGTTGTGGCAGTTAAAAAATTTAGGAATTTTTGATAAAGTTTCTGGTATAGTACTAGGAGATTTTAAAAATTGTGACAAATCAAGTGAGGATGATATGTCTTTACAAGATGTTTTTTATAGTCATTTTAAAGATTTAAAGAAACCAGTTTGCTATAATTTAAAATCTGGACACTGTACTCCAATGTTGACATTAGAGTTTGGTGAAATTTTAGAGATAGATGGGGAAAAAGAGCAATTAATAGTTAAGAAATAAATAAAGAGGGTAGAACTAAGTTCTACCCTCTTTGTTATATTTGGTTAAAAAATTATTATTGTGATCTTTTAAAGTAAAATGCTGATAAAATTAAGTTAGCTCCACTAAACAGTATATACCAAGCGATACATAAGAATATAAACTGTTGAGAGAAGAATGGTAATGCAACTAAAAGCACACCGAATAGTAAATCAATAATACCAGAACCTAAGCTGAAATCCACTAAACTTGGGAATATTTTTCTATTGAATAAAATATTTAAAACAATAAATACTCCTTTGAAAATCATGAATATACCAGCATAGATAATCATATATATTTGGCTAGCAAATGGAGTACTAAATAGAGATAAAGATATTATAACCTCTAAAACTCCTATAAAAATGTAAAGACCCCAGTGGAAATTAGGAACCTTTCTAAATTGGAATCCTTTAGTAAAGTTTTTAACACCACTAACTAAGAAAAATGCTGCTAGTATATCAACTAAATATACAGAGAATATAGTAGGACTAAAAATTCCAAAAATTCCAACTAAACTAAATAGAATTCCTGTTACTAAAAGATAGGTAAAAACTTTTTTGTTAAACTCTTGCATTGAAATCCCTCCTTAAAAATAAAACTATCTTCTATAAGTATTATTCTGTTGAAATAGTAAATCTCCTTTAAAAAAAAATTTTTATGCAAAAGTTAATTTCAATTTGTATTTATTTAGAAAAAAATTTTTTCAAAATTTTAGTAAAAAACGACTAAAACACTCAAATAGAGATAGAATATAAAACATGTATATATTTAAAGAATAGATTATATATTATTTATATATTTGCGTTTGTACTTTTTGCGAAGTATACTTGTGCCAAGATGAAGTACAAAAATATAGTAGGAGGGATTTTATGTTTGAATATCAATTTAACATGGCAGAAACTTTAGCAATAGCAGTTATTTTATTATTGCTTGGAAGATGGGTTAAGAAAAAAGTTAATTTTTTTGAAAAGTTTTTTATACCAGCTCCAGTAATTGGCGGAGTAATATTTTCGGTATTTACATTAATTGGTAGACTTTCACAAACTTTTACATTTTCATTTGATGGAGCATTAAAAGATCTTTTAATGATAGCATTCTTTACAACAATAGGATTCTTGGCAAGTTTAAAGTTGTTAAAAAAAGGTGGTATTCAGGTATTTGTATTTTTGTGTGTAGCAAGTGTGTTAGTAATAATTCAAAATCTTGTAGGAGTTACATTAGCTAAGTTTTTTGGTTTAAATCCACTATTAGGGATAGCAGCAGGATCAGTACCATTAACTGGAGGACATGGAACATCTGGAGCTTTTGGGCCAGTTCTTGAAGCAGCAGGAGCAACAGGAGCGATGTCAGTTGCAATAGCATCAGCAACATTTGGACTAGTTGCAGGATGTATGATAGGTGGACCAGTTGCAAAAAGATTAATGCAACGTTACGGATTAGTTGGACATAAAGAAGAGGAGTTTTTAATTCCAGAAGAGGATTCAAAAGAGGTTGTAAAAGAAAAGATTACAGAGGAAAATCTTTTCCATGCAATTGTTTACATTGTTATTTCAATGGGAATTGGAGGGTTATTAATACCTTTATCTAAAAAAGTAGGAGTAGTTTTACCAGCGTATATTGGACCAATGTTAGTAGCTGCTATTATAAGAAATGTTATAGACAATAAAGATACTGAGTTACCGCTTCATACAATAAATGTAGTTGGAAATATCTCTTTACAGTTATTCTTAGCAATGGCTTTAATGTCTATGAAGTTATGGGAGCTAGCAGCATTAGCAATACCATTAGTAGTGATACTTTTAGTTCAAACAGTAGTAATGGCACTATACGCATACTTTGTAACATTTAGAATTATGGGAAAAGATTACGATGCAGCTGTAATGGCATCAGGACACTGTGGATTTGGAATGGGTGCAACACCAAATGCAATGGCAAATATGGAGTCGTTTACAGCAGTGAATGGGCCATCGCCAACAGCATTCTTTGTACTGCCTTTAGTAGGAGCTCTATTTATTGACTTTACAAACGCTTCTTTAATCACAGTATTTATGAATATTTTTGGAAAGTAAAATCTAATTAGAAAGGGAGGGGCAAAGTGAAAATTGGTATCTTTGATTCTGGAGTTGGCGGATTAAGCGTGTTGAAAAAAATAAAAGAAAAAATAGACTTTGCAGATGTAATCTATTATGGAGATAGTTTAAACTCCCCTTATGGAAGTAAAAGTATAAAAGAGATACAAGAGCTTTGTTTAAGTATAGGCGAGTTCCTAATAGATAATCAAGTTGATATAATCGTTATAGCTTGTAATACAGCAACAGCAGCAGCTTTAGATACGTTAAGGGAGAGATTTACAAGTATACCAATAATAGGTGTAATTCAACCTGGAGCAGCAATGGCTATAAAGCAAAGCAAAAATAAAAAAATTGGTGTCTTATCAACACCGTTAACAGCTAAAAGCGGAATTTACGAAAAGGTAATAAAAACTTTGAATTCAAAGTATGAAGTTTTTCAAAAAGGTTGTGACTTACTTTGTCCTATGATAGAGAGAGGTTGGGAAGATAACGAAAGAAATACGTTGCTTCTAAAATCATATATAGATCAACTTCCAGAAGAGATAGATACTTTGATATTAGGATGTACGCATTATCCTCTAATAAGAGAAGAGATAGAAAAGTTAATTGATAAAAGAATAGTAGATCCAGCAGAGGAAACAGCTATGCATGTACTATTTGAATTAAATAAATTGGCATTAAAAAATGGATTTAAAAAAAGTAGAAAAGAAAAAATAAATATAGATTATTTTGTTACAGGTGATATAGAACGATTTAAAAAAGTGGGAGAAAGATTTTTAGGTGAAGAGCTTTCTAATATTTATCAACCTTTAATAGGATAATTATAGAGAAAAAGTAACGATATTATATTGTTACTTTTTTTTATTCAAAAAAAAGAAATGGGGTAAGTATGTAGTAGAATAATATAACAGATATGGGATTAAAGAAGGAGGAGAGACATGAATAACTTAATAGATAAGAAATTAGAAACAATATATAAGATACAACCCTATCTAGTTTATATAGACAGTATATTTTATATCTCAGGATCTGTAATTCCCATTGAGGATTTTAAAAAATATGTGGATAATATAAACTATATAAAAAATCATTCTGATGCGGTGGAAATTTATGAAAATTATACAAAAAATAGTTTACATCTTTTTTTTGACAAATACATATCAATTTTCTCAGCTAAGGATATAAAAAATTATATTAATGAAATTTTTAAAGATAGATTGATTATTAATCGTTCAGATTTATTAGAAGGGTTAGAAAATTATAATATTATAGATGAAACTTTTATAGATTATTATATAGATAAGTCGATTTATTTTGAACAGATATCAGATAGAATCAAAAAAAACTTTTTAATAGATGATTTTGAATGAAAAACTACAAAAAATGAACAAAATACTTGAAATTAGTTTGAAAGTATGGTATATTATAGATAAATACGGGGGTATTAGATTTTAAAAAAAGGTAACTTCAATGATTTTCATTGAAAGTTACCTTTTTAGTTTATTTAAAAAGTATTTTTGTATAAAACTTCATCAGGCAGCATATCTCTATCAAGTTCAATTTCAACATAAACTGGAAGAGTCTTTCCTGATTCAGATTGAGTATATTTTGCCATTTCAGCAGCTAATGTTTCTAATTTAGCTTTATCTAATTTATCATATTCATCTTTTGAAGCGTCGCCTTTTAATTCAACTTTTAATTCTATTTTATGGTGATCTAAATCAACATCATACTCATGAACATTGATTGTTGTCTTACCATCTGTTAAAGCAGGAAATTTATTCATTAATCCCATTTCAATCATATCCTCTTTAGAGTTGGCAAAGGCTGTAAGTGATAATAAAACGGTTAAACTTAAAAGTAATTTTTTCATATATGACCTCCTGATTTTTAAACTTCTGAAATATTATTCTTAGAAAATTTTTATTTCCTTTTTTATTTTAAATTTATTAGAAATAAAAAAAACTCCTTTTGGGGAAAAGGAGTTTTTTATTAACACGGGGGAGTGTTAAAAAATAAAAAAGATTAAAATAGATTTTTGGGGGGTATATAGATCTATTCAATCAAATTCGGTCTCATAGTTATAGTACTATAAATGTATATAAATGTCAAATATGTTTTTAAATGGTAAAATAAAATAAAAAAAACGTATAAAAAGAGTACTTAATAATTTAAAAAAAAACGAAATCGGAGTAAAACTATGAAAAAATTTCAAGATATAGAGTATTTAAAAGCAGGAAATGAAAAGCAAGTACAAAGTTATCAAATTCTAAAAAAAATAAATATATTTAATGTTTTAAATGAATTTAATCCAATTTTGGTTGGAACTATACCAATTGAAATAGATATAGAAAAAAGTGATTTAGATATAGTATGTCAAATTAATTTAGAAAATAAAGAAAATTTAAAACAGATTATTAGTAAAAATTTTTCTCAATTAAAAGGTTTTAAAATTTCAGATAAATTTTTAAGTGATGGGATAGTAATAATTAATTTTTTCATAGAAAATATGGAGATAGAGATATATGCATCGAAATTAATTTCAACAAAAACAAATGGTTATAGACATATGATTGTCGAAAATAGATTATTAAAGTTTGCTAACTTAAAATTTAAAGAGGAAATTGTAAGTCTGAAAAGAGCTGGAATAAAAACAGAGCCAGCTTTTGCTAAACTTTTAGAGCTAAATGGAAACCCCTATGAAGAACTTTTGAATTTTGAGTTTTTAAGTAATAGAGAAATAGTAAAAAAACTAAAAGAGTTAGGATATTATAAAAAAGGGAATAGTTAAACTATTCCCTAAGCTACCTTTACAGATGATACAATAAAGAACTCCTCTCCATCATACTCAACTCTTTCAACATTTAGTTTAATATTTTGATCCAAATTAGAACTTTCTAGAAGGAAGAAAAGATGTTTATCCTCCTCAGTTAGAGTAAGTTGAAAATCATCACGTAAAAGTGAAAAAATATCGTCCTCTAGTTCTGCAATAGTGTATTCAAAATCTTCCATTAAAAGATATAAAGTTTCAGCAAAGCTTTTTGCTTCTTTCATGAGTTCCTCCGTTTATTTTAAATTTAATCATTTAAATAGTGTAAAAGATATATACCAAAACGATCAAGCTTATAACGATTCTCTCTCGAAGGATCTTTTGTTATAAGCTCTTCTCTTAAGAGAATTTCGTAATTCATATGATAATAAGTTTCTTTAATTGGTAATAAAATATCTATAGTTTCAACTTTTACTATAGAGTTGTGTAACAATTTAAAATTATTTTCTATATCGTTTTTTTGTGTTTTATAACACTCTTTAAGCACCTCATAGCACTTTTCTGGTAGTCTTTCCTTTAGATAGAAAAAATATTCTCTATAATACATAACAAAACCTCCGCAATAGATTTATATAATAATATACAGAAAATATTAATTAAATCCTTTTAAAAATCTTTAAACCATATAAAGAATAGAGATGGTTAAAATAATAATTCCAGGAATAACAATTTTTTCAGTTTCAAAAAAATAATACCCAGGTTCATCTATTTCAATCTCTTCGACACTATTTGGATAGAAACTATTAACTAAAGAATCAATAAAGTCTTGTTCAGAAAGTTTCTTCTTTTTAAGTTCTTCAATATTATAATCTCTAAAATTTAGAAAAGAAAACTTTAAAACTCTTTGATTTTTAGAATTTATGAAATCCTCTCCTAAAATTAAAGTTTTACTAAGAGTATCGTCATTATTTTCAATTAGTTTTGGTTTTAGATTAAAGTTTATAAGATTTTCAGGTTTTATATTACCATAAAGATTTTCATAAAATTTTTTTTCATTTGAGTTTAATAAATCTCTTGTTTTTACTCCGGTATCATATTCCTCAATAGGTTTATCTTTTGAAATATCCATATGCTTTTCCCAAATGTAAAATTTTTCTTGTAAACTGATAAGATGATAACCATCTTTAGGAAATATTTTTTTCAGTTGTTCAACCAACTTAACTGATTCAATTGTAACTTGCCTATCCATTAATTTCTCCTTTTAGTAATTAAAACTTCTTATAATTATACAACTTTTAAAATAAGAGGTCAACAAATTAAAATACACTTAAAGGATAACTTGTTTTAAGTTTTTAGAATTCAAAAAATCATAAGGGAAGACAATAGGTCCACCATTAGAATCTAAATCTAAATTATAACCTAAATCTTGAGCTGTTTTTGAAAATAAAAACCAAACAAATTTAGAACAATAGAAATCAGTGTCATTACTTTTAAAAAAAGATGTTCTATATTTACCATGACCATATTTATCTACATTCTTTAAAAAAGTTTCTTTAAATTGCTGATTAAAAAATGGATATCTCAAAACAATAACTTTTCGATTTGGTTCATTAAGCCAAGCATTGACACTAATAGTGTAGTAATTATTTCCAGGCATAGGAAAATCCCCAATATGAGTATCGCTAATCATAACAGAACTATGCCCCAACCAAGAGACAGGGTCAGTTATTAATTTATCTTTAATAATAATATCTCCTGTTTGAAGTTTGAAAGAATTATTAATAGCCGTTTGAGTTGATTCCCATTTATAAGGATTATTAGAACATCCGATAATCATTAATAATAAAAAAACATAAAAGACAATTTTTTTAATAAATTTATAATTCAATTTATACACCTCCTTACATTATTAGTAATACCATAGAAAACATAAAAAAGTAAATATTAAAAAAAGAAAAGTTCGAAAATATTAGTAAAAAAGGCTATAAATAAAATTAATTAGGGGAGTGATGAATATGGTTTTATCAATAATAATTTTTATAGCAATATTTATAATTTACCTAATTATAAATAAATTAGAAGAAATAGGAGGGTGGTAAAAAAATGGAAGAGATTAAACTTTTAATTCTCAACAATGTAACACTTAACATCATTGCATCAATTATTATACTATTAGTGGGGTTAGCATTAGCATCAATTGTTATAAGTAAGTTAGAACACACTTTAAACAAGACAAAATTATTTTCTAACTTAGAACATGAAATTACAGGAAAGGAAGGAGGAACAAGCACATCAGTAATAAAAATATTACTTAAATTTATATATTATATTTTTATAATTTTCATAATAGGAATAATAATGGAAAAATTAGGATTTAGTAGATTAGTAAATCCAATTTTAAATCTTTTAGATCCAATCTTCTCATACATTCCAAATGTATTAGGAGGAGTAATTCTTTTAATAATAGCAATTATTTTAGCAAAACTTTCTCAAAAGTTTTCAGAAATATTCTTTAAAAAAATGAAGGTAGATGAAAAAATTCATACTGAAGAAAATGGAGTATCTTTATCTAAAATATTTAGTGAAATAATTTCATTGGTTATATTTATACTAATTTTACCAGGAGTTTTAGCAGCATTAAAGTTAGATAAAATACTGATTCCAATTACTGATATGTTAACTAAATTCTTAAATTATATTCCAAGTTTAGTAGCAGCTGCTTTAGTTTTAGTTGTTGGTTGGTTTATAGCATCTAAATTAAGAGATATTTTAAAAGGTGTTTTAGATTCTTTTAAACTTGATGAAAAGTTAAGTGTAGATGGAAAAGTTTTATTTGAAGGAAAACTTTCAACTGTAATTGCAAATATTGTTTATGTATTAGTATTAATACCTGTATTTTCAGCTTCTTTAAATTATTTAGGATTAGATATAATTATTTCTCCTGTGATAAGCATGTTGAACATACTATTTAATTATATTCCGAATTTAGTTGGAGTAGCTTTAGTTTTAGTAATTTCATTATATTTTGGAAGAATTATAGAAAGTATAATAACTAATTTGTTAATAGGTTTGAAATTTGATTCATATCTTGAAAAAGCAGGATTAAAAACAATTGATAATAACTATTCTAAATTAGTTGGAAAATTCTCAAAGATTTTAATAATATATTTTGCAATAATTCAATCAATAGAGATTTTAAATTTTGGATCATTACAAGACTTAAGTTTAAAACTAACACTTTTATTAGGAGATATCCTATTAGGTGTTGTAGTAATAGGTGTTGGAATTATAATAGCAAATTATGTTGCTAAAATAATAAAAAACACATCATTAGAGAATAAAGATCAAATAGCTAACATAGCAAAAGTAGCGATTATAGTTTTCGTTGGAGCTATGGGCTTAAGACAAATGGGAATAGCTAATGAGATTATAAACTTAGCATTTGGATTTACAGTTGGAGCTTTAGCTGTAGCTTTTGCAATAGCTTTCGGAATTGGTGGAAAAGACTTAGCAAAAGAAAAACTTCAAAAATTAAATTCTTGTAAAAAAAATGAAGAAAAAGATGATGTAGAACCTCCAAAAGAAGATTAATATATAAAATCCCCCTCCTTAATTAGAGATCAATATCTAATTAAGAGAGGGGGATTTTTTTAGTTATATAATTTTAGTTCCAATGCTACTTTAACATCCTCTTCTGTTGCTAAAGAATATTCATTACTTTGAAGAAGTTTTTTTATTTTTAAAATCTGAAAAAAACTAAAAAGACCACCAATTTCAAATGTTGTTCTCTCTCCTTTTCTGTTCATTAAACTAATTTTTCTTTTCAATTTAATCACCACCATATTTCGTTTTATTTCGATAACTTTCATTATGGTTGTATTTTATTATGAAAAAGCCAGTTTGTCAATAAAAAAACAATAAAAAAAACGAAAGAAAACTTTCGTTTTTTTTCACTTTATTATTTTAACATTATTTTCTATAAGTTTTTTCTCAAAATCTTCAGAAATATTATGATCTGTAATAATTGTCATACCTTCTTTTATCTTAGAGAAATTAAATATAGAATCTTGATAGAATTTTTTACTTTGAGTGATTATAAAACTCTCTTGTCCAACTTTAAGTGCTGTACTTTTAAATTTTCCCTCATCAATAGTACAAGTACTTAATTGCATCTTATCTACGTTAATTCCACCAATTCCAATAAAAACTTTATTTGGATTAAAAGATTCTAAGTTTTCTCTAGCCATTTCACCTATAAAAGAATCTGTTCTTGGATCATATATCCCACCTAAAGATATGATTTCTATCCCTTTATTCTCAGAAAGAATTTTTTGAATTTCTAACATATTACTTATAACAGAAATTTTTATTTTTCTCTTCTGCAAAAGAGCTGCAACAATTATTGTAACAGTTGAATCATCTAAAAAGATTATATCTCCATCTTGAATAAGTGAAACCACTTTTTCTGCAAGTAATGTTTTTTCTTCTAAATCTTCTTTAGCAATATCTTTTAAAATAATTTTATCTACAATTTTTCTTTTTAAAATCGCTCCACCATGAGTTCTTGTTAAAAGATTCTCCTCTTCCATTTGACAAAGATCTTTTCTAATGATAACTTTACTCACAGAAAAAAGATCGCTTAATTCATTAACAGAAACTTTTTCTTTTTGCTTTAATATATTTAAAATGCTTTGTTTTCTCTCTTCAACAAACACGTTTATAAACCTCCTCTAATTACCTAAATAGTTAAAAAAATTATATCATAAAAAAAACGTTTTTAAAAAAGAAAGTTGAATTTCTCGAGTATACACTAATATATAGAAATAAGCGCGTAATAGGAGGTGAGATAATGGAAAGAAAAAAAGTTGTAATAATAGGTGCTGGTCCAGGTGGTTTAGCAACAGGATTACTTTTATCTAGTAAAGGATACTCTGTTAAAATTTATGAAAAAAAATCTTATGTAGGGGGAAGAAATTCATCCTTTAATTTAGGAGAATATAAATTTGATTTAGGTCCTACATTTTTTTTAATGCCACAAGTTTTAGAAGATATATTTATTGAAGCTGGAGAAAGATTAGATGAGCGAGTGAATTTAATTGAAATAAATCCAATGTATAGATTAAAATTTTATGGATTAGATGACTTCAATCCATACTCATATAACAAGAAATTTCTTATGTATGGAGAGATGGAAAAAATATTTCCCTATAGTTCAAAATCTTATGATAAATATATGAATAGGGAGTCCAAAAAGTTTTCAAAATTAGAGCCTTGTTTAAAAGTTCCATATCTTTCTTTAGTTGATTATTTAAAACCTAATTTCTTAAAAGCTCTTCCATATTTAGATGCTCATAAATCAATATATGATGTTTTGGGAAACTACTATAAAGAGGAAGAGTTAAAATTATCGTTTACTTTTCAAGCTAAATATATTGGTATGTCCCCATGGATTGCTCCTGGAACTTTTTCTATGATCTCATATCTTGAACATAAATATGGAGTTTTTCACATTGAAGGTGGATTAAATAAAGTTTCTAAAGTAATAAGTGAACTTATTATAAAAAAAGGAGGAGAGATATTTTTAGATACTCCAGTTAAAGAGATTTTATTTGAAGATAAAAAAGCTATTGGTATTAAACTAGATAATGGTGATATTATAGAGAGTGATTCTGTAATAATAAATGCCGATTTTTCAACGGCAATGAAAAATTTAATTCCAGAAGAGTTAAGGAATAAATATTCTAATAAAAATTTAGAAAAGAAAAAATATTCTTGTTCAACGTTTATGCTATATATAGGCGTGGATAAAATCTATAAAAATATTCCTCACCACAATATAATTTTTGCAAAAGATTATAAAAAAAATGTTAAAAAAATATCAGAGAATAAATCTGTTGGTGGAGACTTTTCTTTCTATATTCAAAATCCTTCAGTCACAGATTCAACATTAGCTCCTAATGGTAAATCTTCAGTTTATGTTTTAGTCCCTGTAGCTAATAATAATTCTGAGATAGATTGGGAATTAGAAAAAGATGATTTTACTCAACTACTATTAGATAAAATAGAGAAAATAGGAGAGTTTAAAGGAATAAGAGATCATATTGAAGAGTTGAAGATAATAACACCTAACAATTGGGAAATAGATTATGATGTGTATAAAGGTGCTGTTTTTAATTTATCGCACAATATAATGCAGATGTTATGGTTTAGACCGCATAATGAATTAGAAGGATATAAAAATCTGTTTTTAGTAGGTGGAGGAACTCATCCAGGAAGTGGACTTCCTACTATTTATGGTTCAGCCAAAATAGTAGCTGATTTAATAGATAAAAAATAGGTTAGAAAATCTAACCTATTTTTTTATGAAGAAAATAATTTTTTCAGAAGATAGTTCTAAAGACAATGTGTAACCAAGGCCGTTAAAATTTTTAATCTCTTCTAGACATGATATTTTATTTTCAATAAGATAATTAAGTAAAGCTCCTCTAGCTTTTTTAGCTTCTGTACTAATATTTTTTATTTTATCTCCATCACACTGTCTAAACTCAATATCTATTACATTAAAAACTTTTCTATTTAAAATTTTAGAAAATTCATTTGATGCAATATTGATAAAAGTTTCATCTTTAAATTGTAGTAAATACTTTTCTATATCCTCTCTCCAAAAATCATATGGAGATACTTCAAGTATTTTATTTGTCATATCTAAACGATATGGTCTTATTGAAGTACAGGCATTTAACACTCCATATAAAGCAGAAAAAATAAAAACATTGTCTCTCATGTATTTGTAGCTTTCTCTAGAAAAGTTTTCTAAATTCAATTGTTTATAACTAACACCATCATAAAGAGATATTGCCTCTCTCTCCTCTTGATTATAAAAATTACTATATATATTTAAAACATCATCTAATATTTTACCTTTTATTTTTAATTTAGTTGAAATATCCTCTTGAGAAAAATTTTTTAAAACTGATATTAAAAAGTCTGTCTTATCTTTAAATGGAATATCTATAACATCGCTGTCCTCAGAATATTTAAAAGTTTTATATTGCATTCCCTTACTTGGGGAAAAAAACAATTTCATTAAATCACCTCCACATAATAGTTATTATAACATCTTTTTTTTTACTTAAAAGAGGATTTATAAAAAATTAACTATATATTTATAGCTTTTCATTGTATAATTATAGAATATAATATGTGATTAAATGGAGGTTACCGTGGATCAAAGAATTGAAATACTAGCAAAAAATTTAGTTACTTACTCATGTAGAGTAGAAAAAGGAGAAAAAGTTTTAATTGAGTCTATTGGAGAGGATTCTAAGAATTTAGTTAAGGCTTTAGTAAAAGAAGTTTACGCTGCTGGAGGACATCCTTTCGTAACAATAAAAGATCAAAGTGTAACAAGAGAACTTTTAAAAGGTATGGATCAAACACAAGCGGAATTAATGGCAAAATATGAATTAGAAAGAATGAAAGACATGGATGCTTATATTGCTATTAGAGGTTCTGAGAATGCATCAGAACTATCTGATATAGATTCAGCTAAAATGAAAATATATACAGATTACTTTATGAAGCCAGTTCATTTATCAGAAAGAGTTAATAATACAAAATGGGTTGTACTAAGATATCCAAATAACTCAATGGCTCAACTTGCAAATACATCTTTAGAATCTTTTGAAGATTTCTACTATAATGTTTGTAACTTAGATTATTCGAAAATGAGTAGAGCTATGGATTCATTAACAGCACTTTTAGATAGAACAGATAAAGTTAGAATTGTTGGACCTGGAACAGATTTAACATTCTCTATAAAGGATATCCCATCAGTAAAATGTTGTGGACTTAGAAATATTCCTGATGGAGAGGTTTACTCAGCACCAGTTAGAGATTCTATAAATGGAGTTATATCATACAATACACCATCTGTTTATCAAGGAACAACTTTTGAAAATGTTTGTTTCAGATTTGAGAATGGAAAAATTGTAGAAGCTACTTCTAATAATACTGAAAGATTAAATGAAATTTTAAATACAGATGATGGTGCAAGACATATAGGTGAATTTGCAATAGGTGTAAATCCATATATTTTAAAACCTATGAAAGATACACTATTTGATGAAAAAATTGCTGGAAGTATTCACTTTACTCCAGGACAAGCATATAAATTAGCTGATAACGGAAATAAATCAGCTATACATTGGGATTTAGTTCTAATTCAAAGACCAGACTTTGGTGGTGGAGAGATTTGGTTTGATGATGTTTTAATTAGAAAAGATGGTATCTTTGTAATTGAAGAGTTAGAAGTATTGAATCCAGAAAATTTAAAGTAGTAGGAGGATTTAATAATGAATATACTTATGGCACTTTCACAGTTAGAAGTAACTGGTGCTGAGGTGTACGGAACGGTTCTAAGTGATGAACTTATTAGGAGAGGGAATAAAGTTTATATAGTTTCAGATACTTTAACTAAACCTACAAACGCACAATATGAAAAAATAGAATTCAATAAAAGAAAACTTAAGGATAGAGTCAGTCAAGTTAGAAAACTTCTTAAGATTATAAAAGAAAAAGATATCCAAGTTGTACATGCCCATTCAAGGGCATCATCTTGGAGTTGTGCAATAGCTTGTAGAATAGCAAAGATTCCCCTGATTACAACAATACACGGGAGACAACCTGTGCACTTGAGCAGAAAATTAGTTAAAGCATTTGGAGATTACTCTTTAAGTGTTTGTGAAAATATAAGAGATCATATTGTTAATGATTTAAAAGTTAAACCTGAAAATATAACTGTTCTTAGAAATATGATTAATACAAAAGAGTATCAAAAGAGCTCTTTTGCTGATATTGAAAAGAATCAAAAGGTTATATCAATAATTGGAAGATTATCTGGTCCTAAAGGAGATGTAACTTATAACTTACTTGATATTTTACATAGAAGAAAAGATTTTAAGATTCAGGTTATTGGAGGAAAAGAGGTTCCAGCAAGATTTAAAAAGTTCACAGGGAATGTTGAATTCTTAGGGTATGTAAATAATGTTTCTGAGAAAATAAGAGAGTCTTCTATTGTTATAGGAGCTGGAAGAGTTGCAGTTGAAGCTATTCTTTGTGAAGTTCCAGTGTTAGCAATAGGTGAAGCTGAATCTGTAGGAATAGTAACTTTAGACAGATTAAATACAGCTTTAAAATCTAACTTTGGTGATATCTCTTTAAATCATGCTCCAACATTTAGATGGACAGATGTAATTCCAGAAATTGATAAAGGATTCAATATAAATAAAGACGATTTGAAAACTTTAAGAGAAAGAGTTATAGAGGAGTTTTCAATAGAGTCTATAGTTGAAAATATTGAAAAAATTTATCAAAGAGAGATTGTAAAAAAGAAAAAATATGAGATGCCTGTTATTATGTATCACAGAGTTATAAAAGATGAAAGTGAGAAAGGTGTTCACGGTACTTATGTAACCGTTGAGCAGTTTGAAGAGCAGATGAAATATCTTAAAAAGAAAGGATACGAAACTGTAACTTTTAAAGACTTGCTAAATAATAGGTATAAACAAAGATTTGATAAAGATAAGAAATGGATTATGCTTACGTTTGATGATGGATATAAAGATAATTATGAAAATGCTTTTCCTATCTTGAAAAAATATCAGTTTAAAGGTATTATATATGTACTCGATGGGATAGAGTATAATAAATGGGATGTAGATAATCCTGGAAATCCTGAAAAAAGATTTACTTTAATGAATCAAGATGAACTTCTAGAGATGCAAAACTATGGAATAGAGTTTGGTGGGCATACATCTACTCATCCAAGATTAGCTGAACTATCAACTGAACAGGTAAAGTCTGAGATAATTAATTCTAAATCTAATATCGAAAAGATAATAGGAAGAGAACTGCTATCTTTTGCATATCCTTATGGTAGTTTAAATGAAGAGGTAAAAAGAATACCTCAAGAGGCTGGTTATAAGTTTGCAGTAGCTACTGATTCAGGTAGTATAGTTTTTTCTGATGATTTATTTGAAATTAGAAGAATTGGAATATTTCCAACAAATAATCTATTTAATTTTAAAAGAAAAGTATCTGGGAAATATAACTTTATAAAAGTTAAAAGAGAAGAAAAAAGTTATGGGAAAAAGTAACTTAGGGAGGATTAATATGAAGAAAATATTAATGGGGTTATTAGCATTGACACTTTCTGCTACAGCATTAGCTGAAAATAAATTTGGAATTGGAGCTGGAGTAGGAGTTTCAGACAGTATCTATAAAGGTGCAGAAGATAAAGCATACCCAATGCCATTATTAGATATTAACTATTATGATTTATATGTTAAAGGTGCAACTATAGGATATTCATTTTATAGAGATGACGCCTTTGCTGCGTCACTATTTGTTGATCCATTAGCTGGATTTGCTGTAGATGGAGCTGATTTAGCAAGAGGATACGATAATATAGATGATAGAAAGTTCCAAGCTATGTTTGGAATTAGATTAGATGCTGAAACTGGATTCTATGGAGTTAGAACTGGTCTTTCTGCTCAAGTTGGAGAACACGGAGGAGAGGGAAAAATAAGTGCGTTTAAAGCTTATAGAGTAGATGACAAACTTACAATAGTTCCTTCTATTCACGTTAAAGGATACTCGGGAGATTATACTGATTATTACTTTGGTGTAACTTCAGATGAGGCTAGAAGAAATAGCAAAATTGATAGAGCTTATAAAGCGGATGCAGCTTATTCAATAGGGCTTAACTTAACAGCTGACTATAGATTAACTGACAACGTAGCTCTTATGGCATTTTTAGGTGTTGAGAAATTCAGTAGTGAAATTTCAGACTCACCTATTGTAGACGATGGAGTTTTATATTTAGTAGGAATAGGAGCAAAATACTATTTCTAAAAATTTTAAGGAGAACAAATGAAATACAAAGCAATTATATGTGACTTAGATGGAACACTATTAAATGAGCATCACACTATATCTGAAGAAACAAAAGAAACTATAAGAAAAGTTGTAAATTCTGGAGTGAAGTTTATAATAGCTACTGGAAGACATCACAATGATGCAATAACATTTAAAGATATGTTAGAGTTAGATAGTTTCTTAATCACTTCAAACGGTGCTAAGGTGCATGACTATAATAACAAAGAGATTATATCTCACAATATTCCAGCTCACTTATCTAAGGAGTTATTAAACTATAACTATAATGAGAACTTACATAAGAATGTTTATTTAGATGAAGAGTGGTATGCTGAAAAACCTTTAGAGGAAGCATTAGTTTTCCACAAAGAGTCTGGATTTCATCATGTAATAGCTCCTTTCCAATCTTTAGTAGGAAAAGAGATTACAAAATTTTTCTTTATATGTGACGATGAAGAGCATATCTCTGAGTTAGAGAAAAAATTAAGAAAACAATTCCACCAGGGATTAAATATCACTCTTTCACTTGGATCTTGTTTAGAGGTTATGAGAGAGGGAGTTTCAAAAGCTAGTGCAATAGAGGAAGTTTTAAAAGCTGAAGGGATTGATCTTAAAGAAACAATCGCTTTTGGAGATGGATTAAATGACCTTGAAATGCTATCATCTGTAGGAAAAGGATTTATCATGGGAAATGGAAGTCCAAGACTAAAGGCTTTATTACCTGAAAATGAAGTAATAAAAACAAATGCAGAAAATGGAGTAGCAAAGAAACTTCAAGAGATATTCTTATAAAAAGATTATATAAAATAGAAAGGAGAGAGAAGACTTAACTTCTCTCTCCTTTTGTATATTTAGAAATTGAATAATCTTTGGAAGAATCCTTTTTTCTCCTCTTTCTTTTGTTGTTGAGGTTTTTGTTGTTTTTGCTGTTGAACTGGTTGAGTAACTTGTTGTGTAGCTGGACCAGTTACTTCTTCAGAAGACATAGCTTCATTTTTTGAAGTTGTCTCTTGAGTAGGAACATAGTATCCAAGAACACCTGCAATACCATTTGCATATTTACTATCTTTTTCAACTGCAATTCTTCCTCTTCTTAATAAGAAAGTTTTATCAGAAGGACTACCGTTTAATAATCCAGATATAGGATCTAACTCTTGATAAGTTAAATCTCCATTTTTAACATGGTTATCTAAGAATGTAAATGTAGTTGGAGTGTAGTAACCTTTTTCAATAATCTCTTGGTAGAAATTTTTCCAAAGAGGTGCTGCTACTCCCCCTCCTGTTGCTTTATATAAAGGATCATTGTTATCATATCCAACATATATTGTTGTAACATAATCTGGAGTCATACCTGAGTACCAAACTGTTCTAGAATTATTTGTAGTACCAGTTTTTCCTCCTTGTTCAATAGGAACATTATTTATTTTAACTTGAGCACTTCTACTTGTTCCCTGCTTAACAGAGTTTTTCATCATATTAGTCATAAGAGCAATATCTGCACTTTCAAATTTTTGTTCTATTTGAGGTTTAGCCTCATATAGAGTATTTCCAAATTTATCAGATACCTTTGTAACATAGAATGGTTTAATTGAATATCCACCATTTGCAAAAACCGCATATGATTGAGCTACCTGTAAAGGAGTTCCCTCTGTTGTTCCTAAAGCTGCTGTTAAGTTATTTGGTACAACAAATCCAGCATCAATTTTCTTCATAGTATCCATAAGAGCTGGAATTCCAACTTTATTTAAAAGTTTTATAGAAACTATATTTTGAGATTTATCAAAACCTTGCATTAAAGTCATACCGTTATAATATCTCTCTCCAAAGTTTCTAGGAGCCCAAGTTCCAAATACAATTCTTGAATCTTCTACAACTAAATTTTCTTCAAAACCTTTTTCTAAAGCTGTGTAGTAAATAAAAGGTTTAAAAGATGAACCTACTTGACGTTTAGCTTGAACTGCTCTATTGAAGTTACCAGTTTTAAAGTTCTTTCCACCGATAATACTTATAACTTCTCCATTTTTAGCGTCAATAGTTACCATTGCACCTTGAAGTTTTTTATCATTTTTTAAACGTGGATAGTTCTCAAATTTATCTTTAGCAACTTTTTGAATATTTAAATCCAAAGTAGTTTCAACAAGAAGTCCATCATTATAAATTTGTTTTTCTTCAAAATTTTCAAATAGAAACTTCTGAACTAAATCTGTAAAGTCAGGAGCGTTAAATTCTATTTTCTTATCAAGAGCATCATAAATTATTGTAGTGTTCTTATCTTTAAAATCTTTTGATGAAGCTTTTGATTCATTGACAAACTTATGATTCAAAGCTTCATTATATTCAGCTTCGGTTATTAAACCAAACTTTTCCATTTGTTTTAATATAAGTTTCTGTCTAACTAAAGATTTCTCTAAATTAGTTCTTGGATTGTACATATTTGGTCTATTTGGAATTCCTGCTAACAGAGCAGACTCAGCTAGATTAACATCATTAACATCTTTTCTAAAGAAGTTATGAGCAGCTGTTTTTACACCATAAGCACCAGAACCGAAATAAATTTCATTTAGATACTTCTCCATTATTTCATCTTTTGTATACTTTCTTTCAATTTCAAATGTGATTATAATCTCTTTTATTTTTCTAGAGAACTTTTTTTCATGAGACAGAAAAGCATTTCTAGCTAATTGCTGAGTTATTGTACTTCCACCCTGAGCTGCTCTTCCAGATTTTAAGTTAACTATAGCAGAACCTAAAATTCTAAATGGATCAATTCCATAGTGTGTTAAAAACTGTCTATCCTCTATGGCTATAAAAGCATTTTGTAAATTTTGTGGTATATGTTCTATCCCCACAGGTTCTCTTGTTTCTTTTGAAATAACATCAATTACTTGTCCATTTCTATCATAAATTGTAGTAGGAATAGGAGGACTATAATTCTCAACTAGCTCTGAAACATTTGGTAGTTCTTTATAGTATTTATTTACTAAAAGACTTGCTCCAATCCCTCCAACAATACCTAAAGATACAATAAATATGGCAACATACTTAAGAATTTTCCATTTCATAAAATATCTCCATTTTAATTATTTTAGATTTTTTTGTCTTAATTGTCCACAAGCACCGTCTATATCAGTTCCCTTTTCTCCTCTAACAGTTACGTTTACTTTTCTAAAATCTTTTAAGTAATTGAAGATTTTTTCAATTTTCTTTTGAGAAGGTCTTTGGTAATCTTTTCCATCTACTGGATTACATGGAATAAGATTTAATATATGATCAAAGTTGTGAACGAAGTCAGCTAAGTAAGCAATATCGTTATCAGAAACGTTGAAGTCATTGATTAAGATATACTCAAAAGTGATTCTTCTTTTAGTTTGTCTTTGATACTCTTGTAATATTGGGAATAAATCCTCTAATGGATATTTTGTATTAATTGGCATTAACTCGCTTCTCTTTTCATCAATAGCACTGTGTAAAGATATAGCTAATTCTACTGGGATTCTCTCTTCTAATAACTTCTCAATTCCAGGAATAATTCCAGAAGTTGAAATTGTAATTCTTCTCTTAGAAACGTTTACTCCTTTTTCACTTGATAAGATATCAATAGCTTTTATAACATTATCAATGTTAAGCATAGGTTCTCCCATACCCATAAATACAATGTTGTTAATTTGTAATCCTTGCTTTAATAGTCTTCTTTCAATTGTATAGAACTGGTTTGTAATCTCGTGTACATCTAAGTTTCTTGTAAATCCACCAAGACCTGTGGCACAGAATCCACACTTAACAGCACATCCAACTTGAGATGAGATACAAAGAGTTGTTCTGTCTTTGTGTCTTAAGATAACACTTTCAATTGTATTTCCATCTTCTAATTTAAATAAAAACTTTTCAGTTTTATCTATTTTAGAAACTTGGTGTTTTAATAGGTTTAAGAAAGGGATGTAAGCTTTCTCAGAAAGTAATTCTCTATCCTTTAATGATATGTTTGTCATATCGTTAATATCTCTAACTATTTTTTGGTTTAACCATGTAAAGATTTGTTTTCCGTAAAATTTCTTCATTCCTAAAGAAACTATAAAGTCTGTAAGCTCTTGTTCGTTTAAATTAAGTAAATTTATTTTATTTGACATATTTCCTCCATTGTTACTAATAAATACCTAATTTCCATTATAACAGATATTTCAGACTTTTACAATATATTTGTAATCTCCGCTACTGAAACCTCTCCTTTAAAGTTAGCTCTCTCTCCTTTTCCTCCACCTTTTATGTTTAGAACTTTAGAAAACTCCTTTAATAATTCACCACAGTCAATAGCTTTACTAGATATTACTCCAGCATCTTCCCAAATACCTATAAAAATATAATCACCTGGTATAATTTTATTTAAGTTTGTTATTGTATCCTTATCATCTTTATATACTATATATTTTCTATCATCCTTTTCAATAGCTGAACTTAATAGATCTCTAGATAAAAAATTACAATATTTTAAATTTAACTCTTTAAATCTACTTTCAACTTCTTTCTTTTCGTTATTAAATTTTTCTACCATAGAAATTATTTCGTTATCTCTACAACTAAATATTCTATCTAATTCTTTAATAGTTTTATTTTTTTTAACAAAATCCTCAATAGCTCTCTCTCCACTTAAGAAATAGAATCTAGTATAATTTCCTTTGATTTTTTCAAAACTTATAATTTTGAATACTCTAATCTCTGATATGTCAGATACATGATATCCAGCACAAGCACTTGTATCCATATTATCTATAGTTATAATTCTAACATCACCAGTAACTTTATCACTTATTTTTTTTCTAAATGTATCAATAGAGTTAGCTTCATCTCTAGTAACTATTTTTTCTAAAATAGCCCTACCCTCTCCTATAGCACTATTAATTTTTCTTTCTAATTCGTCTACGAAGTTTTCATCTAAATCTTTAGAATCTAAATCCACTGTTGTATAAGTTTCAGTCATTCTAAATCCAACAGTATTTAATCCATAGTCATTATATGCTATAGCAGAAAAAAGATGTTGAGCTGTATGTTGTACCCCTATATCAAAAACTCTATTAGTATCTACTGTATATGTATATACACCTGGAGCAATTTCATTTTCAACTATAATTTTTTTATCATCTATAACAGTTAAAAATTTTGTATCCCCTATATAACCTTGATCTCCTATTTGTCCACCCTTACCGTCTATATATAGATTATGTGACTCTACTTCAATAATCCAATTATCTTTTTCTTTTATACAAGAAAGTATTTTAATCATAGCTCCTCCTAAATGTTTTGATACTTTATTTTATAACGATATCCTAAGTATTTCAATCTATTTCAAGAAAGTATTTTAATTTCATTGTCTATTCAAAAAGTATAGATTGTGTTATACTATATACGAATAGTAAAATAATAATCAATTTAGATAGAGGTGTATATATGACAAGAGAGGAAAAAATTAAAAATACATATTTAGGTGCCCATGTATCTATACAAGGTGGAGTAGCTAATGCTTTTAAAAATGCAATGGCTATAGATGCAAATGGATTTGGAATGTTTGTTAAAAATCAGAGAAGATGGGATGCTAAACCATATACAGAAGATGAAATTTTAGAGTTTAAAGATGCTATGAGAAGATACAAGTTTACTCCAGAGCAAATTTTACCACATGATGGATATCTTATAAACTTAGGAAGTCCTGATGAGGAAAAAAGAGAGAAGTCATTAAATGCTTTTTTAGATGAGATGGAAAGAGTAAATCAATTAGGACTTATATATCTGAATACTCACCCAGGAAGTCATCTAAAAGAGATAAGTGAAGATGAGTGTGTAAAACTTATAGCTGATTCAATAAATAAAGCACATAAAGCTGTTCCAAATGTTATAGTTGTTTTAGAAAATACAGCAGGACAAGGTTCAAATATGGGTTATAAATTTGAACATTTAAGAGATATAATAAATCTTATAGAAGATAAAACTAGAATAGGTGTTTGTTTAGATACGTGTCATACAGTAGCAGCGGGATATGCTCTTTCAACAGAGGAGGAATATAATTCAACTATGGATGCTTTTGAAAATATTGTTGGATTTAAATATCTAAAAGGAATACACTTAAATGACTCTATGTTTGGAGTAGGAAGTAAAAAAGATAGACATCACAGTATAGGAGAGGGAACTCTTGGTATGGACTTCTTTAAAAGATTTATGAATGATGATAGATTTAGAAATATTCCAATAGTTATGGAGACAATAGATGAAACTATTTGGAAACAAGAGATTGAACTACTTAGAAGTTTAGTAGATTAAAAAATAAAGACACAGAAAATTCTGTGTCTTTTTATATATCTGATTTATAGAGATTAGTTTCTCTCTAATGCCTTTTTTACATCTTCTAATGTATCTTCAACCATGTTATCATTTTTACCAATAGCGTTGTAGAAGAATACAACATATTTTCCATCTATTTTTTGTACAGCTTTTCTTCTAGTTGTTCCAGGAACTGAGAAGTATTGAATTCCTCTCTTCTCTCTATTCATTTCCCAATCACCAGATCTATTGTATTTATTATCACCAAAAGCAGTTCTTGAAGTTTGTGGTAAGTCTCTTAATTTAGAATCTATAACAATCTCTCTTTTTCCTAAGTGATTTTTCATAGAAAAAGCTCTTTTTTGATATCCTGTAGTATACATCTTTAATCTATCTTTTAGTGCGTTTGCTTCTTTTCTAGAAACATCTGATGCAAAAGCTAAAGATGAAAGTAATAAAAATCCACATAATAATTTTTTCATAATTTTGTTCTCCCTATTTAGTAAGTTTTCTTATAGCTCTATATAAAGCTTTATCTTTTTCGACTTTTTCCATTTTTCCTAAAAACCAGTTAAGTTCTTGGTCGTTCAGACGAAGTTCATCTTTTATAAACCTTTCTAACTTTTCAACTTCCATAGGTAGTAATTCTTTTTTTAATGAGCTGTTAATCTCTTGTATTGTTCTTCCACCTTCGAAGAAATAAACAAGTTTTTGCCAATTTGTAAAAAGATCTACTTTTCTAAGAAGCATAACTGCTGTATAGTTAAGTTCTGGAAGAGTCTTAAATCCTTTTCTAGATAGAAATGATTTCATCTCATCATTTTTTTCTGTTTCAAAAAGAACCTCTCCAGCTTTTTTAGTATTCATAATTTTAGGTAACTTTGAACTTCTATCTTTTAATCTTAGATATTTTGATAAAGTTAAAGTTTTTGTTTCAAGATAAAAGTCTATTGCAAATTCATTGAAACTCTTACCTTCTGGAATAGTTCCCTCTTCGATGTATTCTATCATTAAATCAATTTTTTTGAAATCAACCATTTTTGTATACCCTCCTGAAAAATAAGAATTAAAATATTTGCTACTTATTATATCACAACTTTAATTAGTTGAACAACTAAAAATTTAAAAATATTATTATTTTTTGTAATTTGTAATTTTGTATTTAAACTCATTTTGAAAAAATATACATATAAAAACTAACCTTAAAAATAAATTAAAAATTATAAAACTTGATTTTATAAATTATAAGAATTATAATTATATTATTACTATTTAGGAGGATTAAAATTGAGATTAGATAAATTTTTAGTAGAGTGTGGAATTGGAAGTAGAAGTGAGGTAAAGAAACTGATATCTTCTGCTGAAATAACTATAGATGGATGTATCTGTAAAGATAACAATAAAAATATAGATGAGAAAAATACAGTTGTAGAGTATAAGGGTAGAAGAGTTGTATATAAAGAGTTTAGATATTACAAGCTATATAAAATAGATGGATATATAACTGCTACTGAAGATAAAAAAGAAAAAACTGTAATGGAACTGTTACCTGAATGGGTAAATAAAAAAGATTTATTTCCAGTTGGAAGATTGGATAAAGATACTGAAGGATTACTTTTCTTTACAAACGATGGGAAGTTAGCTCATGAGTTAACTTCTCCTAAAAAACATGTGGATAAAATATATCGTGTTTCTTTAAGAGATGATATTGGAGAGGGAGAGATTGAAAAACTTGAAGCAGGAGTAGATATTGGTGGTTATATAACTCAACCTGCAAAAGCTGAAATTGTAAACTCAAAGGAGATACTTTTAAATATAAAAGAGGGGAAATTCCATCAAGTAAAAAAAATGTTAAAAGCTGTTGGTAATGAAGTTACATATTTAAAAAGAGAGACTTTTGGAAAATTAACTTTAGAGGATATGGTTCCGTGTGAAGTTAGAGAGATCGAAAGAGACGATGTTATATAATTTTCTATAAATTTCCATAAATAAAATGATAGGACTTTTTTAGGAGGAACATTGAACGAGATAGTTATTAAAGAAAAACATGAAATAAGTACCCAGCGTAGAAAGAAAAAAAGTAAAGAGGAGAAAAAGAGTATATTTGAAATATACAAATCTCCCAAAACAATGAAAGATTATTTTTTCTATCTAAAAGATTTTTTAACTTATGTTTATGATGGTGATTCTCCAATAGAAGGGGATGAGATAATTGAACTTATGACTGGAATAGAGAAAAGTGATATAGAGGATTATTTATCTCATCTTTTAAATGAGCGGGAGATGAAAAAAACATCTGTGAATAAAGTTATATCATCTTTAAAATCTCTTTATAAAGAGTTGGAAAAAAATGGATATGATAATCCATTTAAATATATTGGACTTTTTAAAACAGCAAGAAATTTAGATAATATATTAAAGGTATCTTTTGATGACATAAAAGAGATCTTAAAAAATTATAAAGTGAGTGGAGAAAAGGAGTATAGAAACACTCTTATTTTACACACGCTTTTTTACACGGGAATGAGAAGTCAAGAACTTTTATCTTTGCAGTTTAAACATATATTGAAAAGAAATGGAGAGTATTTTGTAAAATTAGAAAAAACGAAAAGTGGAAGAGAACAATATAAACCACTACATAATTTTCTAATAAACAAAATTGCAGACTATAAAAATTATATAATTAATGTGTATGGAATGGACGAAGATGAGTTAGAAGAGAGATATCTTTTTTGTAGTTCTTTTGAAAAAAATAGACCATTATCATATAGAGCTTTGTATAATGTTATTCAAGAAATGGGACAAGTTATAAATAAAGATATTAGTCCACATAATATTCGTCATGCTATTGCAACTGAACTTTCATTAAATGGAGCGGATTTAATAGAGATTAGAGACTTTTTAGGTCACTCAGATACAAAAGTTACCGAAGTTTATATAAATGCAAAATCATTAATCGAAAAGAAGGTCCTTGATAAAATACCTGTGCAATCTATTGATGAAGACTTTTAAACGATATTTAAAAGCTATATTATTTATTTATACAACTAATTTTAATGTAAATAACTGTTATTCACGAAATGAAACTACATATAATTAACATTATATGTAGTTTATTTTTAACAAATAAAAGATAATTATTATTTCGAATAATTTAAGGAGGTTTTTATATGAATTTTATAGATTTAGATTATGTAAAAGAGATCTATAAACCTAGAGAGTTAGAATCATATAAAGGTGATTTTGGTCATACTCTGATTTTATGTGGAAGTTCTGGAATGGTTGGAGCTGGATTTTTTGCAAGTATGGGTGCTGTAAAATCTGGTTCAGGACTTACAACTTTAGGAACTTATCGTGAAACTTTTGATATTTTCTCTATAAAACTAAACGAAGTTATGTTGCTTAATTTAGATGAGATGAATATATTGGATAATTTAGAAAGATTCTCATCTATAGTTTTTGGAAGTGGATTTGGAATAAATCAAAAAAATGAGCATCTTTTAAAAGAGTTACTTTCAAATTTTCCAAAACCTATAGTTGTTGATGCAGATGGATTAACTATGTTAGCTAAAAATAATAATCTAGATTTTTTAAAAAATAGAACTTATCCTACAATTTTAACACCTCACTATGGGGAGTTTTCAAGACTTACAAATTTAGATATAGAATACATAAAAGTAAATAGAGTAGCCATCGCAAAAGAGTTTGCCCAAAAGTATAATTGTATATTACTTTTAAAAGACCATAAAACTTTAATCACTAACGGAGAAGATATTTTTATAAACACAACAGGAAATAGTGTTATGGCAACAGGAGGAATGGGTGATGTTTTAAGTGGAATAATCGGATCTTTTATAAGTCAGAAATATTCACCTTTAGATGCAACTTTATTAGGAGCATATATACATGGAA